>QHBP01000339.1:7413-38616 GCA_003244175.1 Chloroflexota bacterium | reverse complement strand
ATTCCGCCGCAAGATCGTCACGCGCTCTTTCCACGGCGTGTGTGACCAGGTTTGGTACGCTGCGCGAGCGGCATCGACCGCGGCATTGGCCTCGCGCTCGCGACACTCCTGGAAGGATCCCAGTGGAATTCGAGTGTCAGCCGGACTCACGCTCATAAAAGTCTCTCGAGCGGTCGTGCTTGGCTCGTTGCCGATAAAAGCGGGGTATTCGCGTCCCAGGTCGGACATGACCTCTGCCAGCGCCCTGTCGTACGTGGCATGGAAATTCTGCGCCTGCTCGACGCTCATAGTCGTGTAGGTGATCTTCTGTTCTCGCTGCTCCGTGACCATATTTGCCCTCTCCAAGCGGCACATTGCCCGGTCTCCTGCGCGTTCTAGTGTACCAGCCGATCGTCAATGCGCCCGTCAACAGTCGGTAAAATGAGACCAGGAGGAACGGTATCATGCCGCAGCGCGGCGCGCAGGCGGAGCTGGAAGAGGCGATCCGGCACACGACGGCAGGTCTCAAGGCGCTCGAGGCGGCACACAAGACGGCAGGTGTGGGCGGGCGTGTTTATCCGACGCATATTTACCTGGCCGCCGTGGAGCTGGCGCATGCGATCGAGGTAGCCATGAAGGTGGCGCTTCGGAGTCAGTGAGCGTTCAAGACCCGCGAGTTCAGCGCCTGGAAGAGAAAACAGGCGACGTCCTGGTCAACAAGATCATTGTTGGTATAGAGACTGTCGTTGAAACCGGCTATCCTGAATCCGTTATTGCGATAGAAGCACAGCGCGGGATAGTTGTTGATTTGCGTCTCGACCGAGATCCCGCGCACGCCGAGCTGGACGGCCTTCTCCCGTAGCTCGCCAAGCAGGCGCCGGCCCACTCCGCGTCGCTGTTTGTTCGAACGCACGCGGATATCTATCAGCCACACGGTGTTGTTCCACGTCATCCTCGCCCAGACCAGGAGGCCGATGGGACGCGGATCATACGCCGCCAGGAAGTGCATGCACTCAACCGGCACGTTCTCCCGATAGAGCTCTAGGAGATCGTCGAGCCGCCCATCGTCGTACGTCTTCTCGTGTGACTTGCTCAGGTCGACGGGCCGAAGCTCCCAAGTGTGGCCCTCTCCTCCGTCCGCGATCTGAAGGCGCATAACTCGCGAGGTGACATAGCCGCTTTGGATGGGCGGAAGAGAACGAGCCTCGTCCAGCATCAGTGGGCGGCACGAGATTCCGTTGGCCGTCGCTGAACTTGTCAAGCGAAAAGAGCCTCACAGAGCATGGACCACCTCAGTCTGATACTCCAGGACCTGCGCATCCACCTTTCTCGTCGCGATGTAGTTGACGGCTCGAGCGATCACCTCGTCGGCATGACTCGCGCTCGTGGAGACACACGAAACACCGAGAACGCCTACCTGCCATTGGTCCTGGCACTCAACTTCTGCAACCGCTACCTGAAAGTGATTCTGGGCTTGTGCGATCAGCGATTTCACGATTTGGCGCTTGTCCTTCAACGATTGGCACGCGGGCATGTACAACACGACCCTGGCAACTCCTATGACCATGGCGCCTCGACGTGTAGCTGCTGGCCAAGAATGCTTGGGTGCCCGTGAACGAAGGACCGCGCATCGAGCGGCTTGCCTCCCGCTATCTGCAAGCGCCAGATCAGGAGCAGGCCCCGGCCCGTGCCTACAACGAGGTGCGAGTAAGTCAGGCCTCGCACCACTCCCGGGGCAAGCCGGCCCGCCCCGGGACTAGCCTCCAGAATCCGCAGCTGTCTGCCGTTCCAGTGGGTGAAGGCTCCCGGCCAGGGATTGTACGCCCGCACCCTCCGAGCGATTGACTCGGCGTCAAGCGTCCAGTCCACCACGCCATCCTCTTTCCTGATCTTGGACGTGAATGTAGCGCTCGCCTCGTCTTGGGCCTGTGGTACGATCTCGCCGTCGATCCACGCCGGCAGCCGGTCGATCAAGAGGTCCCCGCTCATCTCAGCAAGGCGGCCCAGAAGGTGACTGGCCGTCTCGCCATCACCGATCTCGGTCCGTACCTGCCCGAGAAGAGGGCCGGCATCCATGGCGGTCTCCATGAGCATCAAGGAGGTCCCGGTGACGCGGTCGCCGGCGAGCAAGGGACCCACAACGGGCGAGGGTCCACGGTATAGGGGCAGGAGAGAGGGGTGGAGATTGAGGCACCGATATCGTGGTAGCTCAAGCAAAGAAGTCCGCAAGATCTGTCCGAAGGAGGCCACGACGATCACATCGGGGCCCAGGGAGGCTAGGGCAAGTTGCTCGTTCGGGTCCCTCAAACGCTGTGGCTGGAGGACGTCCAGCCCGTGTTCAATAGCCAGGGCCTTCACGAAGTTGACGATCTCTTTCCTGCCGCGGCCCGCGGGGCGGTCCGGCTGAGTGACGACGGCCACCGTCTCGACGGGACGGGGCAGGTGAGGGCCTGCATTCAGTAGCTGGGAAAAGACGGGAAGCGAAAATGAATCGCTTCCCATGAAAACCGCCCGAATTGACACGCTGGACTAGGCTTGCGCCCCCGCTGGTTGACGTTGCACGGCCTTGCCCACCATGGCGACTTCTTCCACCAACCGGTTCGCGTACCCCCACTCGTTGTCGTACCATGCGAACACCTTCACGAAGTCGCCGTCGACCACCTGCGTAAGGCCGAGGTCGACGATGGAGGAATGCGAATTGCCGATGAAGTCTGACGAGACAAGAGGCTCATCGGTCGCTTCCAGGATCCCCTTGAACCGGGCGCTGGCCGCTGCTTCTCGGAAGACTTGGTTGATCTCCTCGACGGTCGTTTTCCGCTTGAGGAGGACCGTCATATCGGACATGGAGACGTCGATTGTGGGGACTCTGAGGGCAACGCCATCGAAGATGCCTTTGAACTGTGGGAGAGCGTCGGAAACGGCACGTGCCGCGCCAGTCGAGGTAGGTACGATGTTGTGCGCCGCCGCACGGCCACGCCGAAAGTCTGAGTGCGGACTGTCCACCAGGCGCTGGTCCGCGGTATAGGAGTGAATGGTGGTCAAAAACGCTTTTTGTACGCCGAACTTCTCATCCAGGATGGCCATCACAGGCGCAATCGAGTTCGTCGTGCACGACGCGTTTGAGAGGACGCGGTGCTCCTCGAGCCGGTAATCGGAGTCGTTCACGCCAAGCACGAACGTTTGTGCCCCTTTTGCTGGTGCCGACACTACGACAGCCTTTGCGCCAGCCTCCAGGTGCGCGGCAGCCTGTTCCGAGCTCGCGAACCGTCCCGTCGACTCGATCACGACATCGACGTTCAGGTCGTGCCACGGCAGCTTCTTGGGATCCGTGACAGAGAGAACCGGGAACTTCTTGCCGTCCACGACCAACGTATTGCCCTCGGCCGCAACATCCTGCTTTTCACCGTGGTAGACGGAATCGTGCTTGAACAGATACGCCATGTTCTCGACGTCGCCGATGTCGTTCACTGCCACAACTTCCAGCTCGGGGTTTCCGAGGGCGATTTTGAAGGCCTGGCGCCCGATACGTCCGAATCCGTTGATTCCTACGCGAGTCGTCATGATGTACCCCTCCATTTGCGTCCGAGCCCCAGCTACGCGTGGACTCTGCTCCTCGATAGTTGCTCCACCTCATGATAGCCAGCCTGGCTCGATTGAGCGTTTCCGGCCGCTTGCCGCGCTCCGATCGAGGCGTTATGGAACTGACCGTGGTCGGGCCGGCGCCACCACGGTTTGTCGGTTATTCGATGGAATCGTGATAATCGCGCGTGCCTGTGAACTCCAACAAGACGCCCGAGTCCGGGGCGCGTCTCTTCATCCTGGGCCTCGATGGGTCTCCCCTCCCTCTCTTGCGCCGCCTCATTGCGTCCGGAGACCTGCCGAATCTCGCTCGAATCTTCGAGAGCGGAGACGCCATCGAGATGAACAGTGCTCTTCCCGATGTGTCCGCGGTCGCCTGGACGTCGATCAATACTGGAAAGAATCCCGGCAAGCACGGCATCTACGGGTTTGTGGATCGCAAGCCGGGCTCGAATCAGATCGAAGTCATGACGGCGAGACACGTTCGAGCCAGGACCATCTGGGAGCTGGTAAGCGACGCCGGGCGGCGAGCAATCGCCGTCAATGTTCCGCTGAGCTTTCCCCCCCAGCGCATCAACGGCATTGTCGTCTCCGACTTCCTTGCACCCTCCCTTTCCAAAGCCGTATTCCCCCTTTCCGTCCTGCCCACTCTCGAGTCCATTGGGTACCGCATTGATACCGATCCATGGGTTGCGCGACAAAGCATCGACGCGTTCATCGACGACTTCAACGTGACGGCGGACAAGCGCGCAGAGGCCGTGTTACGTCTCATGCATACCGAACCGTGGGACCTATTCATGGTGGTCTTCATGGAGACCGACCGTTTGCACCACTTCCTCTGGGGTTATATGGAAGAGGGCCATCCACGACACGGCGGGCAGTTTCTGGACGCGTACCGGAGAATCGACCAGCTGGTAGGCAAGATTGTGGCCTGTCTGAACGACGACGATAACCTCATCATTCTCTCGGACCACGGCTTCACGTCTCTCAAGAAGGAGCTGTACCTCAACGCGTGGCTGGAAGATGAGGGCTACTTGTCGTTCCTGCCCGGGAGGGAAAGGGGATTGGCCACGATCGCCAGGTCCAGCCGCGCGTACTCTCTCGACCCGGGACGCATTTACATCAATCAGAGCGAACGTGAACCCGGGGGCAGCGTCTCCCCTTCCGACGCTACCTCGTTGATTCAGGAGCTGCACCATCGCATGGGAGCCCTGACCGATCCCGAGGACGGTACGCCAATGGTGGACATTGTGTATCGACGGGAAGAGATCTACGAGGGGCCCGAGTTTGGACGAGCTCCAGACCTGCTCGTCATGCCGCGGGACGGCTACGACATCAAAGGCACCCTCGAGGCCACTGCCCTAACCGGACGAGGCGCTCTCGTCGGTATGCACACCTACGACAGAGCTACCCTTTTTGTCCGAGGCAGAAGACTTCGGGCCGGGCCCGCCTCGGTTCGTGACGTCCTTCCCACGGCTTGCGAGCTGCTCGACCTGCCATGTCCGCCCGATGTGGACGGCCGGTCCATGCTCACGTGACGCGTCTCGAACCTGCTCGATGTCCCGAGACCTGCTATCCTCCTGTGGCCGCGCGGAAGGGAGCATAGATGAATAAGACCTACGTCATCGGCTTTGACGGGGCAACGTGGCGCTTTATCGAGCCCCTTGTTGCTGCCGGCGAGATGCCAAACTTCAAGCGCTTGCTGCGTGAAGGGTCCCATGGGCGTCTTAAGTCAACGGTCCCATTTCAGAGCGCGGCGGCCTGGGTCACTTTCATGACGGGAAAGAACTCGGGAAAACACGGCGTCTACATGTTCCAGGACTATGACGCCCGTTCTTACTCATATGTGGGTCGCACCGCCAATTCACGATACTTTTCCGGACAGACGATTTTCGACATCGTCGGGAAGATGGGTGGCAAAGTAGCTGCGGTCCGAGTTCCGATGACATATCCCGCATGGCCAGTCAACGGGGTCATGGTATCCGGGTTCCCGACGCCGGGTGACACGCCCGACTCGTTTTATCCTCCGGACCTTCGAGTCGAGCTGGGTGGCAGCGCTGTACCGGAGCAATCGGACTTCCGCCGGCTGACGACGGATCAGCAGGCCGCAACACTCGAGGCTCAGACGGACCGTCTGTCCGACCTCGTATCGAAGTTGGTGAAGCGCGAGCATGATCTGTTTATGGTCGTACATCGCATCTCGGATGAGGTCCATCACTTTTTCATCGGTTTCGTGGACCCACGGACGCCGGCATACGATCCAGCCGAGGCGGAACAGTGGGGCGACCTCGTGAATCACTTCTACCGCAAGATTGACAAGACGCTCGGCGAGACGCTCGACGTCCTCGAACCCGATGACACAATATTCGTGATATCCGATCATGGAGGCAACATCACGCCGCCCCGGCAGCTCAATCTCAACGTCTGGCTTGCGCGGCAGGGCCTACTCATGCCACTAGAACAGGCCAAGAACCCGCTCGAGCGGATGTATGCCTTGAACCAGAAGCTCATCCCCTCGAAGGTCCGCGCGCTCCTGCGGCGGAACGCGCCGAAAGGGGTTCAGGGCGGCCTGCGACACATGTGGAGAGGCCTGCAACACATCGACTTTTCGCGCACCCAGGCCTACCACTTCCCCATGAAGTGCCCGCCACTGATGGGAATCGTCATCAATGTTAAGGGCCGCCAGGAGCAAGGTACCGTGACTCCCGAGCAATACGAGCATCTCCGAGATCAGATCATGACAGACGTAGCGCGCCTGCGGGATCCGAATACCGGCGAGACCGTTGTCCGTGCCATCTACAAGAGGGAGGACCTGTATCACGGCCCTTTTGTCGAGCGCGCACCGGACATCGTCGTCTGGTGTCATGAGCTGTACAAGGAGGGACCGTTTGCCCAGGGACCATTGGTGGGCCAGGTTCCGTACGACGAGCTTCGGCAGGTGCCGGGCTCGCACGACGAGTGGGGCATCCTTCTGGCCAGGGGACCCGGCATAGCCGCGGACAAGGAGATCCAGGGAGCAAAGCTGGTCGATCTGACGCCGACACTCCTACATGCTATGGGGCTTTCGGTCCCCTCGGACATGGACGGACGCGTCTTGACCGAGCTCTTTGCCGAGGGCGGCCGCGACGTCCTGTCGGTCGAGCTTGACCTACAACGCCAAAGCGAAGAGAGCTATTTGTCCGAAGACGAGGAACAGCAAATCAAAGACAAGCTAAAGGGATGGGGGTATCTGTAAAACCGTGAGTACACAAACAGCGGAAGCCACTCAATACGGCTCGGTCCCGCATGGCGGCCAACTTGTCAATGCCCGCCTGGAGGGACGGGAGGCGGAAGAAGCGCTCAGAGAGTCTCACGGACTGCCGCAAGTCGCCCTCAGCACCCGCACCCTCTCCGACGTAGAAATGATCGCGATTGGTGCGTATAGTCCACTCGATGGATTCATGGGGGAGGCTGACTACCGCCGGGTTGTTGACTCGATGCACCTGGCAAACGGTGTTCCCTGGAGCATTCCCGTGACCCTTCCGGTGCAGGAAAGCCAAACGCGAGTTCTCCAGGGCGCGCGAGTTGCCCTTGCGTACAACGGCACTCCTCTGGCGATGATGGACGTACGGGAGACCTTTCTTCGCGACACGAGGCACGAGGCGCAACACGTGTACCGAACTACCGACGAGGCTCACCCAGGGGTGGCGGCGCTATACGGAGAAAGCGAATGGGTCGCCGCCGGACCAGTCCGCATGTTCGCGCCGGTCCCTGATGCTCCCTTTCCTGGATTTCGACTAACGCCTGCCCAGACCCGACAACGATTCGCCAAAAGAGAGTGGCGCACGGTCGTTGGCTTCCAGACCCGCAATCCCGTGCACCGAGCGCACGAGTATCTGCAAAAGTGTGCCCTGGAAATCGTCGATGGCCTGCTCCTGCATCCGCTCGTCGGCGAAACCAAGTCGGACGACGTGCCGGCAGCCATTCGTATGCGCTCCTACGAATCGCTCCTGGAACACTACTATCCGCAGAATCGCGTGCTGCTCGCGGTCAACCCCGCCGCCATGCGGTACGCGGGACCCCGCGAGGCAATCTTCCACGCATTGATACGCAAGAATTTCGGCTGCACCCACTTCATAGTGGGTCGAGATCACGCAGGCGTGGGCAGCTACTACGGGCCGTACGATGCACAGCACATCTTCCTGGACTTTCCGGCAGGTGAGCTGGGAATCCAACCCTTGTTCTTTGAAAACTCTTTCTTCTGTCGGGAGTGCGGGAACATGGCCACGCAGAAAACGTGCCCTCACCCCAGCGAGGCGCACGTGACGCTCAGTGGAACACAGGTGCGTCAGATGTTGCGGGACGGACAGTTGCCGCCGCCCGAGTTTTCGCGACCTGAGGTGGCCAAGATTCTCGCGGACGCCCTACACCAGGGCTAGTACCCATTGCCGGGGTCGATGTCCCCAGCTATCCGAGCCTGTACGTTTTCACGATGCGCCACAGAAAGTATGGGATCCCTATGAGGTAGCGGCGCCAAAGCTTGCGTGGCTCAGCCGCGAGCCGGCAGAGCCATTCAAGTCCATGCGCCGTCATCCAGTGAGGTCCGCGTGGGATGGTGCCGCTGACAAATCCAAACAGAGCGCCGACCGCCCAAACCACGGGAACGTCCAGCGCTTCCCGATTGACGGCGATCCAGCGTTCCTGACCAGGAGTTCCCATCCCTACTAACAAGATGTCCGGCTGTGTCGCATTGATTTCCTGGACGACGCGGTCGGACACATCATAACCCGGCGACGTTCCCACGATTCGAAGTCCAGGGTGAGCCCGCCGCAAGACACGAGCAGCGCAATCCACGACAAGGGGCCGATCCCCAAACAGGTAAAAAGAGAAATCTTCTCTAACGGCCAATCTGCAGAGATCAACAATCCAATCGGCTCCGGTCATACGCTCGGGGATCCTCTGACCGGCGAGGCGCGCGCCGAGCCGCACCCCGGTCCCGTCGCAGTACACGATGTCGGCGCGCAGCAACGTCGAGAGATACGCTTCGTCATGTTCGGCCACATTCAGGCAGTGCACATTGACATACAGGACTGTCGTCCGGCACCGGTGAACGACGGCAGTTCGGACTCGATGCAAGAGATCCGGGAGACGAAGACGGTCCACCCTGACCCCGAGCAGATACGGGTATGGAAGGCTAGTGTCCTGGGGTCTCACGCGGTTCGAATTCTCCCTCACGAGCACCGTGAGCACCCGTCCTTAACTCTTCATGAACCACGTCAAGCCCCTGACTGGCCCTAGACTATCAGCTACTATCATGTGTTGGCGCAGCGAAAGGAGAGCGATGACGGTCGAACCGCAGCAGACCATGGAGCTACAGGAACAGCCGATTACGGCCCCGCGGTTGCTCACTCTCCCGGGTCAAATTCTGCGGCGACTGCCAGGTCAAGAGGGAGCCTTTTGGGTCCTCTTCGCACTCGCCACCCCCAAACTGTTCGGCCCGATTTTCACCATCGGCCTCCGCCGCTTTCTTGGACCCGGCGTGGCGGGAGTCTTCGATCTCGCAACGGCGCCATACAAGCTCCTCGACAACTTCCGAAACTTCGGAACCGGGCCTGCGCTTGTCTACGAGCGGGAGGTAAGCAAGAGCGCCGCGAACACAGCGTGGACGCTGAACATGCTCTTCGCGGTCATTGTTACTCTCGCGGCCCAGCTGCTGGCCAAGCCAATCGCGGACTTCTACGGCCACCCGGAAATCGAGGGTGTCTTCCGTTTACTGTCCATTGCATATGTCTTCGCCTCCATTGGGTCTGTTCACTTCTACCTGTTGCTCCGGGACCTCGACTTTCGCGCCCGCTCCATACCTCCGCTGGGGCAGGTCATCGCCGCCGGTGACATCGCCGTGCTATTTGCTGTGTGGGGCTTCGGAACGGGAGCACTCGTAGCACGCGAGCTGGTGTCGGTCATCGTCGGCGCGATATTGCTCTGGGCGGTCTATCCTTTCCGCCCGCATCTGCAGCTTGTGCCGGAGCTGGCATGGCGTTTGTTCAAATACGGAGCGTGGATCGGCGCGGGGTTGACTATCTTATTTCTTTCGCAGAACATCGACATCTTTGTTGGGGGGCGCGTAATCCGTAACAAATCGGATATTGGCTTCTACACGACGTCGTGGAAATTGGCCTTTATCGCCGCCAGCATATTTACCTTGGTCGCCAGCAGTATGGTGTTCCCGACCTTGAGTCGTCTGCGGAGCGACATCGCGGCTCTAAGAACCAAACTCCTCAAGGGAATCCAACAGCTGGGCCTTGTCATGTTTCCGGCTGCCGCTCTTCTCGCTGTCTGCGCGCCGGTAGTGGTCGTTCCGTTGCTGGGCGAGAAGTGGACGCATTACCGGGATTCCTTTCTGGTGCTGTCTTTGTTGGCAATCTACGCCGGCAATCGCACGATGCTCTCGATATTCTTCGAGGGGTACAAGGCTATTGGGAAGCCGTGGCTCGTATGGGCATACAACTCCGTGAAGCTTGCAATTATGATCCCGGCAATGATCTACGGCGCCCACCATGGCATCCTCGGCCTCGCATTGACCTATATACCCGTACAGATTTTGGAATTCCCGGCGGCGCTTTTCCTCGCAAGACGCGTTCTCGGGGTCTCCCTTGGCTCTGTTTGGAAGGCGGCTTCCGTGCCGCTCATGACGACCGCGGTCATGGCAGTGGCAGTCATCGCCGTCGAGCTATTCTGCCTCAAGGCACTGCATCTCGGCGATACGTTCTCGCTGCTCTTCTGCGTCGGAACCGGCCTGCTGGTGTACGTGCTTGCTCTCTTGCTCTTGAATCGACAGATCATCTCAGAGGCACGCGGCGTCCTGATCAAGGGCCTGTAGGTTCCGATGAATCGTCGTCGACGTCACTACGTCGCGCTTATGGCAATCGTGGCGTTTGCAGCCGCGTTCCGTTTCTGGGGGCTTGCGTGGGGTCTACACGACGCTTCGATCTCGCGCCGGCCGCATCCAGACGAGTGGGTTGTGTACTGGCTCTTCAAGTGGTTTGGACAGAGTGGCACGCTTGATCCGTGTCCTCAGTCGGCCAGCAGGTGCTTTTTTGACTGGGGCAGTATGTACATATATGGTGCCTATGCTGTCCATGCGGTTGTCGATCCCGTGCTCTCCCTGTTGCCATCGGACGTTTTTGGGGCACGAGCCGACCCGGAGTTTGTCCACTCGGTCGTTGCCGGCAGGATCACGTCTGCCGTCGCGTCCACGCTTGCTGTTCCCGTCATCTACGCATCGGGGCGAACCGCGTTCGGTTCCGAGAGCGGCCTGGCGGCCGCGGCCGTGCTCGCTGCCAGCGCGCTGCCGATCCAGCTGGCGCACTTCGCCACCCCTGACTCCACGGTTCTCCTCCTTGTTTCGCTCGTGCTCCTGGCCCTACTTCGTGCCGCAAAAATGCAGAGCGGCAAGTGGCTGGTACTCGGAGGGCTTCTTGCCGGGCTGGCGGTCGGCACGGAGTATCACATGGCTCTCCTCCTGTGTCCCCTTCTGGCAACCTGGGCCTCGATGACCGATCGTCGTAGACGCTGGCTTGTCGTGGCCTCCGGCTGCGTCGTTGCCGGCTACCTCGTGTCGAACCCGTACGTCATTGTGGATTCACCATCCTTCGCCGCAGCCATGCGCCATACCGTCCTCATACACACCGTGGACAGTACTGCGCAGTATCAGGGCAGGTTCAACGCTTATGGACCGGATTGGCTTTACGTCGTCCGTTACCCGCTCGGATACGGGGTGGGCATCTGCTTCACCATCTGGTCTCTATTGGGCCTGGCGTGGGCCGTGGCAAGCCGCGATCGGTCGCAGCTGATTTTGCTGGCGTGGATCGTTCCCTACGGTCTTGTCGTCAGCCTTTCCGCGGCCAAATTCATGCGCTACAGCCTGCCTCTGATGCCGGCATTAGCAATTCTCGCCGGTGGGGTTGCCTGGAGCCTGGTAACGACGAGGCACCGACCGTTGCGCTCCCTCGCCGCAGCCGCGGCACTCGTGGCCATCCTGTACACCGTCGTCTACGACAGCGCGTATGCGAGTCTCTTTTCGCGTCCCGAGTCGCGACTTGTTGTGACCGACTGGGTACAGCATAACGTCGCTACCCGCTCGCTCCTCGCGTACGAGCAGCTCCCCAACGGGCTCATAAATCTTCCTTACTTTACGTCGAGCCTCGGCTACCCGCCGTGCTTTACGCAGTTTCGCGCAAACTGGATAGCTGGGTCGGTTCGGTACGTCCTCACGGACGGCTATGATGTGGAAGAGCACCCCAGGTTCTCGGCGTCCAGCGTTCAACGGTTTCGAGCTTCGCTCGCCAACCCCCAACGGTTTCGCGTGGCCGAGCGCGTCCACTATGAGCCTGCGTTTTTGGGCCTGACATTCTCGATCGATGCAAGTCCTCATGACTGGCGCTACCCGGACCGCGATATCACTGTCTTTCGTCGCCTGGGTCCGACTCCGCCCCGAGTGGCTCACTGTTATCGCAGTGTGAGCGCCGCGGTCGCGGCCCTCTACCCGCATGCAGCCAATGGATAGGTCCGCGTGAAGAGGGGCGCGCTGATCGCTCTCGTCTGGACGCTCCCATGGTTGCAGCTGCCGAGCGGAAACCGTGCCAGCTCACGACATCTGGACCGATATGCCGTCGTCCTCGTTCTGGATGGCGCGCGTCCAGATTACCTCGATTTGACCGCGATGCCGAACCTCCGGTGGCTCGTTCACAACGGCGTCGTGTACGACAGAGCATTCGTGGGACAGGAAATTGCCAACACTCCTCCCTCCCATGCCACCATCGGGACCGGTGTCTTCCCTCGGCGACACGGCATCGAGGGCTTCTGGTGGCAGAATCCGGTGACGCACGCCGTGACTCGCCCAACCGACAACCAGGCAGTTCAGAACGGGGCGCTCGACGCCATCATGGCCGAGCATCACGTCCCTTCCATCGCCGCCGCCATCAAATCGGTGGACCGCTCCGCGCGCATCGTCGCCGTGAGCGGCCACAAGTGTTATGCAGCGGAGGCCATGGGGACGGCTGACGCGGACTACATCCTCTGTGCGCTGATATATCACGGTCGATGGGTGGCTCAGGCGGTCCGCGGTCACCTGCCGCCCCCGGGGGCAATTGACAATCCCCATTGGGACCATCCGATACCGAATCCGCACGGTAGTGAAGCCGCGGCCGTGCAGCAATGGAGCTTGGGTCAGGAAAACCATTGGACCACCAGCTACGCCCTCTGGGCTTTCCGCCGGGTGGCCTTCCCCCGCTTGCTCATGATCAACCTTCCCGAGACGGACGTCATGGGTCACTTCTCAGGTGCGCGGGACCAAACCATGGCCACACTGATGCGTGGGTTTGACTCCGACCTGGGCCGCATTTTGGCTGGATACCGGAAGGCGGGAATCCTGCGCCGGACGGTGTTCGTGGTTACCGCGGATCACGGTATGAGCCGTATCGACACGCGTCTGCCCTTTTCCATTCTGGACAGGGCCATAGCCCTGGCAGGCGCGACCAAAGTGTATTTGGAGGCCGACACCGCAGCGGCGATTGGCATTCGCGAGGGATGGAGGGCGAAGACAGTGGCGCTCGACATACCGCGCCTGGCGGGACAGGCCATCGATGGCAGCTACTACCGCGTTTTCAGCATGGGCGCCTGGCGGTACCTTCCCGCCTACACCCGCTCCGATCTACCCGCAGCCATGCGAAGCGCCATGCGATCGCTTGCGGACACAGATGCGTCCGCCGAGGGTCCGAACGTCCTGGTCTTTTACGCTCCTCACATCACCACCGGCGATCGCGTCGTTCGCGGCTATCACTGGCTGGCCGGTCATTTAGGGCCGCAATGGGATGACCAGCACATACCGCTCATCGTGTCCGGGATCGGGGTCCGTCATGGCCTGCTGTCGCACTATCCAGCGCGGCTGACGGACATCGCACCGACCTTAGAGCGTCTCATCGGAGTCCCCGTGACGCCGTCGGACGGTGTTGTCTTGGCGGACTCGCAGGTCCGCCCTAGCCAGGTGGAAATTACCCGACAGCGGGCGCGATCTCGCAGTCTCACCCCCGAGATCATGGCTCTGATGCAGCGATCGGGAGCGCGTTAGAACTGTTATCTATTCGTCCGACTTCGGCCTCCGACTGCGGAGAAACTGCTCCAGGTCGCTCAGAAGCTCCGGCGTATTTTCCTTGGCGGCGTCGCTGGCATACTGCGCCTCCAGTTGACGAACATACTCCAACGCCTCGGGATTCTGGGCAACGGCTTCATCGATGTCCGCTCGAAACTTTTTTGCCTCGGACTCGAGCGTCTCGACCGGGAGCGGGGTGCCGAGAAGACCGGAAACCCGTTGAAGTAGAGCCAGGCTTATCTGTGGATTGGGCGACGCCGAAATATAGTGCGGCACGTTGCCCCACAGGCTGAAGGCCGGTCTGTTCGTGTATCGCCATGTGTCGTGAAGCGCACCGACGATGCCGGTTGGACCTTCATACGAAGATAGAGATACGTCCAACTTTTCCAGCTGTGGCACGAGCGAGCGATCACTGGCAAAGCCCGTCAGTCTGGGGGTCAGAGTATGCGGTACGTCCGCAAGTAGTCCGCCAAGCGTGATGAGACTGGACACGCCAAGACGCTCTGCCATGGACAGAATCACCCTGCAGAAGGTCTCCCACTTCAGCTGCGGCTCCGTTCCGATCAGCAGGACGACATCGTGGTCAGCAGATGGCACCGTGTATGAAAAGAAACGATTTGCGGGCCACTGGACGCTGCGCTGTCCGGCGGGATCCAGCGAAATGGTGGGACGCGTCTCCGTGAACACAAAGAACTCTTCCGAGCGTATGTCCGCGAACCGCAGGACGCCGTCGAGCCGGCAAAGTGCGAGCAGAGCAGACGTCGCCACGCGCGCAGCGTCATTCCATCCCGAGAAGGCGGTCAGTAAGACTGGCTCTCGCAGCTCGGGGAGATCCTGCACGCGCAGGTAGTGTTCGACCTTCATTGCCATTGCCACTCTAGCACGGCGTGACGAGGGCAATGAAAACGGCCATGTACACCGCGAGGTCGTCGCCGAAGCCATGTGCCTCTATGCTCTTCCCTATCGGGTGGGGAGGAAGACGCGGTCAGTTGAGCGCCCCTTGCCCCTCCCCAGCTCCACCCGGCGGTGCAACGGACGGATCGCCTATCTGACCGTGACGCTCTTAGCCAAATTGCGCGGCTTGTCCGGGTCACAGCCCCGTAACAGGGCTAACCGGTATGCGAGGAGCTGCGATGCGCCCGCAATCTCATACGGAGCGGACGCGAAGTCTGTGGTCTTGATTGTTATGTCAAAGTCTGCGTTGTCTTCTGGGGAGAATCCGACGGTGAAGGCTCCGCGCGCGCGCACTTCGGCGGCGGCCGCGAGGGCCTCGCGGCGAAAGTCGCTGTCGGGCGCAAGAATGAAGCAAGGAGTCCCCGGTGTGACTAACGCGATGACGCCATGCTTTAGCTCACCGGCCGCAAACCCCTCGGCGTGCATGTAGCTCACCTCTTTGATCTTGAGGGCGGCTTCCAGCGCGAGGGGGTAATTTCGGTGTCTCCCCAAAATGAACAGGTGCTCGTGGTCGCCCGTCCTCCGAGCAACCTCGTCGATTACTCTCCGAGTGGAGTCGCGGTCCAGGAGCTCTTGAAGGCGGAGCGCTGCATTCCTCAGCTCATCCGTGCCGCGCTCCACATCGAAGGAGAGAGCGTGAGCGGTCAGCTGAAGAACGGCAAGCTGCGCCGTGTACGACTTCGTCGCAAGGACGCAGCGCTCGGGACCGCAATTGAGCAGGATGCTGAGGTCGGCGAGGCGATCCAGCGCGGAACCCTCCGAGTTTACAAGGGCCGCGACGGTGGCGCCCCGCTCGCGCGCGCCCTTAACGGCATCCAGCACGTCTATGGTTTCCCCGCTCTGTGACAGGGCGATGACGAGACTCTCCGGGCTCAGCTGCGGGTAGACGAGGCTCATTTCTGACGCCACGGCGCATGTCGAGCCGCGGCCCGCGACCTCCGACAGCATGTAGCGACCGGATAGGGCGGCATGATGAGCGGAGCCGCAACCAATCAAGTAAACGTCGCGCGCCCGGCTGATGAGACTCGCAAGGTCCCGCGCTCGGTCCTGTTTCTCCACAGCAATCTCTTGCACCACACGAGGCTGCTCATGAATTTCCTTGTCCATGAAGTGTGCGTAACCGTTCAAGCCGGCCTTTTGAGCATCCCACGTCACTTCGCACCAATCGAGGTCGAGCTCGTGTCCGGACCTCGCCTCAAACAGGCGGACACCGTTGGAGCTCAAACCAGCAGCCTGCCCGTCCTCGAGAAACGCTATGCGACGCGTGTGCTCGATGAGTGCGTTGGCATCCGACGCCAGGTACACGCCATCATTCGCCCAGCCAAGAGCCACCGGAGATCCGTTTTTCGCCACGGCGACTTCACTCGTGTAAGCATCCACCACCGCCACGGCGCTCAGACCCTCGACACGCCTGAAAACCGCAAGGAGCGCCTTCGTCAAGTCAGAAGCAGACTCTATCTCCTCTTCCAGGAGGTGCACGAGCACCTCAGTGTCGGTTTGAGAGCTGAAGACATGGTCTGAGCGCAGCTCCAGCCGGAGGGCCTGATGATTCTCGACGATGCCGTTATGAATCAGCGCGAAGCGACGACCGCATCCCAGATGCGGATGAGCATTTGCGTATGTGACTCCTCCGTGCGTTGCCCACCTAGTGTGTCCCAGGGCGACAGCAGACGGCGGCAAGTCCGTGTGTGCCCCCGCGATCTTGCCCGTCGCCTTTTGGCTCAGTATCTCTTGGTCGCCGACAACGGCGATTCCCCAGGAATCATAGCCTCGATACTCGAGAAACCGAAGTCCTTCCAGTACTACTGAGGCGCCCCGGGGGTCCCGGGAAACGTACCCGAAGATTCCGCACATAGACTTCCCACGCGTGATGATCTGTTCGTTGATGATGAGTCGAAACGCGCGGCGAGACAGCGCCGTGCGCAGCGTCGGGAGCGCGGCTTTTCCTCAAGAGTCTGTCCCCGATTCTCTTGCGGTCTCGAGGCTGCACCGCAGACTTTCGCCTAGGCTGTCGACGTGTTGAGTGATGGACGTGTTATGGGTACCAGGGACAGACCGGATATGGACACGTCGGGCGACCTTCGTCCATCCCATGGTTGGGTCTCCGGAACGCAGTGGGGATTTCTCGGGCCAGAACAGCGTCACACTCCCGGCATAGGTCTTCGGCCTGTAACCGGCGATCGCCCACAAATAGGGGTCCATTCTCCGTCGCCGGGCGTCCTCTGAGGTCATGTCGCGCTCGACCGTATGGCCGCCATGCCCATGTCGTCGGCGCGCAAAAAGAGGTCTTGCCCTACCGAAAGCACGCTTCAACACTTGCGGCAAGATGCGGATTCGCTCTGCCGCGCCTGCTCGCAGCAGTATCGTCAGCTCATCAACCCAGTCCTGCAAAAGCCGGTAGATTGCCACCTGCTTCTCCACCGGCACACGCGCGACGCGGCCCACTTCTGTGATGACTCGGCGAGCCAAGTACGACCGAAGAGGCGGGACGTCGGTGTTGATCAGAGCCAGCAGTTCCACGCGTTGTCCCTGGTTCTGCAGTTGCAGGGCCATCTCGAAAGCGACCAGGCCTCCGTTACAGTAGCCGCCGAGAACATAAGGGCCTTCCGGTTGACGCGACCGCAACGCTTCCACGTGCGAGGTTGCCATCTCCTCAATTGACGGTGGAACTTGATCCGCATCAATCCCATGCGGCTGCAGGACGTAGAAGGGTTGCTCCTTGCCTAGCTGACGCGCCAACTTTTGCGAGTAGAAACCTCCGCCCACTACATCG
Organism: Chloroflexota bacterium; assembly: GCA_003244175.1. Lineage (GTDB taxonomy): Bacteria > Chloroflexota > UBA5177 > UBA5177 > UBA5177 > QHBP01. The sequence continues at coordinate 21,202 of QHBP01000339.1, read as the reverse complement.
CCGTGCAGAAAGAAGAAAGGTCGCCCGTCATCTCCACCCTGGACCTTCACCAACGGTTCACGATCGCTATGCTCTGTCTGCTGCATGAGGACGTCCGCGAGATGTTCGATGGTCGCTCCCGCGAACAATGAGGCCAGCGGAAGTCGTTTGCCCGTGATTTGTTCGATGGTGTGGAGGAGACGTACCGCAAGTAGAGAGTGGCCACCAAGGTCGAAAAAGTTATCGGCGATGCCGATGGGACGAATGTCGAGAATCTCCTCCCAAATCTGCACGAGCTGGTGATGCAAGAGGGTTTGCGCCGGGACCGCCTCATGCTCCGTTTCCGACCTCGAGCGTTCCGGTGGCGGGAGCGAGCGTGTGTCTACCTTGCCGCTCGGCGAGAGCGGCAACGCATGCACAGAGACGAACGCCGCGGGAACCATATAGTCCGGGAGGTGCTCACGTAACCACGGCCGCAACTCGCCAGGAGATATTTTGCTGCCGGAGGCAGGGACTGCGTACGCCACGAGATACTTGTCTCCCGGTACATCCTCGCGCGCAACGACTACCGCGGCGCGAATTGACGGGTGGCGGTCAAGCAGTGCCTGAATCTCTCCCAACTCGATCCGGAAGCCTCGAATCTTGACCTGTTGATCCATGCGTCCCAGATACTCGATGGTCCCATCCCCCTGATATCGTACGAGGTCACCCGATCTATACAGCCTTTCACCGTCTTTGCCGCTGAAGGGGTCCGCGACAAATCGCTCTCGCGTAAGGTCTGGCCGATGTAGATAGCCTCGGGCCACGCCCAGTCCCCCAATGTAGAGCTCCCCGGCTGCCCCGATGGGCAGGGGTCGGCTCGAGGAATCGAGGATATAAGTCTGGGCGCCTGGGTAGGGCCGGCCGATCGGTACCTCGCCCTGCAGCGCTTCCAGCTCGAGAGCAGAGAGATCGCAATACGTAGCGGCTACTGTCGCTTCCGTCGGGCCGTATGTATTCAGGAGCCGGACTCGATTGCCCACGTGCTCGAGCCAGGACGCCACCTTCTCGGGAATCGCTCGCTCCCCGCCGATGATCACGAGACGTAGGCAGCTGGGAATTGTGACGCCGGCGACGGGGATCTCCGACGCGAGCTCATGCCAATAGGCTGTCGGCAGATTAAGCACGGTAATCCCCCACAATTGGCACGTCTCAAGAAATGTAGAGGCGGAATCGAGCATCCGGTCCGTGCGTATAACAACCGTCGACCCGGAAATCAACCCGGGATACAAGTCATCGACGCTCGCATCAAAGCTTATCGGCGCGAATTGAAGTACCCGGTCGTGCGGACCAACCTCATAGAGGTCCGCGGCCGACTTGACGTACGAGGCAAGCGACGCGTGCTCGATCAGCACTCCTTTTGGTTTGCCCGTTGATCCCGACGTGTAGATAACGTACGCGAGGCTAGTTGGCAAGGCGGAACGAACGGGGTTGTCTTCCCGCTCCCGGGCTATGGCCTCCCAGTCCACATCCATGCGAACGACCGATGCTCCGAGAGCCGGCAGCCAGTCCTGCAACGACTGTTGGGTGACCAGCGCCACCGGTCTGGCATCCTCCACCATGTATGCGAGGCGGTCGCGAGGATATGTGGGGTCGAGAGGAACGTAGGCCGCACCCGATTTCGCTATACCGAGGAGGCCTACCACCATGTTGATGGATCGCTCGACGCAAATGCCGACAAGTGTCTCTGGACGAGCCCCTGAACGACGTAGATAGTGGGCAAGCTGATTCGCTCTCCGATTGAGCTGGTCGTACGTCAGCGTCTCATCCTCAAACTCAAGTGCGACCGCCCCCGGCGTTCTTTCACTCTGGTCTTCGAACAGCTCCGCCAACGTCTCGGTCAAGGGGTCGATACGTCGCCCATTCCAGTCCTTCAGCAGCACGTGAATTTCTTTCTCGGGCAGAAGAGGAAGCTGCGACAGGCGAGAATCAGGGTCGACGGCGATCGCGTCGAGAAGAGTGATCGCATGACCAACGAAACGATCCGCGGTCTCTTCGTCGAAGAGTTCCGACTTGTACCGGACGCTGCCCGAAATACCATCGGGGCTCTGGGCCAGATCGACGTGCAGGTCGTAGTCGATGAAAGAGGAGCGAACTGTATCCCCGACTGTGGTCCAGCCCGGACAACACAGTGGCTCGGTGGACCCGAATGTCACCATGAGGGGAAAAAGAGGATCTTCACCTCCGCTTCGCTCCAACCCCAACCTTTGCACCAGAAGCTCGAAAGGCGCGTCCCCGTGCGCTCTCGCATCGGCCACGACATCGGCGACCCGCGATAGGAACGCGCGAAAAGTGAGATCGGCATCCACAGTGGTCCGCAGGACGAGCGTGTTGCGGAAGGGTCCCATAACTCCTGCAAAGTGAGTCCATCCAGAGGGTACGGTTTCCGTACCAATGATGATGTCCGATTGTCCTGAGTAGCGATGCAGCAGGACATTGAAGGCCGCAATGAGCGTCTCGTACAGGGACGTGCCCTCCGCCCGACAGAGATCCCGCAGCGAGTCAACCGTCTCCGAGGAGAGAATCATCTCACGGAACCCCGGTCTCTGCGCCTGTGTGCCGGCACGCTTGCGATCGATCGGCAACACCACCGCAGGCGGATCCGCAAGTCGCTCCTTCCAATAATTGACAAGCTGGTCAATCCCTGGTTCGTCTGCGGCTTCTCTCTGCCATAGAGCGAAATCGGCGTAAGGCGGGACCGGCTCGATCGCGGTCGTACACTCGCCCTCCGACTCGGATCGATACATGCTCGCCAGCTCGGGCACGAACACATGTCGAAGGGATGCGTCATCGGAAACGAGACTGTGCGCAGTGACATACAGCACGTGGTCCTCGTCGCGGAGAGCCACAAGTAAGGCCCGCACAGGCTGCCGCTCGAAAGAACCGAAGTCCCGTCCGAGCTCCTCCAAGGCAATCCTCCGAGATTCGCTCTCGCGTGCCTCCCAGGGGAAGTGCGTAATGGAAGTCACGGGCAGGTCGAGCCGGACATCGTCACAAACGATTTGTCGAGGTTTGCCGTCGACCTCTGAAAAAACGGTCCGCCATGCGTCGTGGCGCCGTATGAAAGCAGCAAAGGCCCGTCTGAGAGCCGGCACTGATAGCGGCCCTTTGATCTGAATCGCTACCTGTCGATTGCCAAACCGGCCTGCCGCCGGCAGTTTAGACGTGATCCACGTCTGCTCTTGTCGAAACGACAGCGGTAAGGGGGCGGAGGATCCGACCCGGCGAAGCGCGCCGGCGAGACTACGCTCACGGGCCACTAGACAGAACTCCGTCTAGCCATGAGCATTCATGAGCGTTATGGAAGGGGTGCAAGGCGTCGTCCGGCATGCGGAGTCTCCCACAGCTTTTTCGATGGTACGGCCCCACTGTGCGGCGTCACAACGGCACCCATAATCAGGAGCGGCAGTAATGGGACGCAAGTTCACCGGGCGTTCCGAATAATGCAACGTCTCCGTTTCGTCCATGGGGTGCGTTAGGCCACCTACCGCGCGCCGATCATACTGCACCACGAAATTCATGTCAACGCATTGTAGGCGGTTGTCTCGACGACAGTCTTCTCTCTCGGTTGCATCACTCTATACAACTTCTCACACCTTCCTCTGGTCGCAGAGACCTGCGTGCACCTGCATTTGAAGGCGTGAGTAGAGACAGGTCATGGCAGGGTAGTGCTTCCGACCCACGCGAAATGGAGGGGCCAAAGTACCCGTGTCTCTCGTGACCATGGCCCCTAGGTGTGCGGACGCCGCTCTCGTAGGCTGCAACGGTGCAGACACCTGTGCCCCCGGACGGAAGCAGGGTTTTGGGACCCGCGACGAGGCAAGAGTGAAGCACCTGGCCGGACTGGGACGTAAATGAGATCGCCCGAGAGGGCGGGTTCTCGGCTCCCTGGACACTGCAAGAGGAGGAACTGATGATCCGACGCCTACCGGCCATTGCTGCCATTCTTGCCCTATTGTGCGTTGTGCCTCTGCGGCCGGCGCCAGTGGCACATGCCTCCACAAGTCCCCTGATGCTCGGTGCTTTTCTGAACGACACCGCCGGCAACATGGTCTTCGACGCAACCACCAGCGATCCCACGTCCCTGGACCGCTACGCCAGCCTCGTTGGCCGTATGCCCGCGATCGTTATGTGGTATCAGGGGTGGGGAAATAACCACTTCCAGACAACCATGGCGGCCGCCGTCACCGCTCGCAATGCCATCCCCATGATCCCCTGGCAGCCCGCCGTAGGCGCTGCTGACCCCTCCGCTTACTCCTGCCGGGCCGTGGCCTCCGGCAAATATGACGCGTATATGCGCGCCTGGGCTCAGGGTGCCGCCGCCTGGGGCCATCCCTTCTTGCTCCGCTTTGGCCACGAGATGAATGGTAACTGGTACCCGTGGGGTACCGGACCCGGGAACGCCAATGGCAATACCCCAGCCGACTTCATCGCCGAGTGGAGGCATGTGCATGACCTCTTCGCCTCGGTCGGCGCGACCAACGCCTTGTGGGTCTGGTCGCCAAACGTGGCGAACGGCCCGACCGACAGCCCGTTTGCCTCGGATTATCCCGGTGACAACTACGTCGACTGGGTCGCGCTCGACGGCTACAACTTTTACTCCGTCAAACCACACACACCCTACCTCTCTCTCGCCCAAATTTATTCGACGTCTTATGCGGCCATCACGGCGCTGACGACCAAGCCCCTGATCATTGGCGAGACCGCAACGCTCGAGGCCGGCGGCAGCAAGGCACAATGGGTCTCACAGGCGTTTCTGACCGACATACCCACCCTCTTCCCGCAGATTCGCGGCGTGGTCTGGTTCGACATGAAACAGGAGACGGACTGGCGGCTCAATTCCTCCTCAACTTCACTCTCCGCCTACCAACAAGTTGTGGCCTCTTCCGAGTGGCAGGGAACGTTCTCGTCAACGGGTGCCGGCCCGGCAGCACCGTTCAGCGCGTCGTATGCGGTCCGCGGGCAGCGCAGCACGTTCATCACCGGAGAGACGGATTCGTACCAGGTGACGCTGACAAATGCTGGAACGTCCGCGTGGCCGGCTGGTGGCCCTAATCCCGTGCACCTGCGCATCGCCTTTGGGGCGCCTGGCAGCACCGGTCTCCCGGGAAGCACTCTATACACGGACCAGGGGTTCGCCTTGCCGGCCGACGTCGCGCCCGGTCAAAGCGTCACCCTCAACGTTGCCGTCTCTCCCCCCGGAGCCGGCACCTACGCGCTCATCTACCAGGCGGTTCAGGAGGGCGTCGCCTTTTTCCCCCAGTACCACGACAGCGCCGTCTCTGTCGGAACCCTGGGGGCGCGGTACGCGCCAATCTCTCAGCCTGTGAGCTGGGCTAAGGGGGCGTCGCAAACGTACCAAGTATCCGTCACCAACACCGGTAGCGCCACCTGGGTAGAGGGAGGGACCTACCCCATCCACCTCCGCATTGCCTTCGCAGCTCCATCGAGCACGACGATCGCGGGCGGCACCCTCTACACGGACCAGGGCTTCGCGCTCCCATCCAACGTGGCTCCCGGACAGAGTGTCACGCTCACTGTCTCCGTCACGGCTCCGGCGACGACCGGCAACTACGCGCTCATCTATGAGGCGGTCCAGGAAGGCATCCAGTTCTTCCCGCAGTACCTGGACAATCGGGTGTCGGTGACTTGATGCCGGTGTGGAAGGGGAGGTGGAAGGGGCGGGTGATAGCTTCCCGCGACCCCGCGCTCCTGTCTTCATGGAACCTGGACAGTCTCGGCGAGCACGGCATACAATCGCGCGGCCGCTGGGTCCTCATCCTCCCCGTGCTTCTTTCAATGAAAGGCTGGACAGGGACGTGAATAGGATCCGCACAAGAGGGTCATTCGGGTCCCTCGACACCCATAAAGGAGGAAATTGATGATCCGACGCCTACCGGCGATTGCCGCCATTCTTGCCCTATTCTGCGTCCTGCCTCCGCGGCCCGCGGCAGTGGCACGTGCCTCCACAAATCCCCTGATGCTCGGCGCTTTTGTCAACGACACCGCCGGCAACATGGTCTTCGACGAGACCGCCAGCGATCCCTCGTCCCTGAACCGCTACGCCAGCCTCGTTGGCCGCATGCCCGCGATCGTTATGTGGTACCAGGGGTGGGGAAACAACCACTTCCAGACAACCATGGCGGCCGCCGTCACCGCTCGCCATGCCATCCCCATGATCACCTGGCAGCCCGCCGTGGACGCCAATCAATCGGCCTACTCCTGCAAGGCCGTGGCCTCCGGCAAATACGACGCGTATATGCGCGCCTGGGCACAGGCGGCCGCCGCCTGGGGACATCCCTTCTTGCTTCGCTTTGGCCACGAGATGAATGGGAACTGGTACCCCTGGGGCACCGGACCCGGGAACGCCAATGGCAACAGACCGGCCGACTTCATCGCCGAGTGGAAGCACGTGCGTCATCTCTTCGCCTCGGTTGGCGCCACCAACGCTTTGTGGGTCTGGTCGCCCAACGTGGCCAACGGGCCCACCACCAGCCCGTTTGCCTCGGATTATCCCGGCAACAACTACGTCGACTGGGTCGCGCTCGACGGCTACAATTTTTACTACCTCAAGCCGCATACACCCTACCGGACTCTCGCCCAGGTTTTTTCGACGTCTTACGCGGCCATCACTGCCCTGACGACCAAGCCCCTGATGATTGGCGAGACCGCAACGCTCGAGGCCGGAGGCAGCAAGGCAGAGTGGATCTCACAGGCGTTTCTGACCGACATACCCACCCTCTTCCCTCGGATTCGGGGCGTGGTCTGGTTCGATAAGCGCCAGGAGACGGACTGGCGAGTCAATTCCTCCGCAACTTCACTCGCCGCGTACAAGAAGGTTGCGGCCTCTAAGAAGTGGCATGGCTCCTTCTAGAGATTCGCCGGGCCGGCGCCGGGCCGGCGCCGGGCCGCGCCGATTCGTAGCCATGGCCCAGGCGCTCAACGTATGTGGTGGCATCGGGGACGGCGGGTGCACTACCATACGGTCCTGAATGTCTCGATCGCACATAGCCTGTGCATAACTACGAAGGAGCGACCTTGTCCCGGCGGATGATTGCATCCTCGGCTTTGGTATTCGGTCTCTGCGCGGTCGCAGCCGCGGCTGTCGGTGTGTCCATGGGCGCGGGGCAGACGTGCGGCGCGGGCCAATCGTGCGGTCCCATCCAGCACATTGTGATTATGGATAAGGAAAACCGTTCGTTTGACAGTATGTTCGGGACCTTCCCGGGCGCGGACGGATCGACGACCTTCATCGGACCCGATGGCCAGAAACACCCCCTCTCCCACCAGCCTGACCGTCTTCAAAGAGACATCTCGCACGCTCCCGATGCGGCCCGCTTGGCGTACGACAACGCCAGGATGGACAAGTTCTGGCACATACCGGGGGCCATCCAGACGGGAGTCGACCTCGCCGATTCCCAGTTCTATCAGTCCGACATTCCCAACTACTGGTCGTTGGCGAAAAACTTCACCCTGGACGATAGATTCTTTTCCACCATCCTGGGACCCAGCTATCCCAATCATCTGTTCTCTATCGCCGCGCAGGACGCCAATGTGGACTCCAACCCTCCGATGATCGGATCGTGGCAATCGGAGCGGTGGGGCTGTGACGCGGCTCCGAGCATGACGGTGGAACAGCGCACCCCGGACAACCGCACAAAACAAATCTTCCCGTGCTTTAACTTTCGGACACTCGCCGACGTCCTCGACGCCAAGAACGTGTCGTGGAAGTACTACGCCCCCGCCCAGGATCAGTCCGGGTACGTGTGGTCGAGCTTCGACTCCATCAAGCACATTCGTTTTGGCCCGGACTGGCAGTCGCATGTGGTGGGGCACACGCGGTTCGCGGCCGATGCGGCCGCCGGGACCCTTCCGACGGTCAGCTGGCTGGTCGAGCCGGGTCAGGTAAGTGACCACCCGCCGGCGAGCATCTGTGCCGGCGAGAACTGGACCGTGCGCCAAATCAACGCCATCATGAGCAACCCCACTCAATGGGCCCACACCGCGATCATCCTGACATGGGACGACTTCGGCGGGTTTTACGATCACGTCGCGCCGCCGCTCGGGCCAAATGCGCGGATTGAATACGGATTCCGCGTGCCCACCATCATCATCTCGCCCTACGCCAGGAGGAGTTACGTTGATCACACAATGTACACGTTCTCTTCCATGCTGAAGTTCGTCGAGCAGACCTTTCACTTACCCTCCCTGGGCCCCCTCGATCGGACCTCCAAAGGACTCGGGAGCTCGTTCAACTTCTCACAGCATCCCGCGGCGCCGTTGAAGCTGCCCGAGCGCGTGTGCTCGCAGGTGTCGACGCCCGCACCCGCCAATCGTATTCCCCTGGCGACCCTCGTCGAGCCGGCTGCATCCGGCGGGGGACCGGCGGACTTGACCGTCGCTTTGAATCACGGCGGTACGGGTACACTTGCCCTGAGCCGGCACGCCAAAACCTATGCGACGCCGTGGTTCCCTATAAGCCCGTCAAACGTGCAACCCGGGGACTCGTTGAGGGCATTTGGACAGCCCAATCCTCATCAAGCCGGCTCGTACAACGTCTGGTACCTGCGCGATCTCGATGAAAATAAAGCATGGATGCGTGGCCACGTGATCTCAGTCGACGCGGCCCACAACCGCATCGTGATTAAGCCTGTCTACCGAACGCAGCCCATCACGATACAGCTGGATGCGGGCACGTCCATTGTGGGCGCTAAGCGCAGGCCCGTCGCGCTGACGAGCGTGCCTACCGCCGCGCTCATCGTGACTCACGGACTGTACAATAGCCGGACATCCACGTTCCTGAAGGTGCCGCGCCTCACGGTGCTTGCGACGCCCTCCTAAGACCCTACTCCGGATAAGCCCTGGAGGATGGCAGCTCGGGTTGCGCGAGCACGCGATACATGGCTGGGACCGCTTCCCCGGGCCGGCACAATGTATAGCACTCCTCCGCCTCTACTCCTTCGCCGCGGCTGCGCATCCGCCGGCGAAGCGGGCACCCAGTAGGCAGGCGCTGGTACCATTGAGGGTGTGGTAGGGGAGCCACAGTGGAATATTGGGGACTCGATGGCAGGATCCGGGTGACTCACCCGGCAAGAGGAGGACGGTATGCTGCACCGGCGTGCCACCATCGCTCTCATTTTCCTTAGTCTGGTCAGCGTGGGCGCCGGCTGCACATTGCGTTCGGCGCGGGCCGGCGCGCAGAGCGCCGGTAAACCCATTGCCCTTGGCGCCGTCATCAACGATCCGGAAGACGACATGGTGTTTGCCAACGACTATGTTTCCCGCCGGGAAGTGGGTCACCTCAGTGACGGCAGCGCCATCGACCGCTACTCCGCTATGGTCCGTGGCCGGCCGTCCTTTGTAGCTTGGTACGAGATCTGGGGACGGTATGAGCAGTGGCCCGCCCGCCTTGTCCAAGCCGCCTATGTACGTGGCATCATTCCCATGATCACGTGGATGCCCACGGGGGACCGAGCATCGGCTTACGCGGCCAGTGTTGTGGCGTCGGGCAAGTATGATTCGTATGTTCGTTCCTGGGCGCGAGCCGCCAGGCAATGGGGGCACCCCTTCTTACTGCGATTCGCGCACGAAATGAACGGCAACTGGTATCCGTGGGGTACCGGCCCTAAAAACTTCAATCACAACACGCCATCCGCCTTCGTCGCGGAGTGGAGACACGTCCACAAAATCTTCACGTCGGCGGGCGCAATCAATGCGATATGGGTCTGGTCCCCGAATGTGATTGGGCCAAACTCGCCCTCTCTCTCCAACGACTATCCTGGTGACGCGTACGTCGATTGGACGGCACTGGATGGATACAATCGCGGAGCCGTGGACAAGAACGGCCGATGGCGCACGTTTTCACAGATTTTCGGACCGTCCTATCATCGGCTGACATCGCTGTCGCGCAAGCCGATCATGGTCGCGGAGCTCGGCTCAGCGGAAAAAGGCGGAGATAAGGCGCGATGGATGCGCAACACTTTTCTGCGGGACCTGCCCACCTCATTCCCACGCGTCCGGGCTGTGACCTGGTTCAACGCCAATGAAAGGACCTTGCTCTCCGCCAAGAATCACCCACCCTTCGCGGACCACCGCGTCAACTCCACGGCGGACTCGCTGAATGCGTGGCGCGATGTCGTCACATCCCCCATGGACCACGGAGATGTCCTCACGCCGACACCCGTGTTGCGCGTGAAGCTGACCTCCAGGGTGGCCCCTGGCGGGCGCCAGCTCATGCGCATCCATACTCGCATTCCCCGTGAGCTTGTTCATATCTCGGTCGACTATCCCAATGGGGACAGGCAGTCGGCTGCCATCCAACCTGATGCCTCAGGACACGCGACATACTCGTTCGTGCAGGGGTCCAGCAAAATCCGACGCGGCGATCTGCGAGCCAACGTCATCGCGAGCCTAGGTGCCTATGTGGACCTCCAGAGCTACACGGTCCTGTACGGAAGGCTTGATGTCTCCGTCGAGCCACGCGAACAACATGCTAGCGGCCTGATTACAATTTCAGCCCATGCCACGCCGTTCACACGGGCGCTCATAGTGCTCAAGTCCGGCGATGGGTCGTCACAGTATCTGACGGTGAGGACGGGAAAGGACGGGTGGGCCTCCGTAGCCCGGCGGGTGAGTCGAAAGCTCAAAGGCGCGGCGTCGACGAAGATCATCGTCTCCGCTTCGGCCTCCTATCACGGTCATGCGGTGACGACTCAGAGTTTCTTTACCGTCAGCTAAAGGTCGACGTACTGTCCGGCCGGATCGATGCGGCTCCACAGACAGCCGCACTCTCGCATCACCCGCTCGGCCTCCTTTGGTGAGAGCATCTGTCTCCAGCGGCCGGCGCTCTGGCTGTGGATGGTGCTCGTCTTAGCGACCTTAGGATCTTCGAACCCAGCCTGATGGTGCGCCTTATTGAAGGACAGTTGCGACTGCTCAAACTCCTCGCCCGCCCATTGCATAACGCGCGACAGTGTAGCCACGGGATCCGCGACAAGCTGCTCGTAGATGAGACGGCAGTAGCGATCCGGATGAATTCGCTCGAAGTCGAGTCCGGCCTGTGTATATCGCTGGTAGAACTCAATGCGACCGGCGAGGGACGAAGGAATGACCCAGGGAAAGCGAATCTCTTTGATCGAGGCGATCGTATCGAGTGGGTTCCGAACGACATGTAGGAACAGCCATTGACTTGCCAGCAGACTCTGCCACTGGGTTAGATACACCACGTTCGCGGGATCCTTGTCCGCCCATCGCGCCTTGCCGGCTCTGCGCGTGGCCGTTTCTTGTATCTCGATCAATGCCCTGCCCAGGATGTCGACGAGGTCGCTCTCAGGCAAGAGTGCGCGTGAGGCAGAAAGAAACCGGTCGTCCGAGAGCTGCATGGGAAGGTACCGTTGGAACAGCCCGGCAACGCGACTGCGGAGCGGGTCCCGCGCTGAGTCGCCGTAGAAGTCCCGCCAGAAGTTTGGCTCAGGCCCGCAGTAGATACGCGAGTGGGCGTTCAGGATACGGCGAACAAGACTGGTGCCCGAGCGGTGCACGCCACCAACGATGATGGGCCAGGTGTCTCGAGCAGGTACGCCGGCGTGCGCTTCGGTCGAAGCGTCTTCCATGCTAATCGTCCCCCCGGTCAAAAGTTCACAATAGTACCATATGGGTTTCGAGAGGGGATCCCATGCTGTACGGCCATTTCATCAGCGTCTGTCCCTTCCGAACCTACGTCGATAAACGCGGGTAGGACGGAACGACTGTCGCGGCGGCCGCTGCCTCTACGCATGGCCGTGTATGTTCAGGGCCGTGTAAAGGATCGTTCAGATCTTCCTGATAGGATGATCGAGGTGTGTCACCGGAATCGGAGACGCGCCTCTTTATCGAGAAAACTCAATCCGACTCTTGACAGGGAGAAGGAATCGATGCACACAACACGACTGCGCGCGGGAATGCCGCTTCTCGCCGGGATCCTCTGTATCACCGCCCTGACTCTTGCTGCGCCTCCGGCGCGCCCGGCGCACGCCAGCGATCCCATCGCTCTGGGAACTTTTTTGAACGATCCTCAAGACAACATCATCTTCACCAACGATCGCGTATCGATGCAGGAAGTTCATCGCCTCAGCGATGGCTCGGACATCGACCGCTACACCCAGCTGGCGGGTCACAAGCCCGCCTTCGTGAATGTCTTTGTGAGCTTTGTGGATCAGTGGCCGGGGAGGCTGGCGGACCAAGCACAAAGCCGCGGCGTTGTTCCCGTGATCACGTGGATGCCGGCAAACTTCTCACACCCCAGCAAATACAGCTCCCAGGCCGTCGCCTCGGGCACGTACGACTCATATATACAGGCGTGGGCTCAGAGCGCCAAGGACTGGGGACACCCGTTCTTACTGCGATTTGGACATGAGATGAACGGGAGCTGGTATCCGTGGGGCACCGGACCCGGAAACAAGAACGGCAACACCGCGGCGGACTTCGTCGCCGAGTGGAAGCATGTCCATGACATCTTCACCTCAGTGGGGGCTACCAATGCCATCTGGGTCTGGTCCCCGAGCGCTCTGCAACCGAAAGCGCCGTCCATCGTCGACAACTACCCGGGAGACGCGTACGTCGACTGGACCGGTCTCGACGGCTACAACCATGGCGTCTTGTTCAAGAACAGCCACTGGGAGAGTTTTACCGATCTCTTCGGGGCTTCGTATCAACAGTTAGCGGCATTGAGTCAAAAGCCGATCATGATCGCGGAGGTCGGTACGGTTGACCAAGGCGGGGACAAGGGGGCATGGCTCCGCAGTACTTTCCTCAACGAGATTCCAACCTCCTTCCCGAGAATCCGGGCGGTGGATTGGTGGAACGCGAACCAGCAATATGTGGCCAACGCACACCCACCGTTCGAAGACCACCGCGTCAACTCATCGGCGGCCGCCCTTGCGGCCTGGCAAGAAATCGTGGCGTCACCGCTGTACCAGGGCAACGTGCTGGACGTGACCTCACCAGCGACCTCGACGCCACCACCGTCGCCGGCCCCGACGCCGTCTCCAACGTCCGCGCCGACGTCCGCGCCGGCACCCACCTCTACCCCACCGGCAGCCACTGTGCAGGTCACGGTGAGGAAGTCCGTGAGAGCCGGCCAGAGGCAGATGATTCGCATTCGCGCTTCGGCCCCCCACCAAACCGTGCGGATCCGCGTCACCTACCCCAACGGCGACCATCAGTCCGCGCGTCTGATCACGGGCGCGAGCGGCTCGCGAAACTATTCCTTTGTGCAAGGAGCGAGCAAGACAACCCACAAGAGATTCACGGCAACCGTCCGGGTTCGCCTCGGCAGCTCGACGATTACCCGGCACTACTCAATCAAGTTGGGTCAGATTGACGTGTCGGTCGAGCCTCGGGTGCAGAAGACCGGGAGAACAATCACTCTGTGGGTGCACACGGCAAGTCGCACGAAGGTGCGCGTCTATCTCAATTCCAATAGTGGACGTTTCGTTCGGCTCAAAGGCCGCACCGGCAGCAATAAATGGGTGAAGATCTCGTATCGAGTGAGCCGTCAGCTGAAGGGCCAGGGCGAGACAAAGGTCGTTGTGCTGGCCCGCTCATACGGACGTTCGCCCGGCTACTCCACAACGACGTTCTTTAAGGTTCGTTAGACCTAGATTCCTGGAAGACTATCCCCAGCGGCGAGGACTCCGCCTCGCTGTAGAGGGTAGTCCGCCCTACGTGTGCAGTCCTTCGTGAGTCTGGATAAGGCAGGAGGAGACACACTCGGGTAGGTGGGACTTTGTGG
>QHBP01000339.1:0-7347 GCA_003244175.1 Chloroflexota bacterium | reverse complement strand
GGTCAGTTTGAGTTAAGGAATTGGGTCGCGGCTGCCGCGTTAGATTAAATTGGGAAGCCAAAAGGGGGTAAGACCATGCATGATCCCGTCACGTTCACACTAGTGGTCATGGCAGGTACCGCCTGGGTGGTCGCCCTCGCCATCATCATTACAACTCCGCATCGAGATTAGGTTCCCTCGGGCGTTAGTTTGTTGCAATCATGATCCTGTGGGCTGGCTAATGGTGTGACGTTCTGCCGCACCACCACGGTTAAGACCGCTGTCATGAAAATATTGATTAGCCCGACCTGAACGGCGGTTACGATACTCAGTCCAAATAGGCCGATCAACAGGTTTACGCTGGCGATGAATAGACCTTGATAAGCAATTGGTTCTCTGCTAAGTTTCCACCTGTGCATACTGAATCTCCCACATCGGCTAATCCAGAAGGCTCACGATCTCTTCGATTGACCAGACGTGATCGGCCACGCCTGCCGCCATCGCTGGCGTCTTCCCTTTGAGCGTCTGATGCTTACGCCCGAAGTTGTAGTACATGAAGTGAAGCGCGACTGCACACTCTAGATTCTCCAGCTTCTTCGAGAAAGCGTTGGTGAGCCGGGTGAAGCGTCGCATGCTCATGCGCATCGTGAGATTCTGGCGCTCGACGTGGCTTGTGGAGACGTGCGCCACGTCCGGCTGCCCAGTCACGCGCCGCCGCTCTGTGCCCGTGCAGATGGCGGGACTGTAGCGCTTCTCTCCTTCGCTGTCCTGACCGTAGTGCTTGATGAGCATGGCGTAGTCAACGTCAACGCCAAAGGCATCCCAGACGGCATCGAGATACATCTTGTGCCCATCCGTGGTGAGCTGGACCGGATTCGCAAGCCGGCCGGCCAGGTCTCGCATAAAGGCAGTTGCCCACCACGCATCTCGCTCCCCGATGAGCCACGTCGGGACGATCTTGGTCTCCGCATCCAATGCGGTGAATGTCCACACGTCACCGTATCCCAGAACGCCTTCGTGCTCTGGGGCGATGTTCTTCTCCTTGGCATGGCAGAAGGCCCAAATCTCGTCCACCTGGAGGCGTTTGCACGGGAGATCGCGCAATGTCTCGTCCTGGAAAGATTCACAGGCGTGGCCCAGATCGACGAGCAACTTTGTGACTGTGTTCTTTGCCACGCCCGTCATGCGCACCGTGGCTCGGATCGAGTTGCCTTCAACCAGTGCCGCGACGACCTGGATACGTTTCTCGGTGGAGAGCTTATTCATACTGACATTATACGTGACCGCTCAAGCATAGTCAATAATTTGGTCAGTTAGAATGGGTGGCGAACACCAGTGAAGTACATCGAATGGGAGAGTAAAAACATGGGGTCAGAAGAAGTACTCTACGAAGTTGCACAGCGCAAACTGAGCGACCAACTTCAGTCCGTTAATGAGTTGGACACCAAGGCCGCAACGCTCTTTGCCTTTGCAAGCGGGTTGCTCGTCTTCTTCGGGGCCATATTATCTTTGGGTAACATCGGGTCAAAGAAGGCGTTTGCCACAATCTTGGCGGCAGGCGCTCGGGTACCGTTGACCTATCGCGTACTCTTTTTTATCGTCTTAATTGTCGCGCTGGTTCTCTACCTGTTCGTCCTTAACTCCTTGCGTTTAGCCTACCGGGTCAACTCCCGATGGGTTTTCCGACCCACGATGGAGTGGCTAGAAGATGCGTGTAAGCGGCATACACAAAAAGAGATGCAAATCTTAGTGGCACGACAGTGCGGCGCGTCGCTCGCACAGAATCGTGGTCCACTTGAGCGAAAGGCGAAGTACGTTGAACACGCCTTGAACCTAATCGCGATTGAGTCGATCTTAGCTGGCCTGACTGGCTTGGTCGCTCTGTTGGGACGTTAGGAGTTGCCTTCTTTGGGCCAGTCTTTTGGAATCCCCGACTTGATCGTGAAGTCAGGTGGTCCCAGATCATCCCCTACATTTTCCCACGGGTCCCGATTTGGAATTTTCCACTTTGGCGGCGGTTCTACTGGCAAATTCACAACCGGCTCGGGTTGACCCTCTACACCCGAGTTATCTTCAGTCATTCAAATTGACTGGCCGTAGTTTCATGGCCCCACCACCCCACCGCTTCGCCGCCGCCTTCTTCGCGATCTCGCTTCGCTTCTCAGGCGTCAATTTCTCCGCCCTGGCCTTGCCGCCCTTCAATCCCCCGAGTCGCCCGAGAGCGACGGCAGCAGGGTTCTTCTCGGGCTGCATCGGCACAACGTCCGGCTCATCTCGTGTGGCTTCATCCACGATAGACGCTGCCAGTTGGTTGATGTCCCGCGGTTTCTTCTTGCTTGTACGCTCAGGCATACTATGAGTATAGACTTTATTGCGAAGGACCATGTGGGAAGCACTCTGTTCGGCGGCTGTGGAGAGTCCACAGCCGCCAGGGATGGTTGCAACATAAGGGTACGGCACAACATTGTCTACCGTAGATCTACACGAATTGGTCGCTCGACTTGCTGACCGCAACGCGACCCGAAGCGAAGCGGACGTCCAGTCGGATGTGCGTCTGCTCTTGCTCCACGGAGACTTGAACTTAGAAGACCGAGACTTAGACGTTTCGCTTGAGGTTCAGGCCGGAGGACGTAAGCGCATTGATGTGGAGGCGGGTTACACGGTCATAGAGGTCAAACGAGACCTACGTGTCGGAAAGATTTGGGACGAGGCAGTCACGCAAATTGCCGAGTATCTCCGGCTTAGAACGGCCCAAATGGACCAGAGATACGTTGGTGTGTTGACCGATGGCGCAGAATGGCACCTCATCACGCTTGCCAACGACATACCTCAGGCGATCTCAGAACTTCACATCTTGGCAGCTACACCGGACATTTCGGGACTCCAGTTGTGGCTGGAGGGAGTCCTTGCCACCCGCGAAAACATCTCTCCCACTCCGTGGGAGATTCAAAGGCGCTTGGGAGAAGGGACATCTTCATATTCTCTTGACCGAGTGAGCCTTGCCTCGCTCTATGCTCAATGCCGAGAGAGGGCGGAGGTACGCGTCAAAAGGATGCTTTGGGCTCGCCTGCTAACGACGGCATTTGGCGTGCACTTCTCCGATACCGACGAGATGTTCATTGACCATACGTATCTGGTGGTGGTTGCAGACCTGATTGCGCACGTGGCTGTCGGTCTGGATGTCCGTGGAGGACACATTCAACCGGCCGACATCTTACAAGGGCGCTATTTCACGGAGGCTCAGATCGCAGGCGTCGTGGAGGCCGACTTCTTCGACTGGATGTTGGAGGCCGACGGGGGTGATAAGTTCGTGCGCACGTTAGCCCGTCGCATCGCACGGTTCGACTGGTCCGGTGTCGAGCATGACGTTCTAAAGGTGTTGTATGAGAGCGTCATCAATGCAGGACAGAGACATTCTCTCGGAGAGTACTATACGCCTGACTGGCTTGCCGAACGCATGATAGATGAAGTGGTGACCAACCCGCTTGAGGAGCGTGTCCTCGACCCTTCTTGCGGTTCTGGCACATTTGTGTTTCATGCGGTGAGGCACTATTTAGCAGCTGCGGAACAATCTGGTGTTGCAAACGCGGACGCGATTGAGGGTGTAGTCAATCATGTGTACGGGGTCGATGTGCACCCAGTGGCGGTGACGCTGGCCCGCGTAACCTATTTGCTGGCGATCGGAGCGGCACGCTTGCAGAGTCGTGGTGCACTCACTGTGCCAGTCAGCATTGGAGATAGTCTCCAGTGGGGTCACGATATGGACCTATTTTCCCGAGATGGGCTCGTTGTGCATACGGAGGAAGGGCATCGACTATTTGCATCGGAATTGCGCTGGCCTACTTCCGTTATCGCTAACTCGGCCAAGTTCGACGCGTTGGTCATGGAACTCTCGCGCCGGGCCACTGCGCGACAGCCGGGTGATCGCCCGCTTCCCTCTATTGGACCAATCCTTGACCGATATGGAGTTCCAGATGGTGCCCGCGACACAATAACTGTCACGTATCAGGTGATGTGTTCATTACACGACGAGGGACGCGACCATATTTGGAGCTACTACGTGCGCAACCTCGCTCGCCCGTACTGGCTTACCTTACCGGAACACCGTGTGGACATTCTCGTGGGAAATCCGCCGTGGCTTTCATACCGATTCATGACAGACAGTATGAAAGAACGCTTCAAGAGGGATTCTCAAGAGCGCGGCATGTGGGCAAGTGCTCAACTCAGTACCAGTCAGGACTTGTCCGGGTACTTCGTGGCTCGCACTACCCAGCTATATCTCAGGATGCGCGGGCGCTTTGCGTTCGTAATGCCTAACGCGGTGCTGGCGCGTCCGCACTTCATTGGATTCAGGACAGGACACTGGCCGGAACACACTGAAAGCACTCATGTGACCTTTGATGCTTCATGGGACTTACATGCCGTACAGCCTTCGATTTTCCCCATGCCAGCTTGTGTCGTGTTTGGGACTCGGGATCCCGAACCAGAGGAGATGGGCACCGAAGTTGTGGGATGGTCCGGCCTACTTCCTGAATCTGGCAACGTTGGGTGGGACACGGCATCTACGCTGCTGCACGCCGAAACTAAAGCAATCACACGTCCATCGCTGATTGCGCGGTCGCCGTATGCTCCTGCGTTTAGGCAAGGCGCAACGCTCACGCCCCGTTCGCTCCTAGTCGTAGAGTCGTTGCCTCCTGGGCCCCTGGGCATTCCACAGCGTCAAGTTCGGGTACGCACAGTTAAGTCCGTTCAGGACAAACTGCCGTGGAAGGACCTGCCTCCGCGTGAGGGTGTCATTGAGGGTCGGTTTGTCTTTGGATTCCACTTGGGGTCATCATTGGTACCCTTCCGATGCCTTGAGCCTCTTCGCGCTGTCATTCCCTGGACAGGAACTCAGTTACTAGATATCAACGATTCTGAGTTCGATGAATTTCCGGCTTTGAGTTCTTGGTGGAGAGAGGCGCACCGACTTTGGACGACCAATGGAAAACCAAAGACTATGACGTTAACGCAAAGGATTGACTATCAGCATTTGTTGCGCGCGCAGTTTCCACTCAAGGTGCACAGAGTTATCTATAATCGTTCAGGTACTCGCCTCATGGCGGCATATGTCTCCGACCCCAGCGCGGTAATTGATACGAAACTGTATTGGGGAGAAGTCAAAAGTCGGGAAGAAGCCGACTACCTGTGTGCGATCTTCAACGCGCCGGTCACAACGACGCTGCTAAGAGAGTCGCGGCCGATCTGCCTTGTGCCAGCTAGGCCGACGTCTTGGCGAGGTCGCTTAGGGAGGAGTACACGCCGTGGAGAAGGTCGGAGGCAGAGGGCGCATGTCGCGCAAGCTCATCCTGCGGGTCGGGGCGCCGGCCGCGGTACTCGCTGTGGTCGCGGCTCAATTTGCGGCTCCACGAAGTCCAAGCAAGGTACTCGCCGCCGGGCCGATACAACACATCATCATCATGGACAAGGAAAATCGTTCCTTTGACAGTATGTTCGGCAGGTTTCCGGGAGCAAATGGGGCCACGTCGTTCACAAACCCCAAGGGACGGATTCTCAGCCTCAATCATCAATCGGATGCCCTGGACACGGACATTTCGCACGCTCACGGTGAAGCCGTCAAGGCCGTTGACGGTGGCAGGATGGACAGATTCTCCCTTCTGACGGGCGCGACACAGGAGCGCGCCGACATGGCGGATTCCCAGTTCTACCAGTCCGACATTCCCAACTATTGGAAGTATGCTCGAACCTTTGCTCTCGACGACAACTTCTTCTCAACGGTGATGGGCCCCAGCTATCCCAATCACCTATTCTCTATCGCCGCGCAGGACGCCAATGTGGACTCCCTCCCGATGATCGGATCGCGGCAATCGCGGCGGTGGGGTTGCGACGCGGCTCCGAACACGACGGTCGAGCAGCGCACTCCGGACAACCACACAAAACAAGTCTTCCCGTGTTTTAACTTTCGGACACTTGCCGACGTCCTCGACGCCAACGACGTGTCATGGAAGTACTACGCCCCCTCGCAGGATCAGTCCGGCTACGTGTGGTCAAGCTTCGACTCCATCAAGCACATCCGTTTCGGCCCGGACTGGCAGTCGCACGTGGTACATGACAGACAGTTCGCAACGGATGCAGCCGGCGGGACCCTCCCGACCGTCAGCTGGCTGGTCGAGCCGGCTCGGGTGAGTGACCACCCGCCGGCGAGCATATGTGCCGGCGAGAACTGGACCGTGCGCCAAATCAACGCCATCATGAGCAACCCCAGTCAATGGGCCCACACGGTAATCATCCTGACGTGGGATGACTTCGGAGGGTTCTACGATCACGTTCCTCCTCCGGTCGGTCCCAACGGCGCTCTGGAATTTGGCCCTCGGGTCCCCGCGATAATCATCTCCCCGTTTTCGAGACGAAGCTACATCGACCATACGTTTTACAACTTCGCGTCGATTCTCAGGTTCGTCGAGGACACGTACAACTTACCGAGCCTCAACGGGCTGGATGGAACATCCAATGACCTGCATAACGCGCTGGATGTCAATCAGATACCCGTTCCCCCGCTACTCTTGAAACCACGGGTGTGCGATTGAACATTTCGTTCGGACACGGGACTTTTGAGCTCGAGGCTTGATGGGGACAATCAACTTTTGGTGCAGCGGTCCTCGGGTACGAACCTGGACAGGTGCGTACGCACGAAAAGGAGGTCCGGTAGGCCTTTCGTTCGACAGTCCGGGAAATGGTCCGGGCGCGCATTGGGGAAGCGGCAATCGGGAGAAGGCATGTTCACGGCGACCATCCGTGTTCGCCTCGGCAGCTCGACGATTACCCGGCCCTACTCAATCAAGCTGGGTCAGATTGACGTGTCGGTTGAGCCTCGGGTGCAGAAGACTGGACGAGCAATCGCGCCCGTGGGTGCACACGGCAACACGCACGAAGGTGCGCGTCTATCTCAACTCGAATACCGGATTGCCCGTTATACGTGCGCGCCCCGTCACCCGACATATCCTCTGGTGACCGACCACGTCCATTGGGAGCGTGCTCGACCGCCGAGGGTTTCGCGGAGGACACACGTCGGGTGCGCAGGTGGGCCGCTCACGAGACGCTCACGAGCGGCCCCTACGCACGACGGAGGCCGGTGACCCTGTACGACGATGTGGAGCAACGATCCGCAGGCCGATGATGGCGTTCTCCGAGTACGGTGCGTTACACGTAGGTCGGGGGATAGCCTGCTCTCTGCGTGGCGTTCTTCGCGAGTGCGGACAAGGCAGGAGGAGGCACGCTCGGGTAGGTGGGACTTTGTGGGAATAGGCACCGGGTGCCCTCAAGCCTCCGGACTGAGTTCTGAGAATAGGGTGTCCCTTAAAGTTTCGG
>QHBP01000369.1 GCA_003244175.1 Chloroflexota bacterium | reverse complement strand
ATGCTGTAGAGAAGGGCTTCCCCGGGCCACTGACCGGTTAGTACCGCGCACATGCTGCCGTCAGGACCTTGTCCAGATGCATCGTGTGGGTGGCGTCGGCGCCTTCTGGCGCGCCCATAGCTCGGGTAGCCCCCTGATGTCGACGTCAGCGCAGCGGTGGAGCACAATCGCCCGCTGTCCGTTCCACACCTCGGCCGCTCAGTTCCCCGATCAGGTCTACGCACAGATGTCGTTCTCTCGGATACCGGCACTGCCGTTCCCAGATCCCTGCGGCGCTCGCTCCGGGGGCCGTGTGGGCAGGATCGACAGGAGCGAACGAGACGATTGCCGGGTCGTTGAGGCGGGCGAGACGCAGGAGAGCGGAATGCGTGAAGAGGCGAAAGGAGACGACAATGCCGCTGAGGAGATGGCCGGGCCAGTTGAGGCGCCCATCGACGATCTGTTCAGTGTCGACGACGATCAGGTCGACTTCATGAGCGCCGAATCCTTCCCCGCAAGCGATCCTCCTCCGCCCCAGTCGATTATGGCCCCACCCCGGCCACGCGAAGTGAGGCACAACGTGGGGCCGGTAAGGAGAGCGAATCCGTCGTTCGACGCGGCTCACCGGCCGATTGAGATTGTGCGGTGGGCCGATGAGCGCGGCGTCGGGCTCATCGTCATGGGCAGCCGCGGCTGAGGGGAGATGCACGCAGTCCTGCTGGGAAGCGTGTGTTGCACACCGCACCGTGTCCAGTACTGATCATCCGACCGACCGTGACGCGCGCCACGTAACAAGGCGGACGGGAGAGACGTTAGGCCGGCGTGAGCCGGCCCGCTCGCATCTTCTTTGGTCGTGCAATGTACCGGATGCCACTTCCGGCGTGGAACAGGTCGTCATCATCCGACGTCTGAGGAGAGTATCCGGTACCACTCGATAAAAGTATAGGCCTGAGGTGATGCGAGTTGTTCGCATGACTTGAGGACTCCAACAGCAATGAGTTCATCTATGGAGTTGGCGAGGTCCGGCAACACGAAGAAACAGACGGCTTCTCTAGGGGAGCAGAAGGAGTCCGGCACTAAGCCGTCGGCGTGCTCCCCTGCACAAAGCTCATTGTATGTCTGAATGTAATGAATACATTTATAGAGTCAGCGCGAGTGATCAAGCTCGATCGCGTTCTCTCGAGCCAAATCGGCCGGTTCCCGCCGTCGGCCCCGCTGCAATATTCGACGCCGATCTGGTGACTGCGCCCGCCCACGAGCCGAGGCACGTTTCGTAGGTTACGTCAAAGTCACGCAGCCGTGTCCGCAGCTGAGACGACGTAGCCGAAGAGTAGGTCGGGCACCACAAAGACTCCGCAGAGTCAGGGCGGCTGGGGTGAGCCCTCGCTTCAAGGCGCTGCAGACCAGATGCAAGCCGGATCGCGTACTTGCTCCGCACTTCATGGATGTAAGCTTGTTGGCCGATCCCGTCTTTCGGAACACCGACTGCCCTCTCCGAGCCCTAGGCATCATCGAGGACCTTGCCTCCGTCTTTTCGGCGGCGCCACGAGCCCGCTCTCAATGTTGTGAGGGCCGGAATCGTCGAGAAAGCAGGTCCCATCTTCTTTCTGCTAACCAAGTCACGCCAAAGTCACGCCAAAACGATGCAAAAGTCACGGCGTGTCCCTACGCTGAGCGTGGTGATCCGCAATGACACCAACTTCCTGCCTGTTTTTCAAATACCTCTACCTCACCGCCAGCTGACTCTCACGTCACTCCCGCCGTGCTAGCGTCGCGCGTGGGAGGGGTGAGATACCAACGCTACTGGAGAAGAACGACCATGACCAACTGACTGCACTGGAGGGATGCCGAGCGGGCAGCCCACCGGCTACGATGTACATACAGCGATCGGCGCACCCTCGTCTACGTGGCTCGGCTTCCCTTCATCCACGAGTACGTCATCGAGCGGCTGGTCGGACTGAAGGGAGGGGCCGCCATCTATCGGTCCCTCGCGCGCCTCCGTGAGGCTGGTCTGCTCGCGACTATCAAGCCCCCACTCTATCCCTGTGGGTCTCAGGAGCTCTACTACCTGACCGACCTGGGCCTCGCCACACTCGCAATCGATCACGGGGTTGAACTGGTCGATCTAGTTAACCCCCTCCATCTTGGCGGCCGCCAGCTCCTCTCCCTCTTGCCGCACCTCGAACACCTGGTAGCTGCTTACGATCTCCTGGGAGCGCTGGCTGCTTCGCGAGAGATCCCGCCCGTCCTTCTTGCCTGGGAGCGGCCTCATCGGTGTCGCTACCAGCGACCCACCGCCAAGGCTCAAGTCTCGGTCAAGGTGCCGGCATACGTGGCTCTCTCCTGGGATGGCGAGCCCGGCGCCTACTTCCTCGTCCCCGATCGCGGGACCGTCCCTTTGCGCCTCTATCGCCCGCTGATCCAGCACCTGTTCGCGATGCGCCACATGGAGTACGAGACCTTCCCAATCTTGGTCGTCGCCACCTGGGGTGAGCGGCGTAAGGAGCTCTGGGAGAAGATGCTGGACGAGGTTCGCCGAGAGCGGAACGACTTCGATCTGCTGGCCCAGATCACGCTTTGGGGCGAGCTACGATCGGGTCTGACATGCACCGAGCAGCTAAACCGGGTCCAAACACTTTCCGTGGCGCAGCTCCGACAGCACATCCCCGCGCGTCGGCTCACGCCCCGGCGTTCCAATGGTCCACTCCCCCGCCCGGTCGGCGACGCGCTGCTCGCTCCGCGCCATCCGCCAGTGCTCGATGACCTCGAGCAGGTGGCGCTCCACCTCTGTCTCGGCGACTATGAGCTATTGGACTTGTTGGCAGAGCACCCCTTCCTGCCTCCGGAACGGATGGCAATCGTCCTTGGCGGGTCTGTGCGGTCGGTCCGGCGCCGGCGGAACCGCCTCCTCGCCACGAGGCTCATGCGCCTCCTCGAAGCGGAGGAGATTGGTGACGATGCTGGCCTGGAGCTACCGGAGCTTACCGCGGCGGGCCTCGAGCGAGTAGCGGCCCATCGCGGCCTCTCACCGGCCGTCGCAGTCCGGGAAGTGGGCCTTGTCGGCGGTGGCCCTGGTCAGCCGTTCGAGGCAAGACGACGGCTCCTCACCCACCTTACGCACACCATGGGCGCCGACGAGATCTTCGTCCGCCTCTACCAAATCGCTGGCCGCCTGAGAGAGTCGGGCGGCGATGACGCCGTACTCGAGTGGCAGAACACCACTGCGTGCAGCCGGCACCATCTCCGGCCCGATGGCTATGGCTTGTACCAGCGCCACGGCTGGCTGCACCACCTCTTCGTCGAGTACGACCGCGGAACGATGCGCCAGCGCGGCTACCTCCATAAGTTCGACGAGTACCACCGTTACAACTTCGGCGGGCGGTATGAGCGAGACTACGGTCGCTACCCCGTCATTCTGATGGTCACAAGCAGCAACACCAGCGAGGAGAGGATTGCTCGGGTGGCACAAATCGCCGCCGGGTACTGGGGTAGACAACTCCCCCTGCTCCTCATCTGTCAGTGGCGCGTCGACGAGGCGAGCAATTTCAGGGGGCTGCTCGGTCCCATCTGGCGGGAGCCGGGTGCCGATTTCGGCGAGCGGCGCTTCTGGCTCGCCGACAAGAGTCTATAGGAGAAAGTGGTGTCGGATACCCTGCTCACGGTGAAGGACGTAGCAATCCGATTGGCTATTGGCCGGACGGCGGTCTATGAACTGATCGGCCGAGGAGACCCCAGAACCATCAAAATAGGCCGTGCGCGGCGTATTCCGGAGTCGGTGCTCGACGAATGGATTACAGAGCAGCTCCGTGCGCAAGGAGACAAGACAGGGGAAACCGCGGCCACGGTGAGGGATTGATCTACAAGACGAAGGAAGGCACATGGCGAGGCAGCATCAGCCCGGGGCACCGAAGCGGAAGTATTTCTCCGACAAGACGCGCTCGTAAGTAAGTCAGCAGCTGAAGACGGCGCAGGCCATGCGGCAAGAAGGCAGCCATGGCACGAGACCGAAGCAGACCGTCCAGCAGCACCTGAAGGCCTGGAGCGAGGGCGTCAAGCTGCGGTCCGTCTCAAGACCTGCGAAGCCTACGACCTTAACGTCCGGCACGTCGTTCCCCAGATTGCGTCGGGCCGCCTCAGCGAACGCAGCCAGCCCACGTCCAGCAGCGCTAACGTCGCCGTGGCCCCGTGCATCTGACCTCCGCTGTTTGGTCGACTTTCCCGGCTGAGAGGCGTCTGTTCGTGTGGGGCCGGTGCAAGATTGATAATGAGATCGCAGCTGCGGATGTTAAGGCAGCGAGCTGGTTCGAAGATCAGCGTTTTCATTCTGGATCCGACATTCAGGCGCTCGAATGCAGTAAATTACTACGCGCCCGACGTCGTCTTGGCCTACCCCGGTTTCTCTCCGGCCAAGCACCGAACCCGACTACTTCACGAGTGAAGGCGAGACGATGTGGCAAGGGCGACCGTTCACTCCGAGACCGTTCGTGTCTGGTCGCACCGTCGCTTGTTCCCCAATGCCAAACTGCCAAGCACCCACGGACGTTAGTTCCCTCCAGGGTGGCGCATATCGACACTCTGAGGAAGTCAGAAGACCCCAGCGACAGCTAGCGAACGTGCGACGATTCTGCCCTCTGGAGTCGGAAAGACCTTGGGCTCTGCTCTGGTTTCGTACCCAGATTCATACCCAGAATCTCGCATCATTCGAGGTGATTCGCTTTCATCCGCCGCTGTTCAGACGGTCCGGTTTTTCGCATAGACACGGGCGTGGCAGACGTGAGCAAACTTGTGCGAACCACCTCTAGGCGAATAGCAAACCGCCGCACTAGGCCTCTATGCGACCTCTCCACGCGACACGTCGAGTGTACCGAAGCCGGGGATCAATGGTCAACGCGCGGGAATGTCGCGAGCGCCGAGTAGTTCCGACGGCCAGAGGCAAGACGGAGATGCGAGCCCGGGAACGGGAATTGGTGGCGGAGGGAGAGGGATTCGAACCCCCGAGGCTCATCACCTGGCTGTTTTCAAGACAGCTGCC
>QHBP01000092.1 GCA_003244175.1 Chloroflexota bacterium | reverse complement strand
GACCACGGCCGACTCAAGGCGCGGCTGGGATCGATGCGGGGCCTGAAACGGCAGAAGACGGCGAGGGTGGTCGTTGCCTGCAATGGTCTGACCGACACCGAGCCACGATGCTCCCTCGTGCCCGCCTGACCATTAACGCGACAGTGCCCTCAGCCCGATACCCAACCCAGGCCAAGCACGGAAGTCATGACCTGTGGACGCAACGCCCCATCCTCCGAACTCATGGCCTTCGCCAGGGCCGCCATCACGCGGGACTGGGAGTCAGCGTCGAGACCCGCAAGCGCAGGACCGTACGGCGTCCCCTGGATACCCAGGCCGGCTGCCTCGACGCTCGGCCAGCTCAGTTCGAGTCGCTCGGTGGTCACCACCACATCGCTGAAGCCGCTGGCGTTGAGTGCCTCCTTGACCTCCGACACCGACATCGTCAGGGGTGAGTGGCCTTCGGAATATGCATGGGGAAACGGTTCGGGAACGCCTTCGGCCTGCAGGACTCGGCCGTAGCACTCGAACGGCTCGAGGGGGGCATCCGTGAGCCACACTGCGACCCCCACCCTGCCGCCGGCGCGCAGGACACGACGCATCTCGCGCGCGGCCCCGACGCGATCGGGGATGAAGGGAAGTCCCTGCTGGCAGAGAACGACGTCAACAGATGCGTCCGATACCCGAATCGCTGTGGCAGGGCATTCGAGGGTCTCGACAGGAGCGGCTGCTGGATCCTCGTCGCCTGCCATCTGCGCCATCATGCCGGGACCGATGTCGCTCGCGATCACTCGCCCGCCCGCTCCGACGCGCTCGGCCGCGAGGCGAGCGACCACGCCGGTTCCGGTCGCGACGTCAAGCACCGTCTGGCCTGGCATGAGGCCCACGAAATCAAGGAGTCGGTGCGCCCAGGGCTCGAAGATCACTGGCTGCAGGTGCTGCCGATATCCGTCGGGGACAGAGCCGGTGAAGATCCCACCGCTTTCGTTCATGCGCGGATCATGGCATGGACCTTGCGGGCAGCGGCCCGCGCACCATCAAACGGGCACTGGGCCTGGTGGGCACCTTCTGGATCGAATCCCTGTGAGCCGCCCACATGGAAGATGCCCATTGGCCACGGACCACACAATCATGACGGCGAAGAACACGAAGACGAAGGGCCATGAGCCCATGCCGTTGCGCATCTTGTCAGCGGCGCGTTCGCCGATGGAGAGCTGATCGCCGGAGCGCACCCCTTTGTGGTGGTGCCATTGCGATTCCCATGCCATACGTGGGTCTCCCGTAGAAGTGCGATTTGGGAGGCGGGTTTCGAGAGGACCCAGCGATCCTACCCCGCGCGCGGAAGATGTGGGCCCGATAAGGCGTGGCGGGGTTGCTCTTGGAACCCGCGAGCCGAAGGAGGAGAATTGATGACATGAGCACACTGCCGCCTTCTCACGCGGTCCTTTTCGATATGGATGGCGTGATGATTGACAGTGAGCCGTTGCAACTTGAGTCCTTCAACGTGGCGTTGAGGCCATACGGCGTAGTCGTTGATCAGCAAGACTTTGTCCGAGAGTGCGTCGGCAGGACTGCGGATGAGAACCTCGCCTTTTTGCGGGCGCGATTCGACCTTACCGAGTCGGTGGCTGAGTTGGCCAACCGAAAGCACGTGGCATACTGGCAACTGCTCCAAAGCGCGGTCAAGCCGATGCCCGGCTTACTCGCGCTGGTTGACGGACTCCTTGACGAGGGATACGTCCTTGCTATTGCCTCATCGTCACGACGAGACTATGTGGATTACGTTCTCGGCGTGCTCGAGCTTGGCGGCAAATTCGTCGTCACGGTCTCCGGTGACGATGTCGCGGAAGGCAAGCCAGACCCCGCGATCTTCCTTGAAGCTTCGCGTCGTCTCGGGATCGTTCCCGCCAGATGCGTTGTGCTGGAGGACAGCAAACGAGGCGTTGTGGCGGCCAACAGCGCGGGGATGCGCTGCATCGCAATCTCGGGTCCTTTCGGATCTGCGCAGGATCTGTCTCTCGCTGGTGCGACCGTTGCGGGCCTCGTTGACATCCTCCCAATGTTGGTCAATCTCGCTCGCCTAGACTGATTCGACGATGACACTTCTGAACGGCGCCGTTGAACGGTGATCGGACAGCGAACGAAGGCGGCACTCGACGTGAAACGTGCTCAGGGCGTGCGCCTCGGCCGGCCGGTGCATCGCGACGCGGCAGTCCTGTCATTCCCCTTGCCGGGGAACGGCGACCCGCTCGCGCCCAAGGAAGATTCGCTCGAACGCCTGCTGGGGCCACGCGGACGACGCGGATTCTCCACGGATCCGGGCGATCGTTTCCGCGGCGTCGAAGTCGAAGGTCATCACCTCGCCGGGCGAGGTGTAACCGTCAGCCTTGGTGATGCGCGCCGTCGTCGCAGATTCGATGGTCAGCTCCGCCAGCGAGTCCAGCGGGTTATTGGTCTCCGGCTCTATACGGAGTAGGCGTCCGCCAACCGGGACGATGTCGTAGACACCCCACAAGGTCAGGAACCGGCCACCAAAGCTGCGCGGATCGACGCCTGCCGGCGGCGTAGCGGGCTCCAGACGTGCACAGTAGTCGATGAGGCGCAGCAGCCCCGAGGCAAGGTCTGGACCATCGGTGGAGCTGGTCAACACGGACACGACGAAGCGCTCGGCGGGGTCGAACCACGTCTTGGTAGCGTGCCCGGGGTAGCCGCCGGTGTGGCCGGCCAGGCGGCGATCACCGATGTCGAGCAGCATCATGCCGAGCCCGTAATGTTCGTGGTCGCGGGGTGACCACTGCGGCTGCTGCATGCGACGCTTCGACGTGTCGCTCAGCAGCCTGTCATCTCCGATGCAGTGTGCTGTGAAATACGCCGCGAGGTCGGCGGCGGTGCTCGTGAAACCCGTGGCGGCTGACATCGCCCCCGTGTCGACATGATCGATGGGTCGTCGAGGCAGTCCGAGCTGCGTGTGGGTATAGCCCTGAGCGTAGTCAGCGGCCCGTTCGGCGACATAGTCCGGTGCGGTGTTGCGCAAGCCGATGCGCTCGACGATGTGCGCGCGCACATAGTCACGGAAGGGGATGCCACTGGCGTGCTCGACCACGAGGCCGAGTAGTGAGTAGCCCATGTTCGAGTACTTGAAGCGGGTGTTCGGGGGCAGCACACTGGCCTGATCTCGAAGCTGGTCGCGGAGCGAATCCGGGGTGGCGGGGAACGGGAATCGGAGCTGCCAGTAATCGCCGTCGCGCAACAGACCGCCGCCATGCGCAAGCAGCTCGCGGAGGGTGACCGCAGCGATCGCGGTGAATGGTGGCTGATCGAGCCAGGAGATGTGGTCGGCCGCACGATCGTCGAGGCGGAGTTGCCGCCGCTCGGCCAGCTGGAGGATGGCGGTAGCGGTGAAGGTCTTGGAGTGCGAGGCGACGCGGAAGAGATGGTCGGTGCGGAGCGGAACATCGCGCTCGATATCGGCGTGTCAGTGAGCGGTGTCGAGGAGTACGACGCCCTCGTGCGCGATGGCGGCCTGGACCCCGGGCAGGTTGAGCGTGCGCTGCCGATGAGAGAGCCAGCGATCTGCGTACGCGGCGATGTCTTCGAGCAGGGCGCGTAACTTCAGGCATCGGTTGGCCGAAGATGGTACGCTCAGACGTCCAGATTTCGTTCCGAGAGGGACGCTCACCAACGTGGCGAGGAATCAACCTGCGAGGACGAACGAGCCTCCCTCTGGACGGTAGCGGGCCTCGTTGACGTCTTCCCAATGTTGTGCAATCTCGCTCGCCTAGACTGATTCGACGATGACACGTCTGAACGGAGCCGTTGAACGGTCAGAACGCCTTGCGGGGGTGCTGGCCATCCTGACGGCCAGTGGTCTCTGGGGGGCCTCTGGTGGGGTAGTTTCGGGGATCGCTGTCAACGGTGTGGCCGCGGCAGCAGTCGTCGAGTTGGTAACTGGTTTGACATTGCTGGTGGTTGCTCGTGCCACTGGAGCGTCTTTGCGTGCGGGCATCTCCGTGATGTCATGGTCGCTGCTGGGGTTGGCGGTCCTGGAGGCTGGAAATGCATCGCTCTACTATCTAGCGTTGCACATGGCGCCACTGGGTGTCGTCATCGCACTGCATCTCACGTCGCCGCTCATGCTCGCCCTCGTGGAACTCATACGCGGCTCTCGCACCCCCACCCTTCGCGATCTGGTGTCGGTGATATCAGTGGCTGCAGCCATTATCGTTATTGGCACCGCGGAGGGCGGCGGGAACGGCCCTAATATCCTTCTTGGATTGTTCCTCAGCTTGACGAGCGCTGCGTGTTTGGCGGTATTCATCACGATGGTTAGACGTCTCAGTTCACAGACATCATCGGCGATGGGGTCAGGCTTGCAGACCATGTGTTCTGGATTGCTTCTCGCCCCGGGGCTCTTGTTGCTCGATGGTCATGCGGCGGCATTGCCCCCACTGGCGCTGACGGCGCTCGTTCTATTCGCACCCGCCAGCTGGTTCTATTGGCGGTCTCTTCGCAGCCTTGAATCCATCCCAGCTGCAACTATCCAATTGAGCGAACCGATCTTTGGAGCAGGTGCCGCTCTGATCCTTTTTGGAACGGTCCCCAGTCTCTGGGACGCTGTTGCGGTCGCGCTGATCTTGGTCGCTGCGTGGTTGGAGTTGACGCGACCAATCGACCATGAGAACGATCTGGCGTTTGCAGAGGAGCTACCGATCCTCCCAACGTGATCAAATTGTGGAGGTACAGACGCATTCGCGAGGCCGATGGTGCCTTCTGCGATACCGCCCGAGCGGCATGCCGCTGGAGCGCGCTGATCTCACCTCAAGGCATTCCTTCGCCACCACCCTCATGCGAGGAGGCACCGACCTCGTCATCGTCGCCGA
>QHBP01000281.1 GCA_003244175.1 Chloroflexota bacterium | reverse complement strand
CTGGCGCTGCTGCCGGCCCACCTCGCGATCCTGGCCAACGGTGCCGGCATTCCCGTCGACATGAGTCGTATGCCCCGGGTCGTGTACGGGTGCTGATGATCGCTCTGGGGAACGTCATGGCTAAGCTTCCCCGCAATGGCCTGGTAGGTATCCGGACGCCCTGGACCCTGGCCGATCCCGCCGTGTGGGAGCGCACCCACCGACTGGGCGGCTACCTCATCACGGCGGCCGGGCTGGTGAGCCTTGCGTCCCTGCCTGCGGCTGGAAAGCGCGCGGCGCGTCTCCCCGTGGCTGCGCTCCTCAGCGCCGTTGGCCTCTCGGTAGCCTACTCGTATGTCGCACACGCGCGGCGTGCCCGCTACGGCCGTTGAGTCCGCCTCAGGCGCCGGCAAGGCCACACGAGGTTTTGGGACGCGGGCAGGCGGTGCGGATCGATGGCCGGCTCAGGTCGTGAGGGACCCTTCGTCGTCGACGTCCGGATCTCCGGGGGTCTCCCCGGCCGGCCTCCTGAACCACCATGCCGCCTGCGGGAACACGAGCTTGGTCCAGGGCGGCGCTTCCGGAGTCACCGTCACGAGCTCCCAGCCCTCGTCTCCCATGCGTCCGATGGCGTCCTCGACAACCCGCCTGACCATGTCCGGCTCCGGATACTCCTCCAGGGGCGTCGGACCAATCAGGACTCTGCGTGCAACTCGTCTGGGGCTAAAGAGGGTAAGCGTCCATTCCGCCTGGGTCGCGCCTCGTGCGATCCGCGCGGTCTCCCACCTCGTCATCGCCATCGCCCGTCAGCGCCCCTGCACAGTGACACGAGGCCCTCCACCGCCGCCGCCTGCTACATTCTAGCCAGACCCGGGTAAGGAGCTCTCGATGTCCGTAAACGTGCAACCCTCCGACTCATACTTCACAGTCAACGGCATTCACCTTCACGCCTCCGCGTGGACAGGACCGGCGACCGGCTCTCCAGCTCTCCTCATGTTGCACGGCATCTCGGATTCCTGGCGGGTCTTCACAGAGGTCGCCCCGACACTCGCACGAGATCGAACCGTGTATGCTCTTGATTTCCGCGGGCATGGGGAGAGTGACAAACCGGACCGCAATTATGGCCTCACCGACTACGCTTCAGACGTCTCGAGCCTCTTGGCCCAGCTTCCTCATGAACAGATCGATGTGCTTGGACACTCTCTTGGCGGGGCGGTCGCCGTTATCCTGGCGGCCGAGGGTCCACCGAAGCTACGACGCCTCGTCCTGGAAGACCCACCACTCCTTCTCGGGGAGGAGTGCGCTGAAGCACGCGACATGGGGGAGCACATGCTGGGTATGAAGCGCGGATCGCTTGAGGCGATCATGGAAGCGTACATATCCCCACTCTCGTCATGGCTGCTGATCTCGCAGATTCGCCTTTTTCGTCTCGCCAGCGTCGGATGCTTCAAGACGCCTTGCCGGCAGCAACGCTCATGGACTTTGCGGGCTGCGGACACCATATCGAGGCCGCGTGTCCCAACCGCTTCGTGCACGCGGTCCAGGTTTTTCTCCGAGGGTCGGGATGACGCGTTAACTGGCTTCGCTTTCAGCTAGGGTTGCCACCGATATGTTCTCGAGCGACCAGTGCTGCAGCGCTACGTGGCCGCAGCGTGGGCAGACGGCCCATTGCAACACCACTTCCCGGTGCCCGGCCGTCTGCCGATCTGTTCGATGGTGCACGAGGCGATCACCGCAGTTGGGACACTGCACCTGCATCGCCTACCCCCGTTGTGCCTGTCTATGGCCCCTGCCTGACTTCATGTAGTGGCCATAATCGCAAGATGCGTGCCGGTGAAACGCGCGCGATGACTCGCCCCGACGCAGAACGATGACTGCAACCTACCCTCAGATGGCTCAGGTGGGAATTGTCGGCGTCACGCGCGGTGAGGGCGGGGAGCTGGGAGGCGGCGGGACGGTGGGCAGCGCAGGCGGTCGTCCAGTGCGAACGAGAGGAAGCCGCGTCATGCGTCCGATCTTGGACCTTGTGAAGGTGAAGATTGCCTGCTCACTGCACGCCCTATTGCAATCTCCGCCCACGGTGTGCCGGCGCACCCTCGCGGTCAGTGCACCGGCCCCGGTCGTCAGCGGGCTTACCAGGGCAATGTGGACATGGTGGCGAATTTCACCTCGCCACCATGCCATCACGTGGCCCCGCCCCTTCCACTGCCGTGATTCCACCTGAACGATGGCGTTGCCGGAAAACAGCGAGTCGACCGCCATCAGCTTTCCCGCGTTGGCCACCGCGATGAGGTGTTTAACGTCCGCCATTTGCCGGCGTGGACTGAGACCCGCAGCCGTGAGCGGAGGGCCGATGCTCGCCAGAGCAAGCACCACCGCCGCGGGCCTGAGCAAGATGACCATCCGCGCTTAGCAGTTCACCGTGACGACAAGGGCGCGTGAGTACGCATTCGTGCCGTAGTTGTACGCCTGCACGGTCTCCGCTCCACAACCGTGCACAGGCTCGAATCCCAGCGTGAAGGAGAACGCCCCGTTCGCATCAGTATAGGCGTACGTCGCGTTGGTCGTGCCGTCCGGTCGCTGCCAGGCAACATAGACATACTGATTCGGCGTGAAGCTGGTTCCCGAAATCACCGTGGATGAGCCGACCCTGACAGGGTTTGGCGTGGCCGTGAGCATCAGTGTGAGTGAAGGCGGCACCCCCGACATGACCGTCACGATGGCGAATGGGGCCCACCGCGCACTTGAGTAATCGTACGCGCTGACGTACTCGGTGCCGGTGCCGTGAGCGGACTCGAAGCCTAGCGAAAACGAGAAGGTTCCGGTCGGCGACGTATTCACGAAGAACGCGTTGTAGGTGCCGTCCGGGCGCTGGTAGTAGACGTAGGCATAGGAATTCGGTGTGAAGCCTGTGCCACTCACGGTCGCCGTGGCACCGGCCATGACCGAGCTTGGCGTGACGGCGACTATTGGATTGACCGTTTGAGCGTGCGTCGCGGCCGGCGCCAGCTGCGCGGTGGTGAAGACGGAAAGAACAGCGACTACGAGTGCAAGAACGACGCGGCGCATTGGCCAACCTCCATGAAGATCAAACGTGTGACAACGGAAGCATAACGACGAATCCGCCTCTCCTCATGTCTCCTCCTGACATGTCGTACGGAGTTCGACGCGGTGGCGGCTCACAGATTGCGCCACCGCATCCCTCCGTGCCCTTCCTCACGGAAGCCAGCAGCATCGAAGAATCGTTGCTGGCTCCTATTTCACTAAACGTCGGAGGAGGCACGGTTGTGACACATGGAGCGGCCCGAAAAAAAAATTCACTCGGAGCCGCCATTCTTGTCCTTGCGCTTATGACGGCCACGCCCCTAGACAACCGCGGGAGTGCGCAGCGCCGCGGCCATCACACGCTCTTCCAGCTCGACTTCCTCCACCTGGACGCGGGCCGCACTATCGTCGATCGACAACAGAACAGCCACGTCGACAACCATCATCACGGCCAACATCGCGAATGTGCTTCGATATCCGAAGTGGTTGATCAGCAGACCCGTGACACCGATGCTCACCGGCGCCGCAACGGCGGAGAAGGACGTTTGCAAGCCGGTAAACACGCCCATCTTGCTCCCCGGAACAAGCTGCGACAGGTAAGGGTAGGTCAGCGCGGTGGTGGCGGAGAATCCAGCTCCCGCCAGCATGGCTACCGGAAAGAACCAGACGTACGACCGTACGACCATCCCCAGCAGCGCGGCGGCGATCAACGTAACCGTCCCGATCACGATGTAACGTCTGGCGCCACCTCGAGCTGCCAGGCGCCCGAAAGGGTAGGCGCAGATGGCGGCGGTGAGAATCATGACCATGTACACCACCAGCGACTGACTCTTCGTTGCGCCGAGAATCTTGGTAGGAATGATAGTGAGAAACGGCAGAATCGCGTTGAGACCCGTCCACAGAAAGAAGACGCTGACCAGAAGTTTGAAGGCCTCGCGAAAGTGGCGAATCTCGGCCACGTACACGCGTACCGGAATCTTCTCTTCAACCTTGGCGACTGTCCCGGCATGGCGCGGCTCGGACACCCCGAAGAAGACGGCGGCGAACGTCAGCAGCATGAAGAGCGCGCCCGCGTAGAACACCGCATCCGGAATGTTGTTCTTCTTGAATGCGGCGACACCCGCGTAGGCGACGATTGCCACCTGGCCAAGCAGAGCCAGCACCGACAGGATCGCGTTGAAGATCGGCCGGCGCCGAGACGGCGTGATGTCGACCATGAGCGCCTGATAGGGGTCACCGGCGATGTTCCAGGTAATCGAGAACAGGATGATGGCCGCGGCCACCAGCGGGAGGGCGCGACCGTGCCCCTGATGACCGGCAATCGGTATCAGCATGAGAAACAAGACTGAAAAAGGAATGCCGAAAAGGATGAACGGCCGGCGTCGACCCATGGGGCTCGATGTGCGGTCACTCCAGCGACCCACCAGCGGCTGAATAATGACACCTTCCATGGTGCGCGTGTTGCCGAGGTAGCCGATGACGAACGGGTTGCCGGTGAACGCGCTGAGGTATGGGCCGAGGACCGCATTGTTCAACCCGTTGTAGGCCCCATTCGCGAGCTGCCCGAAGCTATAAAAGAAACGCTGCCGGCTTGACTCATTCACGGCCGCCCTCCTCTGTCACTCTGCGTATGGTGTGGCTCCGCCATCGCAACCGCGGTTAATCGTGTTCGCAGTCTACACCCCCGTTCACGGCGGTGCATCAGTGTGACTACGGAGGGGCGAGAGGCCTTTTCCCTGGCCCGTCTATTGCATGGGGGGCGCTGGCGGTCATAATGACGTAACTGGTCCGTGAGGAATACATGCCGAGATTGAATGCGAAGTCCACGTCTCTCGACTGGCAGCGCGCCCTCTTCATC
The DNA here is from genome assembly GCA_003244175.1 of Chloroflexota bacterium. Lineage (GTDB taxonomy): Bacteria > Chloroflexota > UBA5177 > UBA5177 > UBA5177 > QHBP01. Next base: position 1,584 of record QHBP01000281.1, on the reverse strand, counting down.
CCGCTGACGGTCCTCGCCTGGTTGGTGGTCATGGTCATCGGGCTGTGGCTTCTCAGTCACATATTGAAGACCATACTGACGCTGGTCTTGAGCGGCATCGTCGCCTTCGCGCTCACACCGCTGGTGACGTTTCTCGCGCGCTGGATGCCGCGCCCTTTGGCGATCGCGTGCGCGTATGTCGTGGGTTTCGCCGTGATATTCGGCGCCGGTGCGCTCGTGGTGAGCACGGCGGTGGCTCAGGTTACGAACCTCGTCCACGCCTTGCCGTCCTACGCGCACCGGGTTCAGCATCTCGAGCCCCAGCTGGTCCGGGTTCTCGGCCCATTTGGACTGACGCGCACCAAGTTCCATGATGCCCAGACGCAAAGCATCGCGTACCTGCAGAACATTGGCACCTCGACCGCCAAGGACTCCGTCGCCATCATCACGGGGATTGTGGGCACCATTATCGATATCGTGCTGGTCTTGATCCTGAGCATCTACCTCACGAGCAATGGGCCCAAGCTGACGGCGTGGCTGCGGCGCGAAACTCCCGGGGCGCAGCGCGTACAGACAACTCTGTTGATTGCGATTGTCAATCAGGTGGTCGGCGGGTATATACGGGGTACGCTCACTCTCGCCAGCCTCGTCGGTGTTCTGGTCGGGGGCGGCATGTTGGCGCTCGGGGTTCCGTACGCCGTTTTGCTCGGCGTGCTGGCCTTCTTCATGGAGTTCATTCCCATTGTGGGAGTCCTGGTATCCGGGTCCGTGTGCATCCTTCTGGCTTTATTTCAGGGAGGAGCGATAAAGGCGCTGATCGTTCTCGCGTACTTCGTGTTTGTCCACGTCATCGAGGGAGATGTGGTGGGCCCGCGGATCATGGGGCGCGCGGTCGGCATCCATCCGGCGACGGCGATCATCGCTTTGGTCGCGGGCACCGAGCTTTTCGGGGTGTGGGGAGCGTTGTTTGGAGCGCCGTTGGCGGGCTTGATTCAGGCCTTCGCGACCGTGGCCTACCGGCAATTGCGGGGGGCCGATCCCAAGGAGGTGCTGGAAGCCGTGGTGGAGCAAGCCAAGACGCAGGAGGAAGACGAGCCGCTGTCTCTCGGAGAGAAGGAGGACTCCGGCGCCAAGCCGGTTTCGCGGGAGAACTACGCCGAGGGTAGGAGCTCTCGATAGCGCTCTCGCTCAGGTCCGCGGACGATGGGCAGCTTGAAGGCAACCTACGAGCGGTGGACATCCAGATCCCGCCGGAGCAGCTCAGGCGCATCGACGAGCTCGTGTCACCCCAACTGACGTGTAATGAATCAGAAACTTGACAGCCGCGAGAGATTCCCTGTATATCTCAACCGTATGTTTCGGTGGCCGCTGGGTGAGGGCGTTTCCTCTTGTCTTCCAGCTCAATCCGGACGAACCTAGGAGAGAATGGAAGAGATGGCATATACAGATCGCTCCCTCGCGTGTGTCCAGTGCGGCAACGAGTTCACGTTCACTGCCGACGATCAGCAGTTCCATGCCTCGCGCGGCTATCAGGAGCCGAAGCGCTGTCCTAGCTGTCGCGCCGAACGCCGCGCCAGTCAGGGTGGCGGCGGCTACTCTTCCGGT
>QHBP01000162.1 GCA_003244175.1 Chloroflexota bacterium | reverse complement strand
GGAGAACCTCCGCGAGCACTACGCGATGACTCTGCGGCACTGGGTTCGGCGGCTGGAGAAGCGTCACGACGACGCCGTCAACCTCGTGGGCGAGGACACATATCGCGTGTGGCGTCTATACATGTCGGCCTATGCGCTCGCCTTCACGACCGCCAGAGTCGGCATCGTCCAGACGCTGCTGAGCAAGACCGGCCGGGACGGCGTATGTCACCTGCCGCTGACGCGCGAGGACCTGTATCGTCCTAAGTCCCAGGAGCTGACCCCGCAGGAAAGCACGGGCCGCGCTTCGTCGTAAGAAACTAGCGTCCGTTTAACATGTCCCCCCGCCCGGTGACACGTTCCCTCCCCACATGCATCCAGTGATTGACACTTCTCTGTAGGGGCGTACGCTTGGCTTGTCGTCGCCCTCCCGTCTCCCCCATTGACATGTCTCTCACGCGCACGACGACATCGTTGCCATCATTCTGCGCCCATTTGACACGTTCGTTTCGCCAACGATCCTGCGATCCTGCCGGATGCGCGAGATCCGCACGTCCGGTTCGGAGGGGAGGGGTCTTCGGGCCCCTTACCCTTTCAGACAATGTCAAGAAAAGGATACGCGCGAGAGGTGCAGTCCTAGTACGTGCTGGTCGGAGACGCGGGACGGCAAAGACGTAACCGAGCGTGTGAGGGACATATCAATGTCGGAGCGCAGGAAGGCGATGACAAGCATTATGACAAGCATCGCCCCCATGGAGACATGTCAGGTGTCGGAGGCACTGCCTTCCGCAATTGTCCCTCACGACGCTTCCAGTCCTGGCGCCAGCGCAATCTCTCGCGCCGCGCGGCGGCGAGAATACGCCGCCGCTCCCACCGATGCGACGAGCGATCCGATGGCCATGGCTGAAGCCGCAATGACGAAGGGAGCGGCCCGGTGGACGTGATACAGGGGGAGAGAGGCAAAAGCAGCAGCCGCGCCACCCACGGCGGCGACGGTTCCGGACAAGCCCTGCACGCGCCCTCTGGCCTCCGGCGGCGAGGCATCGGCGAGCAATCCCTGGGCCAGGGGCGTCTGGAAGACGATGGCGATTCCCTCCACGATGCCAAGCAACATGATCGCCACCAGATTGGTGATGAACCCGTAACTCGCGTAGATCACGGCGGCGATCACGCCGGATACTAGAAGAATCGGTCCACGCCTCAGGCGATCGCCGGCGCGTCCCGCGCTGGCTCCGAAAAAGATCTGCGGCAGCGCGAAGACGGTGAACGTGGCGCCGATAAACGTATACGAGCCTCCCAGATCGTGGACCCAGATCGACCAGAGCGATCCCAGGATTCCCATGCTGACCGAGGCGGCGAAAAACGCGCCGTATGCTCCCAGGAGGGGTAGGGTTAGCAGGCTCGACCACGGAATCGACTGCGATTCGCGATCGTGACTGGCCTGATGGACAACCGGCTCGTGGACGCGGCCGAGCACCAGAAAAACCGCCAACCCTTCCACGACGAAATTGACAGCATAGGCCGCCTGGAAGCCCACATACTGTCCGATCACGCCGCCGATCAGCGGACCCACGAGCATGCCGGCATTGAGTGCCACGGCGAAGCCTCCATACGCCTCCGAGCGATGTTCCTCGGGCGTGACGTCGGCAATGTAGGCGGCGACCGCCGGACGGAAAGCCGATACCGAGATGCCTTCGAGGAATCGGAGGGCGATCAGCTGGTCCGGCGTGTTGAGCACGATGTAGAGAAGCGCCAGGAACGAGTGAGATATCAGGCCCACCAGGAGCAATGGCACTCGCCCCCAGCGATCCACAAGCCACCCCATGGGAAGCTGCACCAGCAGAGGCGCTATCATGAATGAGGAGGCCATCAAGCCGATTTGCGCCGGCGAAGCGTGGTGTGCCTGCGCATACAGCAAACGCAGCGGAAAGACCACCGACGTTCCCAGGAAGGAGAGGAACACGCTCAGAAAGAGCAGGCGCAGATCGAGACGGCTGAAGGCGTAGCCTCCCACCAACCGTCCGAAGCGTCGAAACACGAGCGGCCTCCCCAGAAACCGAGAGCGCGAATAAGCCCGCGGCCTCCTTCCTCAAACCTGGTCGGCCCCGTGCCTGTGTCCCTGCCGTTCCGGTCAGGAAGACCCTTGAAGCACACGCCGAGCGCAAGGAAGGAGGCGAACGGGCGGGCGACAAGCCCTGCACACTATCGTACATGCCCCCGGCCGTCGGTTTCGTCGGCCTTATGACGTATGCCCGGCAGCCGGCATCCTCGCGAAAAGCTGGATGATGGGTGGCTCAACCTCGCGCTGCACCCGCCATGTCAAGGCGGAAACGGAAACTCGGGCCGAGGGACCAGAATGGCAGACGGCTCACCGGATGCGTGCGGCCGAAACGGGGGGACGCGGGGTGTCCCCACCCTCAGGGGGCTTGCGCCCCCGAGACCCCCATCATCAAGGGGCGCAGTGCCCCGAGACCCCCATCCTCAGGGGCTCGCTCCCGAAACGGGGGACGCGGGGTGTCCCCGCGGGTGGGTGTCCCCCGCGGGTGGGTGTCCCCGTGATCAGAGAGGCTCGCTCATGGGACGCATACGAACCTCGAGGATGCGGCTGCGCGGCTCCTGGGTGACCGCGAATAGAGCCGCCCGCGCCACGTCCTCGGCCTCCAAATACCCCGCGCTGGCGACGCTCTCGGCGGTTCTCCCCGTTCCCATGGCCAGCTCCGTTGCGACGCCACCCGGCAAAATGCTGGACACCTTGATGTTGTACTCGCGCAGCTCCTGATCGAGCGCCTGCGCGAAGCCCACCTGAGCAAACTTCGAGGCGCAGTAAGCGGTCTCGTTGGGAAAGCCGCGCGTGCCCGCGATCGACCCGATGTTCAGAATAACCCCCTCACGGCTCTCCCGCATAAATGGCACGGCGGCGCGCGTGAAGAGAAAGGTGCTCCGCATATTGGTGTCCATCATGCTATCGTAGTCCTCGATGGTCAGCTCCCAGATGGGATGATAGATGGCGACGCCCGCATTGTTGACGAGGATATCGAGACCCTCGAAGCTGTCGATTGCCTGATGCACTGCACGCTGCGCCGTATCCTGCTCGCGAACGTCTCCCACCACCGTGCGCACCTCACCCGCATGGTCCAGCGTTGCCAGCTTGAGATCCGCCAGCAGATCCTGCGTCCGCGCCACGGCGACCACCCTTGCGCCCTCGGCGGCGAAAAGACGGCAGATCGCGCGTCCTATGCCCTTCGTGGCGCCCGTTACGATGGCGACCTTGCCGTTGAGCGCTGGCATATGCTCCCCCTCGTATCGATAAAGTGTACGGGGTGCCGCGCTCCTCTTGCCGCCGGGACGCCGGAAGGCGTAAGTCGGGCGATGGGGGCCGCTCGTGAGCGGCCCATGGACGGAGACGATGTTCGTGAGATATTCCTCCGCTCGACCTGTCGATTTCGCCATTCCCGTTCGACGTTCCTATGACGGGCGGTGTGCTCGTCGATTAGTTCTCGAAGGAGAGACACGATGCGATACGCGTTACTGATCAACGTCGATGAGGCCCTGTTCGGAAAGATGAGTAAAGAAGAGGGGGAGGCTGTGATGTCGGCCTACATGGCATACGGCGACCGGTACAAGGACAAGATCGCCGGAGGCGATGCGCTGCAGCGCGTCGAGACGGCCACGACCGTGCGCGTGCGTGACGGCAAGACGCAGACGACCGACGGGCCGTTCGCCGAGACCAAAGAGCAGCTCGGCGGGTTCTACATTGTCAACTGCGACAACCTGGACGAGGCAGTCGAGCTCGCGTCCCATATCCCGGATGCCGTGCGTGGCTCCATCGAGGTACGCCCGATCATGGAGTTCAATCAGGCTTAGCGAACATCTGCTCCCCGGCGGCTGGGATACCAATCATCTCGGATCCGGCCGCCGGGGGAACATTTCCTTCGCTCAATCCGACGGCGCGTTGGGTACCGCAAGAAAGCGTCCCCACGCCCGGCAGCAAACAAATGTGAGCGATGCAGCAGGCGACTCCCACCGCGGATCCGCGAATGAAAGGATCGAGCCATGACGTTCTCAAAGGATCCGCACCCGACAGCCGTCGTCGAGCGACACCTCCACGCGATGTGGCACGATCTCGATGCGATGTTCGATGAGCTCGCACCCGACGTCATCTGCTCCTTCCCCACTGCATCCTGGCGGCCCCCAGGAGATCATGAGCCGGATTACCAATCGCGCCTTCTACACGACAGTCATTCTCCCGATGACGCCCACCCTCTCCCCACCCGTATGGCGGTACACGGATTCGCCGATGACCCCGAGCGGATCGTCGCCGAGTTCGCATCGGAAGGATCGCTCGTCGATGGCAGTCCCTACCGCAACACGTATCTGGTCCTCGCCACCGTTCGCGACGGCTTGATCCAGCACTGGACCGAATTCTCAGACCCCGCCCCGATTGCGCGCGCGATCGCGGCTATGCAAGCGGCCACTTCGGTGGTTGAACTGGCGGCGCCTTCCGCTTCTGCGGTATCGGTAAGGCATGGAACCCATCTCTCACGTCGTGGAACGTGTCTTCCGCGAAGAGTCCGGCCGAATACTTGCCGCGCTCATCGCGTCCACGCGCGACTTCACTCTCGCCGAGGATGCCCTGCAGGACGCCTCGATCGCCGCCTTGCAGCAGTGGCCCAACGCCGGGATACCACACAATCCCGCGGCCTGGCTCAGCAGCATCGCGCGGCGCAAGGCCATCGACCGTCTTCGCCGCGACGCCACGCTCGCCCACAAGCGGGAGCAGCTCCAGGGTCTCGCCGCCCTTGAACAAGCGGGAGCCGGTGAGCCGGACGACGAGGATGCCGAGACAGCATTCCCCGACGAGCGGCTCAAGCTCCTCTTTACCTGCTGCCACCCCGCACTTCCGCCCGAGGCGCGGGTGGCGCTGACCCTGCGTACGCTCGGCGGCCTCTCCACACCCGAAGTCGCGGCCGCCTTCCTCGTCCCGGCCCCTACAATGGCGCAGCGGCTGGTTCGGGCACAGCGCAAGATTCGCGATGCCAACATTCCCTATCGCGTGCCGCCGATCCACATGCTGCCCGAGCGGCTCGACGGCGTGCTCGCCGTCCTCTATCTGATCTTCAATGAAGGCTATGCCGCCACCTCGGGCGATGCGCTGATTCGCCGGGACCTCTGCGACGAGGCCATCCGATTGGCGCGGGTGCTCACCGGATTGCTGGAGCGCGAGCCGAACGTTCCCGACGACCCCGAGGCTCAGGGACTACTGGCGCTCATGGTGCTGCAGCACGCCCGGCGTCATGCCCGCGTGGACGCTCACGGCGATGCCGTCCTGCTCGATGATCAGGATCGCGGCCTCTGGGACCGCGTCGCCATCCTCGCGGGAGTGGCCCTGCTCGACCGCGCACTCACCATGCACCGCGCCGGACCGTACCAAATCCAGGCCGCGATCGCCGCGCTCCACGGCGAGGCCGGCGCAGCCGCCGAGACGGACTGGCGCCAGATCGCCGCGCTCTACGGCACGCTGGCCCGTTTGACGCCCTCGCCCGTGGTCACGCTGAATCAAGCGGTGGCGGTGGCAATGACGGAGGGGCCGGAGCACGGCCTCGCGCTGCTGGACCGCACGCAGCTTGCCGCCGAGCTGGCCACCTACCAGCACTTCCACTCCGCGCGCGCCGACCTCCTGCGGCGTGCCGGCCGGCACGATGAGGCGGCGGCCGCGTACGTGCGCGCCCTCGAGCTCTGCCAGAACACCGCGGAGCAGCGCTTCTTGCGGCGGCGCCTGTCCGAGGTGGGGACACATTGACACTGCGACTGGGAGACGTCGCAAAGCGAGACAACCCCATGAGGTTGTCCGCGACCCTGCAACGTGGGTATGCGTCGATGTGCTATTCGTCTCGAGGGGGGGAAACGTTTGTACGGCACATCTCTTGCCAAGGAGGAGATGTGCTGGCTCGCTATACGACAGCTCCGTTGCGGTCATTTCATAGGAGTTACATTCACCATGCCCCGCATTCTCTTCAGCCTTATAAAGCTGCTCATCGTCAACAGGACCGCACGTCGGGTCACTCGTACGATCGTGACCCGCGTCGTTCGCCGGCGCCCGTGAGCCTAGACATGCACAGCTGACGGCTCCGCCTAAAGCCTTGACTTTGGCCATTGCTGGGAGGTCCTGGCGTTGAGAAGATGACGGCTGCAGTGCGACATGGCTCCATCAGGGGCCTGCTTTTGCTCGGATCGAGTCGCCGGCTTTTCCTCAAGCAATGTGAGCGCGCGCACCGTGCCGATCTTGGATTAGTGTAGAGAGTGACAAATAAGGGATTAACTCTAACCGCTGGTCTCTTCCTCGCCACGGTAAACGTGACAGCGGCGAGGACCGAATCGACGCGCGCCCAAACGATCTCGATCCAGAGTGTCCACACGTGGCTCAATGCCTGGCCAATGGTTGGACACGATCCGCAACGGACGAATCGAAGTCCCGAGACAGGGCCGGTCTACCCTCATCTGCTGCGGACGATCAAGAGGGCGCTGTCCAATCCGGTGGTGGGGCCGGATGGGACCATCTACGCTTGGGCACGCCGCGCCCTCGTCGCGGTCGATGCTTCCGACCGCCGGCTTTGGCGTTACCGCGCGTCGCAAGGGTTTGGAGGCCCTCCTGTCCTGGCGCCGAACGGAAGCGTCGGTGTTGTCGCCCTACCCGTCAACGTGGTAGACCCCAAACGA
>QHBP01000031.1 GCA_003244175.1 Chloroflexota bacterium | reverse complement strand
GTTGTGGTCTCCAACGATTTGGAGTCTGTGCGGCGCTGGGCGGTAGCTGCGTATCCCCTCCGCCATAGCTGCCGTAGCTACGTCCAAGATGCGACAACACGTCACCGCCGCCATCACGTTCTCGACATTGTGTTTGCCTAACAAGGGTATGTCCGGGGCGGGTATTACGGGAGTCTCCTGCCTGCCTTCTGAGAAAACCACGGTATTGTGGCGCAGCGCCGCTCCGTTCGTCGCGCGTGTGCCGAACCAAGCCACAGAAGCGGAGGTGTGTTTGGAAAAGGAACGCACTCTTGGATCGTCGCTATTCAAGACGGCGTAGTCCTCTGAGTTCTGGTGCTCTACCACGTGTCGTTTGGCCGCAGTGTAGGCATCCAGCGTGCCGTGTCGGTCCAAGTGGTTCGGCGTGATATTCGTAACAACTGCCACATGGGGACTTCGCCTAAGGAGCAGGAGTTGGAAGCTACTCAACTCCAGAACAACGAGGGTCGCCGACCCAATCGATGGTAGGAGGTCCAGCATCGGATCGCCGATGTTGCCGCCAATGACGGCATCCTTACCAGACTCGCTTAGTATCTGAAAGATCAGGCCGCTTGTCGTGGTCTTGCCGCTGCTGCCGGTGACCCCAACTATCTTTCCGGGACAGAGGTCGAAAAAGAGGGTAGTCATGCTGTGCACCGGCAACCCCCTTGCGCGAGCTGCTCGGTAGACAGGGTTCGATTCGGAAACGCCCGGGCTCGTAAAGAAGAGGTCAGCTTCCTTCACAAGCTGTGGATGGTCGCCTCCCGTGACCAGGCGCACCGCAGAAGTATCGAACTTCTGCGCGTGGTCATGAAGACGAGCATCCTGAGACGAGTCGGTAACAGTCACCAGAGCGCCCTTCGACTGCAGGTAGGCTGCCAAAGAAGCGCCTTCCCGAGCGAGGCCCAGGACCAGGACACGCTTCCCTCGAACGTCCACAGGTGCCTACCCAAAAGCCAATGCCAGGCCGGCAACGCCCGCCAAGATACTGACAATCCAGAACCGCTGCGTTATTTGATTCTCATGCCACCCTATGAGTTCCAGATGGTGCTGAAGAGGTGCTATGCGCAGAAGCCGCCTTCCGTCGGTCATCTTGAAGTAACCGACTTGGAGCATGACGGAGACAGTAATGATGACGAAAACGAACCCGATGACGGGAAGGATCAGTAACTGGTTGAGCAAGAGCGCCACTGTGGCGAGGCATGCGCCCAGCGAGAGAGAGCCGGTATCACCCATGAAGACCCGAGCTGGATAGATGTTGAACCACAAGAACGCGAGCAAAGCACCCACCATCGTGAAGCAAAATTGTCCAGTGTACTTGTAGTGCGGAGTCAACAGCGCTATGGCTCCAAAAGCTCCGAAGGCAATGGACCCGGTTCCTGCAGCCAGCCCGTCGGTCCCGTCCGTAAGGTTCACCGCATGTGCTGTTGCCACGATGGCGACCACGGCTAATGGCCAATATGCGATGCCGAAGTCAACATAGCCGACGGCAGGTACCCAGACATCGTTTGGGTGCGCGAGGAGTCTTGGGATGTGGAGTACGGTCACAATGATGATCGCGATGACGATGGTCCACGCGAGCTTGAAGCGCGCCCTTAGGCCCGCGCTACCTACACGAACCGTTTTGAGCAGATCATCAACCGCTCCCAAGGTGCTGCAGCTCATTAGTGCCCCGACCGTCAGGAGCTGTGAGTAATGCCCGATAAGATTGAACGCTACCGTCAGGGTCGACGTCGTGAGCGTGAATAGTAGTCCACCCATGACTGGTGTACCTGCTTTGACTCGGTGGGACTGCAACCCTTCCTCACGCACGAGCGTCCCCGCCTTCATGCGGCGGAGTGCTTGGATGACGTACGGCGCAGCGAACATTGCCAGCGTGAAACTCGCCACGCCAAAGGCCATGGCTGGCAAAACCGCTTGGCTCACTGCGCCCAAGGATGTGCCTGCCGGCTTGTGCGTCACGCACCGCCCTTCGTCAATGCGGTTACTATGTCCTCCAAGTGCATACTTCGCGAGCCTTTGACCAACACCGTCGTACGAATTTCCTGCGGCCGTTCCCGGGACGCGGCACTTTCAGCTGCGATGTATTGGATCGTCTCGACGGCCTCGGCGTTACTGCCCGCATGCAGGACTCGGTCGGGTGCCATGCCACCGGCCTGTGCCGCCTCCGCTGTCCAACGACTTCGTTCTCCGCGGACGATGAGCCAGTCTGCTATCTGTGCTGCCTGCCGCCCCGTGTCAAGATGCGCTTGGTGCTCCAGAGCTCCCAGCTCGAGCATGTCGCCCAGAACAGCCACCTTCACGCCAGGAGCAGCTGCCAGCAGGGTGAGTGCGGCTGTCATCGATAGAGGAGCGGCGTTGTAGCTGTCGTCGATAATCAAGGTTCCATCGGATCGCCTGACCATACGCTGCCGATGCTCCAGGCGCGTCTCCGCAACCGAATCTTGCAGCTCTACCCAGTTGATGTCGAGAGCCCTTCCCACGGCTATTCCGGCCAGGAAAGCATGAATCGTATGTTGGCCCGGAACCCGTGTCCGAAAAGGTGTGCTAGTACCTTCGGCATAGACCACGAATGCGGTTCCTTCCAACCCGTTGACCTCGATGTCCACAGCTCGGTAGTCGCACGTGTCGCTCAGCCCCACGAGTCTCGTAGGGGCGACGCCGCTTCCGTGAGCCATTGCCACTGTCCACGGGTCGTCACCGTTGAGAATCGACAGGCCTTGTGGTGGCAGCGCAGCCACGAGTTCGCTCTTGCCTCGGGCGATCAACTCCATGCTGCCAATGCGTTCCAGGTGATTGGGTCCCACATTGGTAACGATTCCCATATCTGGCGATGCTATGTTGGCCAGCGTCGCAATGTCTCCCGGCAAATACATGCCCATTTCAAGTATGGCCAGATGGTGCTGCGGCCGGAGGCGCATGAGTGTGAGTGGAAGTCCAATTTCGGTGTTGAAATTGGACTCGCTTTTTAGGACTGGCCCTCGGGCGTCCACCACCGAGCTAACGATGTCTTTTGTCGTCGTTTTCCCCAGGCTACCGGTGACTCCGATGACTGTAACGTCGTGACTGTGTCGGTATTGGGCGNNGACAGGTTCTGTAGAGCTTCCAGAGAGTCCGGAACCAAGAACAGGAAGCAAGGGGCGGATCCGTTTGTTGGCCATACATCCTGTCCGCGCCGCATCGCATGGCTCGAGGGAACCTCTGACACTATGCATGCACGAGCGCCGGCTGCCAGTGCGTCCCCGACGTGGTGGTGGCCGTTGGTACGTTCGCCTCGCAAGGCGACAAAGAGCTCGCCACCGACCACGGTTCGGGAATCTATGGTGGTCCCCGAGAGCTCTACGGCGAGGTCCGCGGTGGAAAGGGGTCCCGCACCCACGGAGCCGTCCGGGAGTAGGCGTAGCACACGTCCACCCGTACCTTTAGTGACGGCTGCTACGTCGAGCGTCATGAAACTGTCATCTATAGGTGGCGTTTGCCGACGGGGGGATGTGGTAGTACATGAAGAGTTCCTGGAAAAGCTGGTGCAGCACCGGGGCTGCGGCCTCCGAGCCCCACGGGGTGTCGCGGGGGTGCCTAATGATCACAAGCGCCACAAATCGGGGGTGGTATGCGGGTGCATAGCCGATAATGCTCGCTATCGTGTCCCCCCTAATGTACCGTCCGTTGGGGCCTGCTACGTTGGCGGTGCCAGTCTTCGCGGCGATGTTGTAACCGGAAACCAGACCTAACTGAGCCTCACCTCCGATTGCTGACTGGACCAACATGTGCGTCAAGGTCCACGCGGCCCTCCTAGACATGACACGTCGTTCGGGCACGGGCTTTCGATCGATCACGTTGCCGCCATATACGATGCGCTGGACGAGCTGTGGCTGCATCAGAACGCCGCGGTTAGCTACCGCGCCCACGGCCTGAATGAGTTGAAGCGGTGTGACAGCAAGGCCCTGACCATACGCATTTGTATAGAGGTTCACGAGACTCCAGCTTTTGTCGCGAGGCAATGGCAAGAGACCGCCTTGCTCTCCCTGTTGTTCGATGCCTGTTGGGCGGCCAAAGCCGAACCTCTGCACATACCGATAGAAGGCATCTTGACCTAGGCGCTGCGCCACCCAGGCGGCTCCCACATTTGCTGAGTGTTGAAGGACCTCGGTCATCGTTTCCCAGCCAAAGCCGCCCCCACTCCAGTTGTGCAGCACGTCGGTTCCCACCACAAAAACCCCGGTATCCTCAAACCCCGTATCCGGCGTGACAACATGCGTATCCAGGCCCGCAGCCATGGTTATGACTTTGTACGTCGACCCCGGCTCATATATGTCATTCGATGCCGGATTCGCGTATGTGCTGTGGTCACTCGCGGAATAATGGTTGGGGTCGAAGGTAGGCCTGTTCGCCATGCCGAGGATATGTCCCGTCCGAGGGTCCATCACGATGATGGTTCCACCGTCGGCTGCGTGCTGCTTGACGGCCTTCCGAAGTAAGTCCTCAGCGATCCCCTGTACGACTCCGTCGAGTGACAGATATAGGTCAGCACCGTCGTGTGAAGGCGACGCCCCTTGCGACCGGATTCGGGCGTGAGGGCCGCGCATCTGTTTTACGAATGCGCTGGGTGAGATGCGGCCGGACAGAAGGCCGTCGTAATAGCCTTCGATCCCGTAGAAGCCATGATTGTCGTTGGTGACAAACCCCATCACCTGCGAGGCAACCTGCGCTTCTGGGTAGTCACGCCGAATCTCTGGCACGAGCACGATGCCATGGATCGCTAGTTGCTGCAGTCTCTGACTGGCCTCCATGTCCACTCTTGGCGCCAACAGGATCTGGTGTCGGGAGCCGCTCGCCATGATCGCCGCCAAGCGTCCGCTGGGCTGCCCCAGTACTGGTGCGAGCTGGGCGGCGGCCACAGTGGGATTCCGGATATCTCTGGGAACTGCGTATACCAGATTCATAGTGACGTCGGTGGCTAAGGGATTCATATGCGCGTCGAAGATGCGACCTCGCATCGCGGGTTGCGCATACAAAGCCGCGTGCTCTTCTGCTGCTTGTGCTGCTAGATGGCCATGTTGCATCACCTGCCAAAAGACCAACCGAGACATGAGCATGCCGGCGCATAGAATGATGACGGCAAGCAGCAGCAGCTGCCGCCATGTCGCTGCCAAGGTGTGGGTCGCCAGGGCCCCCTTGGCTGAAACAGATGGATGGTGGCGCGCGCTTTCTCTGGC
>QHBP01000412.1:6721-10948 GCA_003244175.1 Chloroflexota bacterium | reverse complement strand
GACGATGCAGATCCATCACGACAAGCACCATCAAGCCTACGTCACTAACCTGAACGCGGCGGTCAAAGACCAACCGAACCTGCCCGGCAAGGTGGAAGATCTTCTTCGGGGCATCAACTCGGTCCCGGAGGCGATCCGCACTGCCGTGCGCAACAACGGCGGCGGCCATGTGAACCACTCCATGTTCTGGCAGATCATGGGTCCGAACGGGGGTGGTCAGCCTACCGGACCGATCGCCGCAGCCATCAATTCGACTTTCGGCGGATTCGATCAGCTCAAGCAGCAGTTCAACGACGCCGGAACCAAGCGTTTTGGCAGTGGATGGGCGTGGTTGTGCCGCGACGCTGACGGCTCTCTTCACATCGAGTCGACTGCCAATCAGGACAACCCTTTGAGCCAGGGTCACTTCCCTGTCATGGGTAACGACGTGTGGGAACACGCCTACTACCTCAAGTACCAGAATCGGCGTCCCGAATACTTGAACGCGTGGTGGAACGTCGTCAACTGGGACGAGGTCAACAAGCGTTACCAACAGTCCGGCCGCTAGTTCTTTCCCATCCGCCCGTTCGACGCCGCGCGCTCCGGAGCGCACCACTGCACCTGGTCCAGGAGGGTGACAACATCAAAGGGCTTGGCGAGGGTCGCCTGAAAGAGCTGCGAACGTTCCGCCTGCTCCAACATCTGACGGGAGGCCGACATCGCGATCATGGGTGTGTGAGGACAGGTGGTGCCGCGCAGGTCACGAGCCAGATCTACGCCCGTTATGCCCGGCAGCATGAGATCAATCAGAAAGATATCTGGATGGTGGACCGTCTCCACCTGTCGGGCCTTGTCCGGGTGCGAGACAGGGATCACCGCGAAACCATTGTGCTCGAGGATGAGCCGCAACAGCTCGAGCACGTCGGGTTCGTCGTCCACAACGGCAATGCGAAGCGTCAACGCGCGCATCCGAACAGCCGTTCCGGCTCCATCATGCGGTCCCCTCTCTCCTGATCGCGATCTGCTCCCACTCTCACACTAGTCTATTGTCAAGCAAGCGCGAGGACCGTCTGAGATGCTTCCTGTAGGCAGGGTCCGGTTATGTTGACTGCCATTCTCACGACCGGACAGGGGCATGCACGGCACGGCCCGATTCTCTCTTGAACCGTCCACCTTTTATCCCCCTTGATCGACAGTAATTCGCAAACTGATCCACGAAGTTATGACCGATGTTCTTGCATGTACCGTATGCCGTGATCAAGGGGGGCCCCTCTTTGTCGCCCTCGATTCCCTCGCCATGAACCGCGCGTTCGCTCAGGGAGGACGACATCGGTATATCTGACGGAGATGCGGAGGGCCGGCGCGGAGGAGTTGACTTCGGACTTTGGAGGTTGAGCTGCTGGTGGAGGCTACTCCAGCCACTCGCCGGCTGCCCTCAGCGCCGCCTCGCGCACATCCCGGCTGATTCGGAAGTCTTCTGCTCGTAGAGCATCCGGAATCGGACGCACCTGCTCTACAACGCCTCCCGCTTCGCAAGCAGTATTAGATCTGCTTCGCCGCTTGGGCCACTGCCTCGGCACTCACCACAGATGCGAAGGGCTTGTTTCCCTCCCGCATCAGGACGGGTCGTTCCGGTGCCTCACGCACCAGGTTCGCGGCACCCTCCTGCGATTCGTCCCTCGTTGATTCCGTTTTCATTGCTCTCCAGGCGCCTTACCCGTGTGACTACCGCATTCGCCTGCATTGCACGATGCGAGCCAAACTCGAAACGGTCCGAGTCAACTGGGCGCTAGCTTCCTCACTCGTAGTCCGTCGTCGACAGAGGTTCACGGACGCCACTATGTTTCTACACGCTCAGGTGGGCGAGGAGGTGACGCACACGCTGCACGAACTCGCCCGGTCGCATGACCTCGACCGACGGATGCCCCGGCTGAAAATGACGCACATTGAAGGTCACCAGCCACGGGCATTCCTCGCGTAGTGCTGCGACCAGAATTGGCAGGTCCGGGGGATCGGCGCGACCGGCGTGCGCCCTGAGTTCATCAGTGTGTGGAGTGGGGACGACGCGCAGACAGCGACCGACCAGTACCTGGAACAGCGGCAGTGCCGCGGGCAGCTTCGCAGTGAGGTTGCGTTCCACCTCGCCGATGACCTGCTGCGACGTTACCGCATCGATCAGGGTGATCTCCGCCATCCGGAGCACCACCAGGCTCGCGCCGTGCTCTGCGGGCGCGGCCGCGCCGGCGAAGAGCGCGTCGGCGTCGATGAAGACGCGTGGCCTAGGCGGTGCGACCGTCGCCCTCCACCTCGGTACGGGACCGCTCGCGCAATCCCTCCAGGAGATCGTCAACGGTCAGACCAGCCGACAGCCGCAGCCGCTCGATCTCGCGGGCGAGCTCCGGCACCATCGGCACCATCGGCGTCAGAACAAAGACGCCATCGAGGTCGACCAGACGGAAGCTGTCCCCGGGTTGAATACCATACTTCTCGCGTAGCTCAGCGGGCAGCGTGACCACACCTCGCTCTCGCACCTGAAGGGTTACAGTCACCGTTCAATACTCCTGAATCATTCTGAAAACCTGTTGCATCAGTATATCAGCGAACCCCCCTCCTGCACTTCGTGCGAGATCAAAATCTCGCACCACACCGAGGACCAAGGCAGCTGTATGCGCACTTGCACCCCTACCCTACATGCCTACATGCCCTATCATCTTGACGTGAGGAAGACATCAGTGTATCTGACGGAAGAGGAAGCCGAGGGCCTGCGCCGCACGGCGGCCGAGACAGGACGATCCCGGGCCGAGCTGGTCCGGGACGGTCTCCACTGGGTGCTTATGACTGCCGGCGGGGAACCGCGGCGGTTTCACAGCATGGGCGCCGGCCGGGGTGGAGGTAGGTCATATACTCCCTGGGATCCTGACGAGGTGTACGACGCGTCCGTTGGGCGCGAGTAACGGTCCTCATCGTCGATGCGAGTGCCTTGTAAGCACAAGCAGATGCCGATGAGCCACGCCACGAGGCCGTGGCCCGCATTCTCAGGGCCGAGCGGGGGCACTAGTCGCGACCGAACTAGTTGTGGCCGAGGCAGACTTCCTCATCCTGCGGCGACTCGGCCTGGACGCGGAACTGGCCTTTTTGGAGGACCTTGCCGCCGGCACCTACACGGTGGATTGTCTGACCCGCATCGAGCACCGTACCGCCCGCGACGTCGTCAAGCAGTATGGCGATTTACGGCTAGGGCTGGCTGATGCCTCGCTTGTCGTACTAGCGTCCCGTTACCGCACGAATCGCGTGCTTACCTTCGACGAGCGGGCCTTCCGTGCCGTCACCCCGCTTCAGGGCGGTAATTTTATAACCCTTCCCGCCGATAGCCAGTGAGGAGCTCCTGGGTCACGATCACGGGACCCAGGCTCGCCCTTCGGCGATGCCTTCAGGTGCCGGCACAGGTGTACCATATTTGTAGATAAGACCGAGAAACAGAAGAGTTGAGGCGTGTACGGGAGGCCCGGGTATGGATACAACTGCCGTCGCTCCGGAGTCCATGCAGGGTGCCCAGCCCTACGCGTGGCCGTCCGCGATGTACGATGCCCTGATTCGGGAGACGCTGGGCGAAAGCTGTATGGAGCTGGCCCAGCCGGTGGCCGGGCACCTTTCCGGTCTCGACCTCCTCCGCGCCTATGCGGTGGCGCGCGTGAGCCGGGACATGGATGTGCGCGAGCGAGCTCTGCAGGCACAGGGACGCGCCTGGTTTTCCATCGCTTGTGCCGGCAAGGAGGTGATCGGATGGGCATGTGGCCGGTACCTGACCAGGCACGACCCCAAGATGCCGTACTACCGGGATCGAGCCCTGCTGTTGTGTTCCGGCATGACGCCGGAGGAGATGCTCCTGCAGACGGTGGGCGCGGCTTCAGATCCCGCATCCGGTGGCCGGCAGATGCCGAGCCACTGGGGCTATCGCAAAGGCGGCGTGATCGCTCAGTCCAGTCCCACCGGCTCGCAGGCGCTTCCCGCCTCGGGATTGGCGGAGGGGATCGTTCGCGCTGTCGACATGGGCGTCCCGCTGGCGGAGCCGTGGCGCTCCGACTCCGTCGTCTACGTCTCCGTCGGAGATGGAACGACCGCGGAGGGCGAGGTCGAAGAGGCGATCAGGCAGGCAGTGCGCGCGCACGCGCCCGTCATCTTCTTGATCGAGGACGACAAATTCGCCATCTCCGTGCCCGCGAGCTGGGCGATTCCCGGCGGCGACGC
>QHBP01000412.1:0-6706 GCA_003244175.1 Chloroflexota bacterium | reverse complement strand
CCGCCTCTACCGGCATTACGAGGATTTCGGCATGTTGGCGCTACGCTGCGACGGAACGGACCCGGTGGACGCCGACATCTGCGTCGCCAAGGCGGTGGAGTATGCGCGCCGCAGACGTGGACCCGTGCTGCTTCACGCTCTGGTCACGCGTCATATGTCGCACTCCTCGACCGACACCCAGGACCAGTACCGGTCGGCTGAGGATCTGGCGGAGGAGGCATCCCGGGATCCGCTGCTGCGCCTCTCCGCACTGCTTCGCGATGCCGGTATCCTGGACGACGACCGGCAAACGCGGCTGGATGCCGCCGCCGCCCGTCTGATCCGCGACGCGGTGGACGCGGTTGTCGAGCAACCGCGCATCGACCCCTCCACGATCATGCAGCATGTGACGGCGCGCCCCGTCGACGATCGCGACCCCCAACAGCCTGCTCGCGAAGCGGGGGAGCCGGTGGAGATGCGCTACGCGTTGAACCGGGCACTCAAGGCAGCGATGGTGCGTGATCCGCGCATCGTGATGTTTGGTCAAGACATCGCCGACGCCCAGTTCCCCGATCTACCGGGAAAGGGCGGAGTCTTCCACGTCACCCGCGGACTTCAGTTCGCGTTTCCCGACCGTGTGTGGAACAGCGCGCTGGCGGAGGCGACGGTCGTCGGGACCGCGATGGGCCAGTCGCTCGCCGGCTTGTTGCCGGTGGTGGAGATTCAGTTCCGGGACTACCTTCACCCGGCCTGGCAGCAGCTGGTGGACGAGGCATCGACACTCCTGTGGCGCTCCAACGGCGACTGGGCGTGCCCGATGGTCATACGCATGGCATATGGCGGTTACCTCGGAGGCGCGGGAGCTATCTGGCACAGCGAGGCGAACGTCGGCATGATCTCCAGCATTCCAGGCATTCGCATCCTGTGTCCGTCAAACGCCACCGACGCGGCGGGGCTGCTGGCAACGGCCATCGATAGCGGCGAGATCGTGCTGGTCCTTGAGTGCAAGGCGCTCTACGCCCGTAAGGCTCCGTATCCCGGCGACGATTATCGCGTGCCCCTGGGTGTGGCCTCGAGCAAGCGTCAAGGAACGGACGTGACCATCGTCTGTTGGGGCAACCTGGTGCCGCGCTCCCTCGAAGCGGCGGACACGCTCAGCGGAGAGGGCATCGAGGCGGAGGTCATCGATCTGCGGACGGTGGACGCGGGCTGGGATGTGCCGGCGGTCCGCGACTCGGTGGATCGGACGGGCACGCTCCTGGTGGCCGAAGAGGATCGCTGGACGGGAGGCTTCGGAGCCACCATTGTAGCCCGCATCGCCGAGGAGCTGCCGGGCGTGCTGGTTGCCCGCACAACCGCGAAGGACTGCCGGGTGGCCTACGGCCCCGAAGGCGAGCGCGCCGTCCTGCCTCAGGCTTCGGATATCGCGGAACGGGCGCGCCGGCTGGTCGAAGAGTAGCGCTAGGCTTCGGTCGACCGTCGAGGATGCTGCATGCGGAAAGAGAGGCGTCAGACCAGCGACATCGCCGTCATCGGCGCCGGCATCATGGGAGCCTCCGCTGCCTGGGCTCTGTCCAGCCGTGGATTCCACGTGCGGGTGTTCGAGCAGTTCGACACTGGACATGCTCGTGGAAGCTCGCACGGTGCGTCTCGCATTTTTCGGTTGATCTATGAGGAAGCGGACTATGTCCGTCTCGCTCAGGCCTCCCTTCCGCTCTGGCGCGAGCTGGAACGGACATCGGGAACAAAGCTTCTCCACACCACCGGAAGCCTGGCTTTTGGTCCCCCGTCTACTCTCGAATCCTTCGAGAGAGCCCTTCAGACAGCCGGGGCCGAGCACCAGCGTCTCTCGCCTACCGAGATCGCGAAGAGCTTCCCTGGATATGCCCTGGACTCAGGCGTCGAGGCGTTGTATCAGCGGGACGGTGGAGTGATCCTCGCCGACCAGGCCAGAACGGCATTTCTCCAGCTGGCGCGCGAGAACGGAGCAACGATACTGGAACGGACACCGGTCACGGGACTTCGTCCCCAGGACGATGGCAGCGTCACGCTGGACACCGGCAGCGGGAGTTTCAGAGCGGAGTGCGCGGTGGTAGCGCCGTCGGGGTGGGCCACACGCCTGCTCGATCCCCTGGGGTTGCGCATTGCAATCCGCGTGACGCGCGAGCAAGTGTCGTACTTCAGGCTTCGGGAAGGGCATGAAATCCTTCCCTGCTTTTTCGAGGGGTACGGATCCCCGATCGGCGCCTATGTGGTGCCAAGCGCGCAGAATGGGGAGGTCAAGGTGGGCGCGCACGGGACGGGGGCAGAGATTGACCCGGACGAGGACGGCACGGTCGACCCGGTGCGAGTAGAGGAGCTAAGCCGCTTCGTCGCCGATCACCTCCCCAGCCTCGAGGCTCATCCGCTCTGGAGCGAGACCTGCCTCTATGCATCCACGCCGGACGACGACTTCGTGCTCGATCGTGTCGGAGGCCTGGTCATCGGCGTCGGGTTTGGAGGGCATGGTTTCAAGTTTGCGCCGGCCATCGGGCGTATGATCGCGGATCTCGTCGAGGGCCGAGAGGGCGCGAGCAGCGAACGGTTTGCGCACTCGCGCGCGGTGCTGCGCTAGATGAGCGTCACCGGATAAAAGTATCAACGAGTGATTGCCGGCGACGCGCGTAACCGAGCGGGCGGCCCTGCTGCGCCGGGTGACGAAGCTGCTCGAAGGAGACGAGCGCGTTGTCGCGACCCTGGCTCATCGGGTCGAGTGGAAACCGGTGGACCGACGCGCTGAGCGACATCGACCTCTGGATCGTCGTGGCCGACGAGCACGCCTCGGACATCATCGATGGACGGCTGGAATATGCCGCGCGACTTGGGGAGATCGTGTTGATTCGTGATCGACTCGCCTCCCGCCGAAGACCGCGGCACCGATCTTCCGCCCCTTGCTCCGAAGGAGATCATGGCCTACATCCGTTGTTTATGCCGCGAAATGGAGGTATTGATGCCGGCAATCGCGAAGCAGGGATCGAGCCCGCCCTGGGACGCGGCGCCGAGCATGTATCGACTCTTCGAGTGCGTCGACACCGTGATTGAAGGGGCTAGCGGCAGCGAAAAGTAGAAGTCAGCATATTCGCTGCTTCCTTCAAGGGCAGACCTGCCGGCCCTGAGAGGACCTTTAAATGGAGCACCAAATGACAATGAGGGCCGCTACGTCGGCGCGGAGTAGCTTCACTCTCTGACGGGATCGAACTGACGTAGGAAGATCCCTACTTCTTCGGCCGCGAAGCCGCGACTCACTAGCTCTTGCCGGGTGGCTTCCTTAGACTCCGGCACATAGGCTATGAGGCAGCGGGCGCGGTCTCCGGGCGAGTTCGGGGACACGGAGTACGCGCCGGCGGCGGCGGGAACCAGCAGAGAGGAGTATGGTGCAAGAGCGACGGTTTCCTCCGCTGCCGCGACCGCAACCGGATTCTCCAGGGCGCAGATGGCTACCGGACTGCCGTACGTGCTGATCTCGACCGGCTCGCGGGTGGCGATCATCTCCTCGGTGAAGTAGGGGCCGGCAATGAGGATGGCGCGGCGGCCGTCGGACTGCACCAAGGGCCTGATCGGACCCCGGGAAAAGCCATGAAAATCGAGAACCTGTTTGGCCTTTTCCAGGTGAAGCTCGCGGGTCTGCCCGTTCGCATCGCGGCGGTTCCAGTCGTAAATGCGGTAGGTCACGTCGCTGGTCTGCTGGAGCTCATAGACGATGATGCCGGCCCCGATGGCGTGGAGTGTTCGAGCCGGAAGATAGATCACGTCGCCGTCGCGCACCAGCAGCGAACGCAGGATGCCGTTCAACTCGCCCGAGGCCACCAGTCGCTCATACTCGTCAGGCGTCGTGTCCCTGGAAAACCCGTAGATGATCTCGGCGGCCGGCTCGGCGTGAATCACATACCAGCACTCGGTCTTGCCCTGCGACTGATGCTCAAGGCGCTGAGCCTCCTCATCGTCGGGGTGGACCTGTACGGACAGGACGTCTTGCGCGTCCAGCAGCTTCGTCAGGAGCGGGAAGGTCGTCTCCGCCGGCACATGTCCCATTAAGTCGCTGCCCATCTTCGACCGCAGATCTGCGATAGTTTGTCCGGCATAGAGGCCGTTCGAGACACGATTCTCGTCGTACACTTCCCAGGACTCGCCGATCTTCTTGTCTCGCGGCGCCGACTTCCCCAGCCGCTCGACCAGATTGTGGCCGCCCCAAATGCGTTCGTCGTAGCGCTGCTCGATCAGCATTGGATAGAGGGTACTCATGCGGGCTCCCCCATGTCTGATGAGTACGAGGGCAGTCTATCCTGGATGTCGTCCAGGCGCGTCAGTACTTCTCCGAGGTCCTCGCGTCCCATCTTGCCCTCCAGAGCGATGCGTATGCCCGCGATCTCACGGGCCAGAAACGCCATGTCCGCCATGGTACGGGAGTTCATCTCCCGATCACGTTCCACTTCTGACCGGTCGCGATCGGCCTGGCGGCTCTGCGCCAGCAGTATCAGCGGCGCGGCGTATGCCGCCTGTGTTGAGAACACCAGATTGAGCAGTATGAACGGGTAGGGGTCGAAGCGCAACGAGGCAGCGACGACGTTAACGATGATCCATACGATGACTATGCCCGTCTGCACGGCGAGATAACGGCCCGTGCCAAGGAATCGAGCAACGGTTTCGGACAAACGGCCGAAGGTGTCGGGATCGTAGACGGGCCGAGCGCGCAGACCGCGTGGTCTCGAGAGATCGTCTACTCCAGGCATGGAGTCATCTCTTGCGCCAGTCCGGCGGGAGCACGCGATCCAGCACGTCGTCCACGGTGACGGCCCCGACGAGCCGTCCTTGGGCATCCAGGACGGGGATCGCAACCGCGTCGTACGCGGCAACGGCCGCCGCGACGTTCCGATCCGACGCGTCCACGAGAACCGGCTCGGGATACTCGTCGAGGCAACGGGCGAGCGGTTTTGAGGGCAGCTCGCGCAGCAGTCTCTGGTAGCCGGCCAGACCAAGATAGCGCCCGGTGGGCGTCTCGTACGGGGCGTTTGTGATGAAGACCTGGGCGGCTAACGCCGGGGGTAGGTCCGGGTCGCGAATTCGGGCCAGAGCGTCGGCGACCGTTGACGCGCCCGGCATGATGACCGGCTCGGGAGTCATCAAGCCACCCGCGGTGTCCGCATTGTAGCCGAGCAGCCTACGTACCGGAGCAGCTTCGTCCGGCGTCATGGCGCCGAGGAGCTCATCGCGCTGTGTGTCCGGCATTTCCCCCAGCAAGTCCGCCGCGTCGTCAGCCTCCATCTCATCCAGAACCCGGGCGGCACGTTCCAGGTCCAGATCCTCGACAATGCGCAGCTGCTCGTCCTCCGGCATCTCTTCCAGGGCATCGGCCAGTCGCTCGTCCTGGAGAGCGATGGCCAGCGCGCGGCGGCGGGGCGCCGGCAGGTGATGGATGGCTTCCGCCATGTCCGCCGGGTGCAGCAAATTGATCTCCGCGGCCTGGCGGACGAGCGGTTGCGTGCCCGCGAAGAATGTCGCCACCTCTGACCAGTCCACGACCGTGCGGGCGCGCCGGCGGCCAAGAAGTCCTCCGCCCCCGAGAGCCACCGTGGCGACCTCCCACGAAAAGCTTGTGCCGGGCGTCGATCGGATAGAGACGTCGATGATTCGTTCGCCCTGTACGTGGCGGCCGAAGATCTCGCCGACTACCAGCAGCTCCCCCTCACGGGGCTCGAAGTGTCGCATGTTGATCGCACCCCCACGCAAACGAGCACCGTCCGAGTTCAGCTCCGCGATCCTTCCCCCGCTGACGAAGACCCTGCGCCGCTGAACCTCGACGACGAACCCGTTGACTCGGGGCCGTTCTGGTCCGGACGCCGCATGGATGACCACGTCTGCGAGGCGTCCAATGTCTGCTTGATCCGCTCCCAGCAAAACCAGTCGCACCAGGCGTGACACATAGATCAATCGCTCAGGCAAGGTGCCCTCCGGCCTCTTTGTCGATGGTCACCGACACCTATCCTCGGTGCCAGAGTCCCGGGACATCTCCTTTATTGTATGGGTGTCCGAGAAGCGATCACCCTCGTTGACACCGAGGTTCGACTAAACGGGGTAACGGGCGCCGTCACAACGTATCCCTCGATAACAATGCGCTGTACGACAAACAGCATCGGAATCTCACCGACTTTTTCACCGAACATTTTGCCGCCGGTCAACGAGGGAGTTCAAATCGACGCGGACTTCTACCAGGACGTGCCGTATGAGGTGGGTTGACCTGGACTCGGAGATATGCCACCGGATGCCTTTATATGGCAGACACCCGATCGCCCGGATGAACGAGAGCCGGCTCGCCCGCATAGCTGACGTAGAAGCCGCGCATTCCGCCCCTCAAGAAGCGCAGCCCCTCGGTCGCCGGGTGATCGCACTTCTGCCGGCATGAGCAACGCAGCGCATAGCGGGTGAACTCGACGCACGGCTCCGCGACTTGCACGTCGTGAAGCCGTAGCACTTTGCCATTCGCGGTCACAATGAGCACGCCGTTGACTAGATCGGAATCGGCCACGGGAGTGTCCGTTTGGACCAGAATGTTCTCGCCGGCGATTCCTTCCGTCAGATGCCGGCCAAAGTGGGCTCGCATTCTGTCGTAGTGCGCGGTGAACCCGAGAGAGATCCCATTATCGGTGCGGTTCTTTGAGACGGGGTGATCGCGATGATGCACGTCAACCAC
>QHBP01000243.1 GCA_003244175.1 Chloroflexota bacterium | reverse complement strand
GATGGAGGGCGGACATCGTCGCATAGAACGCGCTGTCGGCGGCCGGAGGCGCTCCCGCCAGCTCGCCTCCTACCCGAGGCACCCAGCCGAGGTGCGCCAACAACGGTGACCACGGAGCCAGCTCCGACCGCGCGTCTTTCAGCTCCCGTAGCCCGTGGGAGAGATCAGTGCGCATAGCATCGGGGGTCGCGGGGTTACGCAGGCTCGACGCGGGACGAATGAGAGCGGCGGCAGCCTGCAGGTCGCGCGATCCGGCGTCGAGATGGCTCCGGGCTGGGAGCAGCTGGAACGCCGCGAGAAGGGCACCCGCCGCCAGGCCCATGAGCACGACGACGAGTGGTAGCAGCGACCGCCGGCGGTACCGCCCGCGCAGGGTGACTCGCAGGCGCCGGTCTGCATGTTCCGCCAGAGCCTCACCCTGCGCCTGGCGCAGAAAAGCCGTGTGGCCGCACATGGCGCATTCGTATGTGCGCATGTCGAACCCAAAGAGCCGTAGTAGTCGCAGAAACAGTGGTCGCCTTTGCCGAACGAGGGCAGGCTTCGCGCAGCGAGTGCAGACCCGTCCCCCGGTGCGGGAGCTCAGCCGCCGCAGCTTGTTCTGTTCGATCCCCGGGTCCGGCCGTTCCGCCTCCGATGCCATCTCTATGATCCACCTATGATCCCACGTGACCGTCGCCGGCGGCGAACAAAAGCCTCCGCCACTGGATAGCAGTCTATTCGCTGGAATCGCCCTACTGTCAACAGGGGAACAGAGACCCTCGGGAATATCCCCCATTTGAGGGATGGTCAGCCGCCGGACCGACCCCTAAACTTCACCAGATGGGGAGATGTCTGACGATTTGACGCGAAGGCCGGTTCCCGCTTCCAGCACGGCGCGTGCGCAACCGGCTATTTCGGTCACGGACGTCGCACATTGTATGAGAGTCAAGGGCGCTCGGTCACGGGCGTGAGCCGTGAAGCGAGGCCGGGAAACGTGGAGAGGGATGCAATGACGGAGACTATGGTCCCCGGACCTGTCCCGGCATTGCATGAATCCGCGTCTGCCGTGTTTGCGACGGGAATCGCCGAGTGAACTGGGGTTTGTACCTTCATCAGGTACGACGCTGGGCACTGCTCGCCATTCTGCCGGCCGCGCTCGTCGCGCTCGTCACCTACGGGTACACCGTGCGGGAAGCGAAGCAGTACGACACGACGGCGATTCTGTACGTGCAGCAGCCGTCGACCGGCTCGTCCGTGCCGGGAAGCACCGACGTCATCACCAGCCAGGCTCTGATCCCCACCTACACGCAGATGATCGGGTCTCCCGTCATCACCAACCAAGTGGATCGAGTCATGAAGAGCTCGTATCCCGGGTATCGGTTGGAAAACCACTCGCTGAAAGTCGCGGCAGCCGGCACCCTTGCTACGCAGCTCAACACGCAGCTGTTGAACATCACCGTCACGGACATCGTTCCGGCGAGAGCGGCCGTGGCGGCGAATTCAGTGGCACACGCCTTCATCCGCCGGATCAGAGCCATCCAGCGCTCCAGCTACCGGGGAGGCGAGCAGGCGATCCAGCGGCAGCTGGACCTGGCGCAGTCGAACATTCAGGACGTCTCGCAGCGCATCAATGGTTATCACGGGCCGCCGTCGGGCTTGAACAATTTGCGAGCCCAGCAGAGCGCCTACCAGAGCATCTATCAGTCCTTGCTCACCTCGTCGCAGGAGTTCAGCGTGGGGCGGGACACGGCCCTCAACGCGGTCAAGGTATTTTCTCCCGCCCTGACTCCAACCTCCCCGATCGGACCGCACCCCGCCCGGTCCGCCCTGCTCGCTGCTTTCGTCGCGCTCCTGCTGTGCGCCGGCGGGATCTTCCTGTACGACTACTTCGACGACACGCCGCGCACGCCGGAGGAGGTCGAGGAGATCGTCGGCGCCCCCATCCTGGGGACTGTGCAACAGTTCAACCCCGGAAAGTACGGCACGCAGCTGATCACGATGAAGAGGCATCGCTCGCCCGTATCCGAGGCGTACCGCGTGATCCGGACCAACCTGCAGTACACCGACATCGACAAACCGCCGAAGGTGGTCGTCGTGACCAGCGCCTCGCCGGGCGAAGGAAAAAGCACGACGGTCAGCAATCTGGCGAGCGTGCTGGCGCAAGCCGGCCGGCATGTCACCCTTGTGGACGGCGATCTCCGCCGCCCGTCGCTGCAACGCGTCTTCCAGAGCGAGCGGCAGGAGGGGTTGACAAACGTGCTGGCCGGCGATCACGCTCTAAACGGCCAGGGACGCTTCCAGACGGAGCAGCCCAACCTGGTCCTGATCGCGTCCGGTCCCGTGCCGCCACGGCCCGCCGACCTTCTCGGCTCCGAGCGCATGCGCAGCTTTGTGTCCCACCTGCGCGAGGACACGGACATGATTCTCATTGACTCGCCACCGCTACTGGCGGTGACCGACGCTGCCGTCCTATCCACCGTCACGGACGGGGTGATTCTGGTGGTGGACCCGGCGAAAAGCAAGCGTCGCGATCTTCACCGGGCGCGCGAGGCGGTCGAGGCCGTCGGCGGCCGTACCCTGGGGATCGTCATCAACCGACTCAACCAGCATGGCAGCGCGTATTACTACTATTACTACAACCACAACTACGGCCATCAGTACGCGTACGACTACAGCCAGCAACAGGACGAGCACAGCGCCGCCAACGGGCCGAAGACAGCCACCGACGTCGGGGAGGCGGCGCCTGCCGGCCGCGAAGCCCGGTCATAGGCGTTTGGGAGCGATAGCGTGTGCGGCATCTGCGGTGTCGTGAGCCGAGAAGAACCAGCGAACGCCGAGGTGGTGCAACCGATGTGCAACGCGATCGCCCATCGCGGTCCCGACGACGAGGGTCTGTACAGATCGCTCAACGGCCGGTGTGTCCTCGGCAACCGGCGGCTGGCGATCATCGATCTCAGTGCGGCCGGCCACATGCCGATGGGGACCGACGACGGCCGCTTCTGGATAACCTACAACGGCGAGCTGTACAACTTCCGGGAGCTACACGCCGAGCTGGAGTCGCGCGGCCACCGCTTCCGCTCGCGCACCGACACCGAGGTCATCCTGCGCCTCTATCAGGACGCCGGCGGGCGCTGCGTTGAGCGGCTCAACGGCATGTTTGCCTTCGCGATCTGGGACGAGCGCGAGCAAACACTGTTTCTGGCGCGTGACAAGATGGGCATCAAGCCGCTCTACTACACTCGGGCCGGCGGCGCCTTCCTGTTCGCGTCGGAGATCCGGGCCCTATTAGCCACGGGCGCTGTCGAGCGCCGCGTCGACCCCGCGGGCCTGGCCGGCTATCTCATGCTCGGCTCCGTGCCGGACAGCCACACCATCATCGGCGGCGTTCACTGCTTCCCGCCGGCGCACTATGCACTCCTCCAGGAGGGGCGGCTCTCGCTCCACCGCTACTGGAGCCACAGCGATCTCATGCGCGACGCGGAGCCGATGCGCGAGGCAGATATGGCGGAGGCGCTGCGCGAGACGCTGAAAGACGCCGTCCGCCGCCAGATGGTCAGTGACGCGCCTCTTGGCCTCTTTCTCAGCGGCGGCATGGACTCCAGCACGATCGCCGCCCTCACCTGCGCCCTTGGACACGAACGCGTTCGTTCGGTGTCGATCACGTTCGACGAGAAAGCGTATGACGAGAGTGAAGCGTCCCGAGCCGTTGCGGAGCGATTTGGTCTGGACCATGTCGAGTACCCGGTGACCGCTGGAGACGTGTCCAACCACCTGGATCGGGTAGTCCAGGCCATGGACCAGCCGAGCGCCGACGCCGTCAACACCTATTTCGTATCGAAAGCGGCGCGCGAGGCCGGCCTGACCGTGGCACTCTCGGGTCTCGGAGCCGACGAGCTCTTCGGCGGCTACTCAACATTTGAGACGGTTCCCAAGACACAGCGCGTTATGAAGGGCATTCGGCGAGTCCCGCACCACGACCGTGCGCTCGCTCTGGTCGAACGGGCTCCTGCGATTCCGCGTGCCGGTCGCAAACTGGCGCGCTGGATGAACGGCTCCGATTCACTTGAAGCAGCGTATGCGACGGTGCGGGGGATCCTTGGCCCGAGTGAGGTCCGGGGAATGACGCCTCTTCCGGAGACGTTCAATCCCATGGAGTATATGCAGGAGACGGTCGACGTGAAAGGATTTGCCGACGTTGAAGCCGTGTCCTTGCTCGAGTCGCGGCTGTACATGCACAACCAGCTACTGAGGGACACGGACGCCATGAGCATGGCTCACTCGCTGGAAGTGCGGGTCCCGTTTCTGGATGACGAGGTGGTCGCCATGGCGGGGCGTTGCCGCACCTCTCTGCGAAACGGCGGGAAAGCAGCGCTATCGGGTGCGCGGGATATCTACTTCCCCATCGGCACGCCGGAGGAGGACAAGAAGGGCTTTTCTTTTCCGTTTGACGAGTGGCTGATGCAAGGATTCAAAGTGGGCACGAGGGAGACCAGGGAAGGCGGCCCCTGGACCCACAACGCGCGTGAGTTGCTGCGGGAGTATCGCGCGGGCGGGAGACACTGGTCATCCGCATGGACCGTGGCCGTCCTGGATCGCTGGCTCGGCGCGCACCAGATCACGGCGTGAAGAGGCACTCCGTGCGCGTTCACATATTGGTCACCGAGATCAACGCGCACGGCGGGATCCAGCGCTACAACCGACAGATGATGCGGGCCACGCGAGAGCTCGTTGACGAGCAGGGAGGGGAGATGGTGGTCTTCAGTCTGAATGACTCCCCCCAGTCACCGTCGGTGCGTGGCTTTGGCAGAAGTCACCGACGCTTCGTCACGAGCGCCCTCACCACGGCTGTGTTCGAGCGGCCGGATGTCCTGATTGTCGGACACGTGAATTTTGCTTCTCTCCTTCCGGCGTACCGGTTACTCTGGCCGCGAACACGGTCCTTCGTCGTGGCGTATGGAAAAGAGGTAGAGGGCCGGCTGAAGCCAGGCGTGAGAACAGGGCTGCGCATGGCAACGGGCGTTCTGCCACTGAGTGAATCGACTCGACATCTGGTGTTGGCGAAGCACGGCGTGCCTGCGGAACGAGCTCACCTGTTGCGCTACGGTTTCGATCCGCGCCGCCATACCCCCCCGATCGCGCGTCCTCCCGGTTACCCTCGTGTGCTGAGCGTCGCCAGGCTGCGGTTGGAGGATGCGTACAAAGGTATCGACACAACCCTTGAGGCGCTGCCCGATCTATGCCGGCAGTTCCCGGGACTGCGCTACACGGTCGTGGGGGAGGGCGACGACCTTCCACGCCTACACGCTCTGGCGGGCCGTCTTGGGATATCGGACCGGGTGGAATTCGCGGGTAGCGTGGGCCAACAAGAGCTCGAGAATTTGTACGAGGAGTGCGACATCTTTGTCCTTCCCAGCACACACGAGGGCCTGGGAATCGTCTATCTCGAGGCGATGGCGCGTGGGAAGCCGGTCGTCGGGATCCGAGCAGGCGGAGTCGCGGATGCGGTGGTGCATGAGGCGAACGGTCTTCTTGTCGAACATAAGAGCCCGGAGAGCGTGGGGGGCGCCGTGTCGCGGCTAGCCAACGACCCCGACCTCTGCCGCCGGCTTGGTGCCTGGGGTCAGCGCTGTACGGTGCCGGCCTTTGCGCGCGCGCGAATGCAGGCACGCTTGTCGGAAATCCTAACGGGTGAGACCGGTAAGAAATGACACGGGGGGAGACAGTCGGCGCTCGAAGCGTGGCGAAGTTCCGATATTCAGCTCGCGGCCTTGTGGCGCGCCTCTCGACTCTGGCGTCGCTAGAGCACGGCAATCTGGGAGAGGCCCGGAGCGGGAAGGTAAGGTATGGCTCGGGGAAGATCGGTCGATTCCGGCTGGCACATGCTAAGAGAGTTGTTTCGAGTCAGGTCGGGACAACGGCCGTCGCCAACCTGTGTCTGATGGGGCTTGGATTGCTTACCGGCACGCTTGGGGCCCGCCTCCTTGGCCCCTCCGGAAGAGGGCAGTTGGCTGCCATCCAGCTCTGGCCCATGACCGCCGTAGCGCTAGGCAGCGGCGGTCTGCAGGAGGCCATGGTCTACTACTGCGGCCGACACCGAGAGCAGAGTCGTCGGATCGCGACAACGAGCATTGTCCTGCTGCTTGCCATTTCCCCCGTCTTGATGGTGCTCGGCTATCTGGTGATGCCGCGGTTGTTGGCCGCCGAGCCGGCGACAGTTGTACGCCAGGCGCAGCTTTACATGGTCATTGTGCCGGTACTGTTTGTGGTCTTCGCGGGCCTCAATGTGTTGCGTGCCCTGAGCGATTTCCGTGTATGGAACTCGCTGCGTCTTGCACTCCCGGCGGGATACGCGTGCGTTCTATTGTTCGCCATCCCGATGCACGCGCATCGGGTCACGTGGGTCGCTTTTGGCTACTTCGGGTGGGCGGCTGTCTTGCTTATCCTCGCGGTCTGGATCTTTCGTCACCGTCTTCACGGGACCGCAGGGTTTGACACAAGGTACGTAAGACCCCTGACACGGTGCGGGGCGTTGTCCGTCAGCGCCAACGCTCCGGCGTCCTTAAACCAGCGCCTCGACCAAATGGTAATTGGTGCCTTTTTGCCTCCGCGCCTCCTTGGCTTATATGCGGTGGGCGTGACGTGGAGCATGGCGGTCACACCGCTGTCGAACGCCTTCAGCCAGGTCATCCTGCCGCGACTCGCAGGCGCTCACGACGCGCGGGAGGCGGGTGAACGACTGTGCCGCGCGAGCCGGGTTGTCGCTGCCGCGACCGGAGTCGTGGCTCTGGTACTCCTTGCGGTGAGCCCGGTGGCCGTCCGACTTCTCTTCGGTCCGGCATTCGTGCCGGCTATCCCCACAACGCTGGTCCTGGTTCTTGCAGCAGCTCTGTTCGGGATGAACACGTTCTACGAGGAAGCACTCAGAGGTCTGGGACGGCCCGGCCTCGCGGCTACAGCTGAGTTTGCCGGACTGTTCGTGACGGTCCCAGCTCTTTACCTCCTTCTTCCACGGGCCGGAATATTGGGCGCCGCGATTGCCTCCTTTCTCGCCTACGGCACGGTCCTCGGAGCGCTCGTTGGACTCCTGTGGACGCGGGCGGGCCTGCGACCGGGACGGCTTTTTGTCATGCACATGTCGGATACGCGTGAGCTTATTTCGCGCGGACAGTCCGATGTATAGGGTGTATCACCGTGTTGGTCCCTACCAGATCGGTGAATAGGATTTAGCATGGTCCAGACCCTGCACCACGCCGACGACCATGGTGAACCGGCCTCACGTGCCGCTTCGCGAGCGTGGAAAGGGGGAGGGAAGGCAAGGCCGCCAGGGACGGGACAACTGCACCCTGTTTGGGCACGCTACGCGGCTGGAATGGCGGCCTTCGCGGCTGTCTTTGCGGTGCTTCCCCTGCAACAGGAGACCATCCCATTCTACGTCCACATGGCGGGGGTTCTTTTGGCCGGTATCTGCGTGTTCCCTCTCGCACGATGGTACGCGCAAGGAGCTCGAAGTTTGCCCATGTTCGAGATTATCTGCCTCTCTTACGGCGTGCAGTACAGCCTCCCTCTATACCTCCAACCAAATCAGCTCGCGGTTTCGAGCGGTGCAACCGTTGTGTTCGACTGGTTCGCGACCTTCCGCACCCTGCTCTTGGCCGGCCTCGGGGTAGCGAGCATGATCGTGGCCTACTACACCGTTCAGCGAGTGCCGGCGGTCAAAAAGCTGCCGAAAGTAGACCTGCAGATGAGCGATGCTCAGTTGTCGCGCTACCTCGCGGTGGCTTTCATATTCGGTCTGGGAACCTCTGTACTCACTGCCCTGCATCTGACGCCCGACAATACTGGCCCGTTGGGCTTCGCCGTGCGCCTTGTGAGCATCCAGTCCTTCACGGCGATCGCACTTTTGACTGCCCGCGTGTACAGCCAGAAGCGATCCTGGAACGGTTGGCGATACCTTCTCTACATCTGGGTGGCGGCTTCCGTGTCGATCGGATTGGCCTCCGGAAGCTTGGAAAATGTCTTCGTGCCTGCCGTGATCGTGGTGCTCATCCGCTGGCAGAAGACCCGGCGATTCCCCTGGCGTCCATTGTTCGCGGGAGCGATCGTTTTCCTCCTTCTACAACCCATCAAGGCGGAGTATCGCGCGCAAATCTCGAATGTTCTGTACCCGCCCGGTCTGACGCAAAAGTTGACGCTTTGGTTCCAGGACAGCGTCGACATGGTCCAGGGTCTAACAGACGGGGGGGTTGTAAGCAACGCCCAGACGGTATCAACGAGCGCAACCAGCAGGCTCGATCTCCTGCACGCGTTCGTACTTGTAGACACCGTGACTCCCGAATCTGTCCCATATCTGGGCGGCGGGTCGTATGTATATCTGGCATACTCTTGGGTCCCTCGATTGCTTTGGCCCGGCAAACCCGATGCTTCGGACGCTAACAACCACCTGGCCCTGACTTATGGACGTCTGTCCCAGTCCCAGGTGGGATCTGCGCAGGTCGGCCTTGGGCAGGTCACGGAAGCGTACGCCAATTTCGGCATTTTTGGCGTTCTGCTCATCATGGCCTTGCAAGGAGTCATGTATTCCTTTTTAAATCTGCTGTTGAACAGCGCGCGCAGTGAAGGAGGAGTTGCCATCTACTTAGCTCAGATGGTCTGGTTTTTGAACGGCATAGGTTCATCGACGGCCATCCTACTTGGCGGGATCGTACAAGGATTGCTCCCCTCGGTATTGATTCTGAAAGTTTTTGTAAGCACCGAGAGCTTCCGCCAAGACACTGTGTCCACGGGATCGGCGGTCGAGCTTGCCTAACCCACTGCCCTGCGGATGGAGTAAGCCGAGTTGGGAGAGATGAAAGTCCTGATTTACGGCGACTTCGACACTCTGCAGCTTGCTGCCTCGTATCTTCGCGCTTTCCAGCAGCTTGGTCACACCGTGGTCCCTTTTGACGTGCGCAGGTCCCAGGGAGAGCTCCGGCCCTGGCTCTCGAATCGCTGGGCCCATCGCGCCACGATTACCAGTCTCCGCCTGCGGCGCTGGGGTGCTTCCGCATGGAACGACTCCTTGCTGTCGGAGACCCGTCGGACCCGCCCTGACTTGGCGCTCATTTTCAATGGGCACTTCATCATGCCCGAGACGCTCCGAGCAATCCGCGGGTCGGGTGCCCGGTTGTTCATCCTTCACGCCGATAATCCGTTCCGGCCCTTCCTAAATGCGCGACCCGAGGGACTAGAATGTGCCGTCGAAGCTGACTGCTACTTTATATGGAGCCGAACGCTCGAGAATCGACTGGCCGAAATCGGCGTACGTCGCGTGGAATATCTGCCCTTCGCTTGGGACCCTGAGGCATTTCCGCACATCGGCCTATCGGCCGAACCTGTAAACGACGTGGTGTTCGTTGGTAGCTGGGATCCGGAACGCGAGCACTGGCTCGAGCCGATCGCTCGGCACTTCAACCTGAAGATTTGGGGTCCCCCTTACTGGCGGACGCGATCGCGAAGCGGGAGTTGTGTCTCGATAGCATGGCAAGGTCGGGCGGTGCGCGGCCGCGAGGCGGCGGAGATAATGGCGAAATCAAGGGTGGTGCTCAATATACTGAGACGGCAAAACATGCCCGATGGAACCGTAATGCGCACCTTTGAGACCCCTGGCGTTGGCGCATTCGGGCTTAGCACCAGAACCGCTGGAGCTGAACAGATACTCGCCGAGGGCGTAGCTGGCGCGTACTTCGGCACGATCGAGGAGTGCTGCTCTCAACTCCAAAACCTGCTGCCCGGCGAGGGAACGCGATCCTTGCTTGCGGCGAATGCACACGAGATCGTGCGACGCGGGCACACTTACTTTGACCGGGCGCGGCAGATGGTCGATATCTATGACCGTTTGTAGCGACGAGTGGGTGGATGTGGCGCGCCGTCACCACATCAGCTGGGGGTAGGCGTGGCATCGATGACCGCCGGCGTGATTTCCGCCGTGATTTTCTAGTGGGACCGGTGTCTGCGGGAGAGGGCCGAAAGCTGACCCAAGGGCGCGCAAATCGGACCGAACAATCCATTCATAAGACGTATCGGGTGGCGGCTATAGTCACCCACCCCGTGCAGTATTACTCCCCCCTTTTTCAGTACATCGAGCAGTACACGGACATCGACCTCACGGTCTACTACGGAACCGACGCCGGGAGTCGTGAATTCTATGATTCGGGCTTTGCTACGCACCTCAAGTGGGATGTCCCTCTACTTCACGGCTATAAGCATTTGGTCGTGTCTCCGGGGAGCGCCATAACAGATCCGATACGCGGCCGCAGTGTGCCGTTAGCCGCTTCGCTGCGTCGCTTCAATCCGGATGCTATTTGGATACAAGGTTATAGCCGGGCCCTTCACTGGGCGGCCTTTCTCTGGGCCGGGGCTTCGCGCACTCCGATTCTATTGCGTGGCGACTCGAATATCGTGGCTCGGAGGAAACGCTGGCGCTTGATGCTGAAGTATCCTATGCTGCGAACTTTGGTCGCGATGAGCCGGGGCTGTCTGTACGTGGGGACGCGGAACCGCGAGTATTATCAGCATTACGGTGCCCGCGAGGAGCAACTGTTTCCCGTCCCCTTTGTCGTCGACAACGACTTCTTCTCCCGAGCGGACGCAGGGCTGAGATCGCGTCGGGACGAGGCTCGGAGTCGCTTCGGCATTCAAGACGACGCGCCCGTAATCGTAGCTGCCGGCAAGCTTTCGCCCGCCAAGGCGCCTCTCGACCTGCTCGATGCCTTCGCGCGGATTCGATCTAGCTTGCCCTGTCATTTGCTCTACGCAGGTGACGGGCCGCTTCGATCCACGATCGAGACGACGTGCAAAATCCGCGGCATTCCGAATGTGCATATTACCGGATTCCTCAACCAGTCGGAGATTCCGCAAGCGTACGTCGCTGGCGACCTACAGGTCCTTCCGTCATCTATTGAACCGTGGGGGCTCGTGGTGAATGAAGGAATGAACTTTGGCCTGCCGGTTGTGGTCAGCGAAGCAGTGGGCTGCGCTCCCGACCTGGTGCTGCACGATGTCAACGGATACACCTTCAAAACCGGAGATGTTACCGTGCTCGCGGACCGACTCGGCACCCTTGTCGCGAACCCTGGAAAGCGGGCCGAACTAGGGCGAGCTTCTCGCGGAATCATCGCGGGTTGGGGCCTTCGCGAAGCAGCCGTCGGCCTCCGGGCCGCGGTTGTGGCTTCAACGAGACACGCCGGTACAGAGACAGATGTCGCCTAGGCATCGGAGCGATGGCCGCGTGGTGACCGACGAAGACATGCGGTGCCGGGCTCCCCTATCGTGAAGGTGTTGCACGTCATCCCATCTCTCGGCCCCTTGCGAGGCGGACCGAGCTTCGCCTTGCCGCTATTGGCCAGAGCGCAAGCGCGCGCCGGACTCGAGGTCGAGATCGCAACCACCAACGACAACGGACCGGCCTCGCAATTGTCCGTAGCGGTTGGACGACCGCAAATTGCCGACGGTGTCACGACATGGTACTTCCCGAGGCAGACACGCTTTTACTGTGCGTCCTTGCAGTTGGCTCGTTGGTTAACGAGCAACGTCAATCGATTTGATATCGTTCACATCCACGCGCTCTTCTCATTCGCGGCCCTGCCTGCAGCCGCCTTCGCGAAGCTGCGCGGCGTACCGTACATCATCCGGCCGTTGGGGACACTGAGCAGGTGGAGCATGGAACGGAGGAGGCCGCTTCTCAAGCGGTTGTCTTTCCGCCTCCTGGAAAGCCGTCTTCTCGGCGGGGCAGTCGCCGTGCACTATACGAGCGAACAGGAGCGTGATGAAGCGGCGATCCTCGACATTCGCACGCCCGCTATTATCGTGCCACTCGGTTTAGAGCCCGAAGAGTTCGAGCGTCTTCCTCCCGCTTCCGACTTCTTTGCAGAGTGGCCGTCCCTAGTGGGGCGCCCCATCGTGCTCTTCATGTCGCGCATCGACCCTAAAAAGGGGTTGGATATCTTATTGCCCGCTTTTGCGTGCGTGCATTCCGCCTTCCCCGAGGCAGTTCTGGTGATTGCTGGAGATGGGCAGCCGTCGTACGTAGCCGAAATGAGGCACGGTGCAGACAAGTTGGGGCTGGGCCAGAGCACAGTATGGCCCGGATTGCTCATTGGGCCAGCAAAGCTCGCGGCCTTATCCGCCGCCACTGCCTTTGTTCTCCCGTCTCATTCTGAGAATTTTGGCTTAGCCCCAGTCGAAGCCATGGCAGCGGGCAAGCCTGTAATAATCTCGAATCGCGTGGGCATATGGCCGGAGGTTCTGGAGTTCACCGCCGGCCTGGTTGTGCCGCCAGACATCGCGGCCCTCTCTGATGCGCTGATCCGTATGCTTGGCGACCAGGACTTCTCCTCTGATCTCTCGAGAAACGGACGTCGGCTGGTCCGGGAGCGCTTTTCGAGTCAGGCGACTGCGCAAAGGCTCATAAGTGCATACGAACAGGTGACCGGACTAGCAAATGCCCCACGCCGGTACCCGTCTCCTATTCTCGCGAGGGGACCAGGCGAGGATGTGGACACATAATGACCCGACCGCTCCCCATCTCGCTACTCGTCCTCACCTACAACGAGGAAGCGAACATCGGACAGACGCTTTCCAGCGTGCGAGAGTGGGTCGACGAGATATATGTTGTGGATTCCGGCAGCACTGACGAGACCTGTCGCGTCGCGGAACAGTATGGAGCGACGGTGGCGCAACACGCGTTCGAAAGCCACACGCGCCAGTGGGACTGGGCGCTGCATACTCTGCCTCTGGCGAATGAGTGGGTGCTCGCTTTGGATGCTGACCTTCGGATTACGACCGAGTTACGGGACGAGCTGACACTGCTATTCACCACGAATCGTCACAAGCTGAATTCCATCGCCGGCATCTACTTGAACAGACGTGCGGTCTTTCAAGGCCGCTGGATTCGACACGGCGCCTTTTATCCAAAATACCTCCTTAAGCTGTTCCGAAAGAGCTGCGTGTCCCTGTCTCCTCGCGATCTCCTCGATCACCATTTCTACGTTGTGGGGTCAACACTTACGTTGCGAAGCGACATGATCGAAGAAAATCTGAAGGACTTGGACATCGGCTTCTTCGTCGATAGGCATCGTCGGTACGCGAGGAAGAGCGCCGAGGAGGAATTTGCGCAAAGAATCGACGGAAACGACTGGCCAATCAAACCGGATCTCCTGGGCTCTCCGGATCAACGCGTCGTCTGGCTCAAGCGCCGCTGGTATCGGATGCCTTTGTATGTCAGGCCCCTCATGCTTTTCCTGTATCGCTACGTTGTCAGAATGGGGTTTATGGATGGTAGGCAGGGATTCGTGTTCCACTTCATTCAGAGCTTATGGTTTCGCATGATGGTCGATATTTATCTCGCTGAAATGCTAAGTGCTCGTGACCGGGGCGGTGAACTGGTATAGGAAGGTAACATAGCGACACCCTGGTAGGACGCGAGCGCATCCTCTAAGCGACTGTTAGCCACAGGGCGGACGGATAGTGAGTTCCCTTGAGGTTTTCGTTGAGGCGTAATCCACGCCATCCAGGTTGTAGTCGGTAGTCGGGGAAAGTGTTCCGAATAGAATCCGTGCGTTCATAGTGGAGGTGGCTCAGTGAAAAGAGGATGCGGAATCCGGGATTGAAGGCCAAGAAGGCCGCCACGAACGGCGTTTCGTTGTTGTGTAGGAACGTCTGGAGTAGATCCCTCTGATAGATGTAGGGGAAGTAAATATCGTGAATGTGGACGACCACGCCGCTATTCAACCGGGGCAAGATTTCGAGAACGATGTGAACAACGTCGCTCCCCGCTTTCACAACGTGGCTCGAGTCGATGAAGAGGACGTCGTTCGCTTCGAGATCCGCGAAGACGCTTGTTGACGTCTCCTGGACCGGTTTGTCGACCAACTCCACGGCCCCTTCTCGGGCCAGACGGCGAATGTGGACCGAAGGGAACGGCTCGACGCACCGCACGACCGCCCTGTTGCCAGTGTCGCGTTCGTTCATGCCGGTGGCGTGAAGCGAGCAGGCCGTGGACACGCCGCTGCCAACCTCCACGATCCTCTTTGGACGGAAGTGGCGAATCACGCCGTGAAGCGCCTGGGCCTCTATGAACCCATAGCCAGGCCCAAAGCCTTCCTGAACAGCTGATAGATACGTTTGATTGCCG
Organism: Chloroflexota bacterium; assembly: GCA_003244175.1. Taxonomy (GTDB): domain Bacteria; phylum Chloroflexota; class UBA5177; order UBA5177; family UBA5177; genus QHBP01. Next base: position 1,725 of record QHBP01000243.1, on the reverse strand, counting down.
GCGTACTCGTGCCGATAGGGCACGCACACATCACTCAGTACCCGGGCCTGTTCGTCGAGATCCACGTGGATGCCGGCGAGTGAGGAGGGAGCGGACCACGCCTCCTTCGTCTTCTCAAGTCTGGCGATATCCGGCTCAGATGAGTAGTAGTGGACGGGGATGACGGCGACCCCGAGCCGCATCCCAAGTATGTACAAATGGAAGTATGCCGCCTTCAAACAGTCCTTAACGACTCTGTGCATGTGTGTAACCTCCGTCTGAGTATCCACGCGCTCTAAGTCTCCCCGCTGTTGTTGCTGAGCTTCAATGCACAACGGCGTTACCGGAGGGGTGGCCCGACAGTAATTGCATCGGAGAGCGAGGCACACTCTCGGTACAATGCGTCCGCCTCGACGACTTCGTAGCGAGTGGCGACGTTCCGGAACCAGACGTGGTCAAGATCGACGTCGAGAGCGCGGTCCTCAGCCTGAGCTCCACCCAGGACGCGCTAGAGCATGCCCGACCTGTCGTATTCCTTGCGCTCCATTGGCCGAGCAGCGAGAGGATTGTACCCGAATTCTACAGTTCCTGGACTACGAGCTGCGCGGTTCGGATCCGCAGGCTCCGGACGAAGTGCTTGCCACGCCGAAAGGCTGAAGGGGAGCAGGCCGGGAAGCACGACGAGGAAAACTTCCGCTCTCGAGATTCATCCGTCGAAAACATGTGGACGGCATGCTACGTTTCTCGCTCGCTTTATTCAACTGAAGCGGTGCCAGACGAACTTCAGAGCGTCGTACCGGCGAGCAACAGAGGAGGCATGCGATCACCGAGTATGGTCTCGAGTTGCGAAATATTACAATATCCACGCACATACGGGGGATCCAGATACGGATCATGGGCATCGTCTCGACGGTGTAGAGACGGAGATTGGGCGAGGTGAGCATGTGGGCACGCCGCAATTCCACTTCACCCTTCTGACGGCCCGTAGCTGTGTGCTCCGCTGCTGCAGTACAAATGCTTGAATCGACTGTCACATCGACTATTCGCTGTCCCGTGTGCAACGGCGTCTGTCCCGGTACAGCTCTCTACGCGTACACGGTGCAACAGGCCGCCGCGCACTTCTGTCCTATAAGTCGTGATCGCGATCGGCATCAGCGACTCCGTGACTGCATCCATCGCCTGTGGGGAAAGGATTCCTGTGTCGTCATTCGTTGCAGCGCATGCGGGTTCGGTTTCGGCCATCCCTTTGTAGGAGGCGACGAGGAGTTTTACAGCATTCTTCACGAACAGAGCGAGTACCCCGGCTGGCGTTGGGAGTACGACGTCGCCCTTCTACATGTCTTCAACGCTTTGCCCGGGGGACGGGTTTTAGAAATAGGCGCCGGCGCGGGCAACTTCCTCACAGCCCTAGGTCCCCGGTGGGAACCGTATGCAGTTGAAGCAAGCGAAGCTACGAGGCGCTCTCTGCAGGCTGCCGGTATCTCCGTCCTCGAGAGTCTCGAAGAGGCTTCCGCCGGCAAAGCAGAACTGTTTGACGTGGTCGTAATGTTCCAGGTATTGGAACACATCGCGTCTTTTGACGTCGTGTTGTCGCAGTGTCGGAACCGTTTGCGTGCGCAGGGGAAAATTGTGATATCGGTCCCTGATTGTGATGCCATGATCCGACAGAAGGTGCTGACAGGTGCGGATGACATGCCGCCGAACCACATCAATAAGTGGACTCCGGGAAGTCTTACCATCGCTCTG
>QHBP01000438.1 GCA_003244175.1 Chloroflexota bacterium | reverse complement strand
GACCAAAACCTCGCCCGGGCCGGGGTCGTCGACGAGCATCTCCTCAACCTCGCCCCTAGCCCCTGCCGATCGCACGATTACTCCTTCCGCCCGCACCGCCATGATCGCCTCCGCATCCTTGATTGCCGATGGCCGATTATGGCATGTGAAACTGCCGTTTCGTGGGACGTGACGCGGGTGTATGCTGTCGTACAGAATCACACCTGATGCCGAAAGGACTTGAAGCGTGCAAACCGCCGCCCTTCGTTTACGGCCACTATCGCTGGGCGATCTTCTCGACACGACCTTCGCTCTGTACCGGCAGAACTTCGCCCTCCTCGCGGGCATCGTCGCCGTTCTCACGGTCCCTCAGACCCTCCTCGGCATTCTGTTCGACGCGATCGGAGGGCGGATAGCGGGATCCCTCGTCACCGATCTGCTCGCGTTCCTTTTCTCGCAGCTCATAACAGGATCTCTCGCCATCGCGATTTCGCGGCGCTACCTTGACGAGTCCGTCACGATCGAGCAAGCCTACGCTACGGTCGGCGTCACCACCTTCCTGTCCCTGCTGGGTGGAGTCATCCTCTACGCGCTGATCGTGGCGGTTGGCTTTGTGTTCCTCATCATTCCGGGCATCTACTTGAGCATCCGTCTCGCGTTCTATCCGCAGGGGATCGTCATCGAGCGCCTGGGAATATTCCAGGCCTTCGCTCGAAGCGGACATCTGGTCAAGGGCACCTGGTGGCGCGTCTTCGGCATCCTCATCGTGCTGTACCTGCTCACCTTATTCCTCGAGCTGGTGGCCGTGGCTTTGGCCACCAAACTTGTCTCTGCCGGCGGCTCCGGGCCCCACATCGTGGGCACGATCATCTCGGCCGTCGTGGCAATTCTGGTGCAACCCGTCCTGCTGACGGGCTTGACTCTCCTGTACTACGACCTGCGCATTCGCAAGGAGGGGTTCGACATCGAGCACCTGGCGAGCCACATGCGGACCGACGGGAGGCCATGACACGCCCCCTCCTCTATCTCGTGCTACTCCTCGCGGCGGGTTTCGGCACGAGCTCCGTCGCTGCCACCGCCACCATCCCTTCACTGACCGTGTACATCCATCAGTTTCACTCAGTGCGCATGGCCCTCGACCGTGCGGAACTATCTCGACCCAACGGGGACGCGCGAAAACAGGCGGCGCTGAAAGAGCTGCGTTCGCTTCGGCAGGTGCGGTTTCCTAACGGCCGAGTGCTGGTCGTCAACACTCCGCAGCTATCCGCCGAGATTTCAAGTCGCAACGCGACTGAGATCCGCGCGGAGCTCTCGCGCATCGACCGACTCGACAATGATCTCCGTTCGGCCAAGCTGTCCGTCCTCAGCCGGAGGCACTCGCAAGATCTCGAACGCACCCTGAGGGACTCTCGTTTCCATCTGAGCCAGAGCCCGTTCGAGCGGTTGCGCGACTGGCTCTTCGAGCAGGCTCTGCTACTCGTGTCGTCACTCCACGTCGCGGTCGGCGTCAGTCCTCTCGTCCAGCTGTTGTTCGTTCTTGGCTTCCTGGGCGGCGTCGCGGGTGTCGCGGTGCTCGTCGCTCGCGGCGCCCTGTCAACGATGGTTGCGCACGCAACCCGTGAAGAGGCAAAAAATGAGCCGGTCACCGCGTCGGATGCGCGCGCACAGACGCACTCGGCTGTCGCTGCCGGTGACTATCGGAACGCCCTCCGCCATCTATTCCTCGGCACCCTATTGGAGCTTCAGGACCGCGATGCGCTGCGTCTGGCTCCCGGTCTCACTAATCGCGAGTACGTCACTCTTCTCAGGGAACAAGCATCACGGGAGGACCGCCCGGGGCCGTTGAGCCGGCTTGTCGATGAATTCGACGCGGTATGGTACGGACATCGCGACTTGACACGTGAGCAGTATGAGGTAAGCGCCGCGTTGGCCTCCGAGACTCTCTCCCACGCACCCACACGTCGCGCCGCGTGATCTGGCTTTACCGGCGTCTCGGCTCCTGGTTTTGGCTGGTGACCGCTGTCGGCATCGTGGTGGTTATGCAGGTCGCGGCCGCTAGCAAGCCCGCCCGGGACACTACCCTCAACACCCAGAGCGGCGGTCCCGGCGGCGCACTGGCCGCCTACCTGTGGCTCGATCGCATCGGGTACCACGTCCGTCGTGTCACCGACGGCAGCCTCGGCCTCTCAACTCTCACATCGCGCCGTAGCACGCTGATGCTCCTCGACCAGGGCGTCACCCTCACGGGTGAGCAGACCCGCCGGGTACTCTCGTGGGTACATAAGGGTGGAAGATTCATCCTGGCGATTGACGGAACAAAGGGAGGACCGATGATAGACGCGCTGCGTATAGACATCGTCCCGTTGTTGGGCGAATCCTTGACGGTAACACAGCCGTTGCTTGCTGCTCCTCCCGTCGCTTCGCTCGCCGGGTCAGCTGACGCCGGCATGTCTGTGCCCGGATCCACCAGCGCTGTTGAGGCGGCGGGGGCAGCGGTTCTTGCGCACGCACGGCGGGGGCTAGGAGAAATCTGGGTGCTGTCGGCGCCGGCGGTGCTTGACAACGTGCTCATCACCCACGCGGACAACCGTGCGCTCTTGCTAAATCTTGCAGGTCCCTCGGGCCGCACTGTTGTTTTCGATGAGTATGTACCGGCAGCGACACCCGCGTCCGGGGCTGGTTGGTTCACCGGCTCCTCATGGGGCGTCGCTTTGCTGTACGTGACGGTGATCCTTGTGCTGTATCGCTGGCTGTCGGGATGGAGGCTGGGGCTCGCCGAGATCCCGTTAACGGACCGGCACAGACCGCTAACGGAGTATGTGCTTTCGGTGGGTGGTCTGCTGCGAAGAGCTGGAAAACGAGGGGATGTTCTGCGGCTCTACCAGGAAAACCTGCGGTGCTCGATGCGCGAGAGATTCGGGGTTGAGCTGGAGGACCTCACTCCGGAAGCACGGCAACATCTTGATTCCCTGTTAAGTGGCGGAGATCGATTGTCCGAGAGCAAGATGGTCCGTCGTGTGAATGACATCGTGGAGTATGAGGAGGAAATACGGAGGACGCATGTCTGAGGTCGTGACCGAGCTAGAGCGAGTGTACGCCGAAATGCGCCTCCAGGCGGAGCGCGTCCTGATTGGGCAGACACCCGCATTCGAGCTCTTATGCATAGCCCTGTTCAGCAGCGGCCACGTCCTGCTCGAGGGGGTACCGGGAACCGCCAAGACTCTCATGGCGAAGCTCCTGGCCCGTCTCATTCAAGCCCAGTTCCGACGCGTGCAGTTCACGCCCGACCTCATGCCGTCGGACATCGTGGGCACGAGTGTCTTCGATCTGCAGAACGGCACCTTTTACCTGAAGCAAGGCCCCATCTTCACGCAGATACTGCTGGCGGACGAGATCAATCGAGCTCCGGCGAAAACCCAGGCGGCGCTTCTCGAGGCGATGGAAGAGAGACAGGTTACCCTTGAAGGCGAGACGCGAACGCTGGACTTCCCGTTTTTCGTCATTGCAACGCAGAATCCCGTCGAATACGAGGGCACATACCCGCTGCCCGAGGCGCAGCTCGACCGTTTCCTGTTCAAGGTCCTTGTCGGCTACCCCGATTCGGCGGCGGAGCAACAGATCCTGCGCAATTACGACGCCGGCTTCGACGCGCAAGCCCTCGATACGGCAAACATCCAGCCTGTCTTGTCCCCGGACATGATCGGCCGCGTCATCAAGGGGTTGGTTGACGTGACGGTCGATGCCGCCGTGCTCGGCTACATCACGTCTATTGCAAAGGCAACGCGGCAATCGTCGGATCTGGTGCTAGGCGCCAGCCCTCGGGCCTCGATCGCCCTGTTGCGCGGATCCAAGGTACTGGCGTCTCTTCGAGGGCGGTCCTACGTCACTCCGGACGACATCAAGGCTTTGGCGCCGCCAATTTTGCGCCACCGCTTGATCCTCCGCGCGGAGGCGGAGCTGGAGGGACTCACCCCCGATAGGGTGGTCGAGCGCGTACTGCAACGCGTCCCGGTACCTAGGTAGCCGGCGGTGTTGGTCCCCACACCCCGGCTGTTGATGGCCGCCATCGCGGGCATCGCGCCAATCGTGATCACGGGCCCGTACAATCGAGGGCTGTGGGTCGCGTTCATCTGGTTGGCCGGCGTGGTCCTGGCTGCGTGCATCGACGGCTGGTTTGCCTGGCCGTCGCGGAAGGTGACATGGACGCGCGAGCACGACCCCAAACTGTCGCTCGGCGTCTGGAACGAGGTCCGGCTCACGCTCGACAATCGTTCCCAACGCGTGCTGAGGTTTCGAGCTCGCGACGCGGTGCCACGGCTCTTGATTGCCGACGCACCCACTGCGGACGCATCGTGCCGAGAGGGGTCTTCATGGGTGCTGCGGTATCGCGTCCTTCCTCTCCACCGCGGAGACTACACCTTCCCATCGCTAGCCGTCAGGTACCTGGGTCCGCTGGGTCTCGTCTGGTTCCAGCAGACGGTGCGCGTGGTAACTGAATCCAAGGTCTACCCCGATATCACAGCCGTGAGGACGTACGAGACCTTGCTCCTCCGTGGCCATCTTGAAGAGCTGGGAATGCGCAGGGCGCGCTTGCGTGGCAGCGGGACGGCATTCGAGCGGCTCCGCGAATACACTCCGGACGACGAATTCCGCTGCATAGATTGGAAAGCAACGGCCCGGCGCCACAAGCCCATCGCGGTGGACTACGAAACGGAGCGCAGTCAGAGCGTCTTTTTTGCGCTCGATTCAGGACGACTCATGTCCACTCGCATCCCGCTGCCTGACCAAAATGGTGGATCAGGGGCGCCGTCGGAAACGAAAGAGATCCTGCCGCGCCGGCATTCCCCGGTTCCGGCCCTCTCTCGGCTGGACTACTCTGTGAACGCAGCCACACTTCTTGCATTTGTCTCGCAGAGCCGGGGCGATCGCGTGGGCCTGGTCGCGTTCAGCGACAGGGTCTTGCGCTTTGTAGCCGCCGCTCCCGGTCGCCGCCAATTTTTGAAGCTAACGAGCTCGCTCTACGATCTCGAACCCGAACAGTCGGAAGCCGATTACGGCGTGGGTCTCGGGTATCTGGCAGCGCGTCTGCAGCGTCGTTGCTTGATCGCGGTCTTCACGGACGTTGCTGGACGCGAGGCGGGAGATAGTCTCATCGCTAACGTCGTGTACCTCGCCCGACGGCACCTCGTCCTGGTGGTCACGCTCCGGGACCCGGGAGTCGAGAGCATCGCGCGCCAGAAGCCGGACACGTCCGAGAAGGTGTACACACGTGCCGTGGGCCGCTTTCTCCTCGATAATCGAGAACAGACTCTGCGGCATTTGCGCGCGCGCGGCATCCTCACTCTAGACGTCAGCGCGGATGAGATATCGTCATCCGTCATCAATCGGTATCTCGAGATCAAAGCGAGAGCGCAGCTGTGAACGTGTACCGCTCTGGCCGAACCCGGGGACGCGAGCACAGCAGATACGTGTAGAGCACGACCCCTGATGTGATCCCAACCGCGAATTTGGCCGCGTCCGGTGCGTTGGAGGGAGAGTAAAAACCCTCGATTGTGCCGGCAATCATCAGCAGCGGCACACAACCCACGAGTAAACGCACGGCAATGCGAGCGGCATCCGGGATTGCATCTTGCCGCCTTCGTTGGCCGGGGCGCAGAATAGCGTCACCCAGAATCAGTCCGGCCCCGCCGGCCGTGAAGATGACGGAGAGCTCGATGACGCCGTGCGGCAGCACAAATGACCAGAATGGTGAGCTGAGACCGTAGTGCGCGATCATCGCTCCCGTCGTACCGAGCATGATCCCGTTCTGTACCATCTCGTACACGGTCAGCAAACCAAATAGGATGCCTCCCGCGAACGCGACGAAGGCAACCTGAATGTTGTTGAGCATGATGAAATTCGCCGCCCACGGATGATTGGACGTAGCGCCTTGCATCCACAGCTGGTGCTGCTCCATATACCCTCGCAAGCGCTGCGCATCCCCAGGCATGAGGATGTCGGCCATCGATTGCCTCCAGCTCACAAGCGCCGCGGAGACGATTGCCGCCGCGAGAAACAGGCCAAACGCCAGCCCTATGTAGCGGCTCGAGGCACGCCAGGTCGCGGGGTACCCATAGACGACGAAGCGGGCCACGCGACGAAAATCCTTCCCGCTCTCCTGATATACATGCGGATGAGCTCGTCCCAGGAGACCGTTCAGGTACGCGGACACGCGATCTCCTGGAAAGTCGCGCCTCGCAATCGCGAGATCGGAAGTCGCAAGACGGTACAGCTCGGCGAGCTCGAGAACCTCCGTTCCCGTCAGCCGGCGAAGACCGCGCTTGCGCGCCTTCTTGACCAGTGTCTCAAGGCGTTCCCAGCGCTCTGTTCTCGATCGCACATAGTCATCGCGCTGCACCGCTTGCTCCCGATCGACGTTTTCAGGGCTGTGGCACAATGGCTCGGTCGCCACCGTGCTTTGATTCTAGGTGCTCAGAAGATGGAACAGTTTCACCTGCCCACGCCCGAGGCAATCGACATAGAGTACGACATTGCAGGAATCGGGACACGATTTCTGGCCGCGTGCCTCGACTCACTGGCAGCAGGCGGCCTCTTGGTCGTTGTCGTGCTCGGCGCGGTCGCGATCGGCCACTTCGGAGGCTGGGCGATGACGGCGGGTTTGATTATCGGAGCCACGCTGGCGTTCCTGCTCATATGGGGCTACTACATAGTTTTCGAGACGTTGTGGAGAGGACAGACGCCGGGCAAAAGAGCGCTGCACATCCGCGTGATCAAGACGACGGGATACCCAACCGGCCTCAGCGAGGCGGTGATCCGCAACCTCATTCGTTACGTGGATTTTCTCCCCGGCTTCTATGGACTGGGCGTGGTGGTCATGTTTGCCAGCTCGCAGTCGCGGCGTCTTGGGGACTACGCGGCGGGCACCCTGGTGGTCAAAGAACGCGCCCCCGACGGTCGACCCGTCCTTGACAAGACCGGATTCATGGCGAGTTCTGGGACTGGGCTTGTTCCCCCCGCAGGCTCCCTTGACCCCGATGAACTGGAGTGGGACGTAAAGGATCTCCGACCCGACGATCTCGCCGTGGTCCGTGAGTTCTTGGCGCGTGCTCCCGAGCTTCCGCTCGAGGTTCGCGCCCGCATCGGAGGGGACATCGCGCGGCGAGTCTGTGAGCGCATCGGAGCGCGTGAGCCTCTCGACCCCGTTGCGTTCCTCGACCGAGTGGTGGGTCTCAAGGAGCGGGAGCGCTGATATCCCCCCACTGCGGTCTTTCCGTCTCTGTGTACAGCCCGCGCGCGAGGATATACTCGGCGACCTGAGGGAGTACGTGATAGCGCACAGGCAGCCCGCTTCGTACCCGGCGCCTGATGTCCTCCCCGCTGATGTCAAGCTGCGCCACATGGACGACAAGCACTTGTTCGCGAATTCGTGGAAACCGCGATGCGACGTCGCTCCAGTGGGTTGGCTGTAACGTCGGCCGGTCCATGACGACGACGGGGAATTCGTCGAGCAAGGCCTGCGGCTCGTACCACCGGTGGAGATCACGCAGAGCATCGCAGCCAACGAGAAAAACCATCCGCACGTCTTCGGCCGCGTCGCCCTTTAGCCGTCGCATGGTATCGATGATGTGGGAGGGTCCCTCCCGCTCCTGCTCGACCAGGGACAGCTCGAAGAGAGGGTTATCGGCAATCGCCCGTGTGACCATAGCGACTCGGTCCGCCGCCGGGCTGACGGGTTTGCCAACCTTGTGGGGCGGTTGTCGGTTGGGTACAAACAGCACTCGTTCGAGGGACAGCGTGTGGGCCGCGTCCTCGACCGCTGCCAGATGCCCGATGTGGATCGGATCGAAGGTTCCGCCGAAGACTCCGACGCTCCTCATGCTGTCTCCAGTTGGTTCACCGTGACATCCGGGAAAGCGCGAGCAATCGCCCACGTTACCTCCGAATCGGAGTCGGGCGCGCACGCCCAAAAGTGGAGGCAGGCCGTCCAGTCCTCCTTGCCCACGGTCTGCATTCGGAGCTGCGGAATCGGCCGGCTCAAGACCGACGGCAAATCCTCAAGCAGCGGTACCAGGCGTCCACGCACATCCACGGGGTCAGTCTGGCGCGGGAATGTCACAGCCACCTGCCGAATGTATCCTCCGACCGCCGTCCTGTTCGTGATGACACCCGAGAAAATGGCTGCGTTCGGGACGAGAATGACCTCATCATCACGGCTGCGCAGGTGCGTCGTCCGCATCTGGATGTCCTGCACCGTCCCCTCGTGGTTGAGACCCGACGGGCCCACGACGTTGATGGTGTCGCCAATCGCGAATGGCCGCTCGGCCAGCAGGTAGATCCCCGCGACCAGATTCTGGAGGACGGTTTGCAGAGAGAGGCTGGCGGCGAGGCCGACGACGCCGATAAACGCGCTCAAAGGCGTGAAGCCCGCTCGATCTTTGTAGAGAACGAAGAGAACGCCCGTTGCCCACACCCCTACCCATAAAGCTCGGGACAGCAAGAGCGCCGCACTGGAACCCATCTGGGCAGCTTCCAACAATGTGCGCAAGCGACCGGAGACGACCCGGGCCACGAGAAAGGTCACGACCAGAATGACGGCGATCTGGCCCGCGAGCTGTAGAATCACCAACAGGGCGTGAGGACTGGCCGGCAGGGAGAAGGCCGGTGCGGAGCTCGGCGGAGCCAAAGACAAGGCGGGACCTCGCGGCGAATAAACAGAGTCTAGCACCGCGTCAGTAGCCCACCGATAAGCTCGCGATGCGCGTCATGCGTGAGTTCCCGGCGACCCTCGATCCGGCCGCCACACCGCGCAGAGGACCGGCTCGGCTGACGCTTATGGCGACGTCAACCTCTCCCTGGGCATCGACGTTCGGCAGGAGTGGCAGGGCGGCCGCATGGATGGTCCGCCCTCTGGGCCAGCTGCGCACGGGGAGCCAGTCCCAGGTGGGACTGTCGTCCACGACCTGCCACCGCCGAGAGAACCGTGGATGTGTTCCCGTGTAGACCGGACTGCACCACACCTCGATCCGCACAGAGGCCGGAACCGTGGTCCGCGGTCGCCAATTCATTTCGACCTGAATCGCCGGACGCGAGCGGCTAAGAAAGTCATCGCGCGGATGCACCGTGAAGTTTACGAGGCGAAGCGCTCCCCAGGTGGCATTGGCAGCGTTGAGACCGGGATGGGCGTGCAGCGCAAAGTCCAGGAAGTGCGCTGGAAACCGCCGAGCCACCGCACCGCGCCGTAGGAGGAGTAGTCCGTCACGGCCCGCCACAATGCCGTATCCGTGCCCGAGCGCTTCGAGTGCGGATCGGTGCAGGGTCCGAGGCGTAGTGGGCAGGGAGGCGATAGAGGCATCAAGCACCACGTACTCGGGTACGGGCCCGTTGCGGGGATGGAGAGTGGGCAGCAGATAGATCCACGTCCGATGCGACAGATGAGGCTCGATCTCGTCCGAGGCCGACACCACAGCGCCGGAGGGAATGGCACGGAGAAAGCGATCCTCTAGACGCTGGTGCGGTCCAACGGAAGGGACAGAGAAGCCCTCCGCCAAGGGCGAGAAACCGTATCGTCGATCATCCAGGAAAGAGGCCGCGAGCGCCAGGACACACAACGTGGTCACAATCCACCACCCCTGGCGCATGTCGTGGCGCAGAGCCGGCAAGGTTACGACTCGGATGCCAATGGCGGAGGACGCGATGACGAACGGAATGACCTCGGCCGAGTACTGATACAGGCCAGAGTACATCGTCGGATCCGCGCTCAGCATATTGATCGCGAACGACGGCGCGGCAAGAGCGAGCAGCGGTAGCGCGAGCAAGGATGTCCAGCCCAGGGGATGCATCAGCGCTGCCAGGTAGTCGAGACGTGCCGGCGATGTCAGCACCGTCCACGTGAGGTGCGGGTTGCGCACGATACCCTCCATGATCCCCGTCAAACCGTGCCCGAGATATGCGTATCGTTCCAGATAGGGCGAGTGCCCGCCAGGGTTGAAGTGAGGCACTATAACCGTCATGCAGCAGACGAACCAACCGCACCCGAGAGCAAAACCCAGAATTCCCATCCGCCACTTCTTGAGTGCCAACAACAGAGAGACTGTGGCTACAAGTAGGCCAATCTCCTCCTTGGTGGACGCCGCCAAAAGCCCCGCGACGAGAAAACCTCGAACGTGACCCTGATATGCAAAGAAGAGCGCCCACAACAGAAAGCAAGCGGACATCGCGACCGCATGGAAGTCGTCGAGCATGGCATTTTGTAGGGTCGGATGAAGCAAGTAAGCAGCTGGAAACACCAACGCCAGGTGCGGCCGGCCCAGCGCGGTACGCGCGATCAAATAGGCAGGCACCGCGCCTGAAGCAACGACCAGGGCCTGCGCGACGAGCAGAGTCTCCGGACCGTCGTGAAGAAGGTACAACGGGGCCATGACGATGAGGAGAGGCTCTACATGAATCGCGAGCCGATTGGTCAGGACGCGCCCGCCCACGTCCATGTCCGTGAAGCGGAGAGGGTGGCCGTGTAGGGTGCTCCACACGGCCTGATCCATATTGCCCAGATCGAATGCGTGCGACTGGAAGGCACGGTGTCTAAGGACTGCAAGCACGGCAAACCCGAAGCCGACTGCGACGACCATCACAAGCAAAAGAACCCAGGGCAGGACCCGACCCGACTGTCGATTTTCCGGAACGTCGCCGGCCTCATCCACCCATAGGGGGACCTGGACGGTCCTCATGTTTCTTCGAGAGGTTGCACGCCGCCCGCCGCCGGCCGTCCCGCACTTAAAGGGAAAAGCAACGCCCCGGCTAGTCCCGGAAGATAGGTGTTGACGGTGGACGACAACAAAGCCGTTACCGCGGCGTCTGCCGAGGAGACGCCGTAGTGTGCCAATAGAAGCGCGGCTGTACCCTCACGAAGACCCAATCCGCCGATTGTGACGGGTAGAATGTTCGTCAGGATCACGAGCGGAAACGTGAGAAGCACGATGTCCAGCGACCACGATCTCCAGCTGAGGAGTATGACCCCAAATTGCAAGAAGACCAGGGCAAAGGAGGCGACCGTGAGCGCCAGGAAGACGGTGGTTACCCTCGGAGACAACGATTGGGAGCTACTCAGAATGCGCTCCAGTTTGACGCCGAACGGGAGGCGGATGGCGAGAGCCGCGAGCGGCCGTTCGACGGCTCTCGGAAAGTAGACAACGAAAAGTCCCGCGAGAGCCGCGACTGCCAGCGCCACCCCGGCGGCCGGTCCCAAGAGCCTCCAAGCGCCAATTGACGAGAAGGCAGCCAGGACCGTGACGTCGAACCCCTTGTCAATCATGACTAGACCACCGATCTTTAGCTTCTGCTTGTCGCGCAGATACGCAACACGCACAAGCTCGCCCAATCGAGCGGGAGTGAGAAGCGCGATCCCCATCCCACCGAGGAGGGAAACCGCGGACTCGCGAAACGTCGCGTCAATGCCTCCGGCCCTCAGCATCACATGCCACCGGAGCGCCTTGAGGTAGAGGAAAGGGAGAGTCAGGACCAGGGCGAACAGCATGAATCGTCCGTTGGCGCTTGCGACGGCGCGGACCAGGCGCTCGGGATGAATCTTGAAAACGACAAGGAGCACCAGCGCGATCGTCAGGACATAGCGAACCCATCGATTTCCAAGGAATTTCATCGTTCCCCGCCTCCCATGCTGTGCCCCTGTGTGTTGCTCTATCGTACCGGCAGAGAAAGTGCGGTGTTTTCATCCGCTCGCACATAAAACCTTGCCCGTCTCCGCTTTTTGCCGTACACTTGGGTACTCAAGAGGGCCCTGACGGCGGTCGGGGCTCTCTCTGTACTCTCTGCGCGAGGAGAGACACCACTCCATGCAGGCCCTGATCACACCAAGCGAGCTACCCAAAGAGATATCGCCGACCGTCGACGATGTTCTCCACGAGGCTGCGCACTACGTGCCGGAGCCGGGCCTGGAAGCCATACGTCGCGCCGCCGCCGTCGCCGAGGATGCACACGCCGGTCAGGTTCGTCTATCAGGCGAGCCCTACGTCGTCCACCTACTCGCCACCGCCTACTATCTCGCCGCGCTGCGGCTCGACGTCACGTCGATCGTTTCCGGCCTTCTTCACGACACAATTGAAGACACGGCGATTACTCAGATCGATCTCGAACGCGAATTCGGACACGCCGTCGCCCGCATTGTCGAGGGTGTATCGAAGTTTGGCGAGATAGGTCACCGCCATCGTCTGTGGGGCGTCGAACAAACGGATGCGGACCGCCGTCAACGCAACGACAGGGCGAAGCAACAGGCGGAAAACGTGCGCAAGATGTTTCTCGCGATGGCCGAGGATCCGCGTGTGGTCATCGTCAAGCTCGCCGATCGACTACACAATATGCGCACCCTCGACGCCCAATCGCCCGAGAAGCAACGTCGCATCGCACTGGACACGCGCGAGATCTATGCCCCGCTTGCGGGCCGTCTGGGTATAGCGCAGATCAAGTGGCCGCTGGAGGACCTTGCTTTTAAGTACCTGGAGGCGGACGGCTACTGGTGGCTGGTGGAGCAGCTGCGGGAGCAGCGCGACGGGCGCGAACAATACATCCAGCAGATGAGCGTGCACCTGCGAGAGCAGCTGGCGGAGCACGGCGTGGAGGCCGAGGTCGCGGGGCGGGCAAAGCATCTGTACAGTATCTACAAGAAGCTGCTGCGTCCAGGCACAAACATGGACCTGAGCAGGGTCTATGACCTGTTTGCGTTGCGCGTTCTGGTGGAGACCGTTCCCGAGTGTTACCAGGCCCTGGGTCTCGTTCACTCACTGTGGCTCCCCATACCGGGCCGCATCAAGGACTACATAGCCGTACCAAAGCCGAACGCCTACAGATCCCTGCACACGACTGTCTATGCGGAAGATTCGCGAACGACGGAGATCCAGATTCGGACGCGCGAGATGCATGAGATCGCGGAATTTGGCGTCGCGACTCATTGGTATTACAAGGAGCAGGGGAAGTCGTCATCGCTTCCCCAACCGCTCTCGGATTGGATTCAGGCGCTGATGTCCTGGCAAAGGGAGCTAAACCCCGACGCCGCCGAATTCGTCGACACGTTGAAGATGGACATGTTCAGTGGCCAGGTGTTCGTGTTCAGCCCGCGCGGCGACATTCTCGATATGCCCGCCGGATCGACGCCGGTCGACTTCGCGTACCGGATTCACACGGATATCGGGAACCGATGTATCGGCGCGAAGGTCAACGGCCTGATGGTCCCGCTGGACACGCAGCTGCTCACGGGAGATCGCGTCACCATTCTCACCACAAAGGTCCCCCACGGACCTGGGCGAGACTGGCTGTCGTTCGTACGCAGTGCAAATGCTCGGCAGAAGATTCGACAGTGGTTCAAGAAGCAGGACCGCGAGGAAAATATTCAGCGCGGCCGCGAGATGCTCGAGGGCGAGCTGAAAAAGCTCGGCGCGGGCACGATCAAGGAGTTGGGCAGCGACACCCTTGCCGACCTGGCGGCGCAGCTGGATCTGCGCGCTCCCGACGACATGTTCGCCCAGCTGGGATACGGGGACCTTCGGGTCTCGGCGGTCACGGCCAAGCTGCGGCTCCGGTCGGTAGTCGAGGAAGACGAGATTCCCGTCGAGTCTCCGCCGGCGCCGGCGTCGACGGGTGAGGTTCGAGTCATGGGAGTGGGTGAACTTCTGACCCGCCTGGCCACCGACTGCAAGCCAGCCCCCGGCGACGACATTATCGGCTATATAACGCGGAATCGAGGCGTCACTATCCACCGGGCCGATTGCCCTCGCATCCTTGCCGAGAAGGAGACGGAGCGCCTGGTATCGGTCGATTGGGGACCTAGAGACGAGCAGCACGTGTTCCCCGTCTCCGTAGTCGTCGACGCGTGGGACCGTGAAGGATTGTTGCGCGACATCGCGATCGCAGTGGGGGAGGAACGCGTCAGCATGGCTTCGGCGGTCGCGCAGACTCACCCCGACGGTCATGCCACTATCACCGCGACTCTTCGTATTTCCGGAATCGATCAGCTCTCACGTGTATTTGCGCGAATTGAGCGTGTCAAGGGCGTGCAGGAAGTGCGCCGCCAGGGCCGCAAGCACACGTCGCGCGCACACACTGCATAGCAGAGGCTATCCGTGGTTTCGCGGATGACGTGCGCATCACGCAGTGGTACCATCGCGTCAGGGTGAGAGGAGCTGCTCATGCAGACCCAAAGCTCGAGGGCTCAGGATGCCGCAGCCGCGTACGACGCTCGGCCCTGGCTGCGATCCTACCCGCCCCACGTGCCCCACTCTCTAACGTACCCGCACCAGTCGGTCTGGCAAACCCTGCTCGGGGTGGTCGACACCTTCGGTGACCGGCCCGCATTCGTTTTTCAGGGTGAGTCGTTGTCTTACTCGGACATGCTCCGGCACTCTCAGCGGTTTTCGGCGGCACTGTCCAAGGCGGGAGTGTGCCGGGGGGATCGTGTCCTTGCCTTCTTGCCCAACGTCCCTCACTTTCCTGTCGTGTATTACGGCACGCTTCGACTCGGCGCCGCGCTTGCGGGAGTGAGCCCTCGGAGCGTCGAGCGCGAGCTCGAATCCGCCATCCGGGACTCCGGCGCCAAAACGGTGATCACTCTCGACTTGCTGTACGACAAGATTTCACGAGTGTGGGAGGCCGCGGGCGTCGAGAATGTGATTGTGGGAAGCGTCGTGGACTTCATGCCGGCCTGGAAGCGCCTCGCCGCTCGGCTGGCGCGCAAGGTCCCCGTTCCGACCGCGCCGATTCCCTACGGTCGTCGGGTTCATCGGATGAGAGACTTTCTGGCTTCCGGCCGAGGTTGGAGCGTGACGGAGGAAGCGAGGCCGGACGACGTGGCGCTGTTGCAATACACGGGAGGAACGACGGGCCTGCCCAAGGCCGCGATGTTGACTCACGAGAATCTGCTTTCAAACGCACGACAGGGCAGGGCCCTCTTCCCGGCTCTCAAAGAGGGGAACGAGACCATCATGGGGATCCTCCCCTTCTTCCACATCTACGCGGTCACGCTCGTCCTGAACATCGGCCTATTGGTGGGAGCACGCACGGTTCTTTTCCCTAAGGGTCTGGACATGGCCGAGATCTTTGACGGCATACGGCGTTACCGCCCCACGGTCTTCCCGGGCGTGCCAACCGTGTACGTGAGCTTGATCAACGACAGGAGATCGAAATCGGCGGACATGTCGTCAATCGAGATCTGTGTCAGCGGAGGGGCGCCATTACCCATCGAGGTCAAGCGTGACTTCGAAGCCCTGACCCATGGTCATCTACTCGAAGCGTATGGACTATCTGAAACATCTCCCGTCACACACTGTCAACCGTATGACGGAAGTGGCAAGGTGGGCAGCATTGGCTTGACCCTTCCCGATACGGACGCTCGAATCGTCGATGCGGACACCGGCGAAGCCGTTCCAGTGGGTTCTGACGGGGAGCTTGTCATTCGCGGGCCGCAGGTTATGCGCGGCTACTGGAACCGTCCCGAGGAGACGGCGGACGTCTTGCGAAATGGCTGGCTGCACACCGGCGACATCGCGCGCATGGACGACGACGGCTACTTTTACATTGTCGACCGCAAGAAGGATTTGAT
>QHBP01000385.1 GCA_003244175.1 Chloroflexota bacterium | reverse complement strand
GCTACTTTCTCCACCACCGTAGGATTGCCGGTTTCCTTGGCCGCGACCGCGCCTCCGATGGCGCCAAAAACAAGAGCGAGGACCGCGATCAGCGACATGCGGACCGCCCCAATTGACGTGCGTGTATTCATGGTTATCTCCCCGTAAAGTACATCTACTCCTCCAGTATGGTGGGGCAAAATTGGAGGACAATTAAAAATCGGGTGAGATTCTCATCGACGAGGAAGCGGCGCGGCGCTACCGACCCTTGCGCCACTACTGGCCGGCCACCACGTAGACCGTCTCCGCTCCTAGCCGCTCTGCTGCGTAGCCCAGCGTGGCCCGCACCTGCTCCTCGGTTAGAGCGTAGGCTTCCATGATGGACTCGATGCTCTCGCCTCCCGCCAATTGCCCCACAATAAGCCGTGCAGGAATGCGGGTTCCCTTGATGACCGGCATCCCGTGAACGACACGTGAGTCCACAACCACACCCGGATACACCTCTGCCGCGTTGTCGGGCTCTTCCACGTTGTCCTCCCTTGTCCCACACGACGGCGTCGCCTTACTCACTGCTACTCGCCGCCGACTATCCGCTTCGCGAGCAGAACTGATTCTTCGGCGAGGCCAAGCGCCCGCACCGCACTCGTCTCATCGAATATCTCCCAACCTGAAACGATAGGAGGCTTCCTCGTTTTTCAGGGGTCTTCCCGATCTTCTCCCACGTCATGACCCACGGACCTCGAGGTTGTGTCTTCCACCTCCAGACATCACCTGCCGGCGTACGGTCCCGGTAGAGGCCCGCCTCCTTGATTAACCGCCGCAGGTGGAGGAGGCGCTTCGCTGCGTAACCGGTCGGGTCGAAGAGGGCCTGACCATCTACAGCGATATCCAGATACAACGAAGGGAGATGGGACTCGAATTCTTGCCGCGTGCGGGCGATCATCGACGGCAGGGTATGGCAGGTGAACAACAGGTGATGCAAGAACAGTTGCCGGTCAAAGTAATTTTCTTGCAACCCTTCAGCGATGAGCAGCAGGTCCCAGTCGCTCTCGTCCTGCTCTTCGCCGCGCGCGTGCGATCCAAACAGGACCACCGCGACCAGGCGCTCGCCGAGGGCCGCATGCAATGCTCGGATGGTCTGCTGTGGCACCTCGCGCTCGAGACCGAGAGTCTGAGCCATGCTGTTTCCTTTCAGGAGATCTGCCATGCTCCGCCTGACGGAGGCCGCAAGCGCTTCTGGGGCTGGTTCATCGGGCCCCCTGGGGAATCCTACGTACACCCTGCCCTGTCTTGCTCACATCGAATCGACTTAGTGTCCTGAGAGGCCTGAAAGAGATGGCGGAGAGGGTGGGATTCGAACCCACGAAGCGTTGCCGCTTACGGCATTTCCAGTGCCGCGCCCTAGGCCAGACTAGGCGACCTCTCCTCGAACCCGTACGCAATGACGAAGTTCCCTGCGCCCTTCCTCGGCCGCCTGCTACTCGCGTCACCGTGAGGGCCGGGCCCTGCGATTCGGCACAAGTCTAGCAACCGGCCCAATCAATGGTCAACGAGGGGAATCTGTCCGAGCGCGCATCCCGGGCGTAGGGGTCGCTCGTCAGCGACCCAGGGCGATGCTCGTCGGAGGTGACTATCGACCCACGTTCCGAGGCAGAGTGTTTCATAGGGAGATAGGTTGGGCGGGGACGTGGGCGAGCGCGCGATCCCCCGTAGCTTTGGCCTTTAGGCCAAGCTTCGGCACTTCGACGAGAGACACCTCGAGTTACTGTGGCGCTGTGACCCCTCGCCGTCGATGCGTCACTCTCCTGGCAGAAACTTGGCCTGAAGGCCAAAGCTACCAGGAGCCACCCTACGAAAGACGTCGTTCCGGTCACTTTCTGGGAAACTACTATAGAGCGGGTATCACCAACAATGGGAGGTGCAAAGACGATGAATCTTCATCTTGGCGCGGATGTCCGTCAGCGCGGGGGCGACAAATTCGGCGAGCTTCAGGGCATCGTTTACGATCCCCAATCTCACCACGTCATGGCGTTGGTCGTCCAGCAAAGTGGGTTGGCGGGGGAGGACACGCTCGTGACGGCGCGTGCTATCTCGGGCACGGACATGGACGGAGAAGAGGTATACCTCAATCTCACCCCGGACCAGTTCGCAAACATGAAGCCTCTGTACGAGCGAAGCGATAACATCGCTCCTCCTCCGGACGCGGCGAACGTCGTGTCGAACACGGTGCGCGAGCCCTTCGACATTCCCGATGTCCCTCCCCTTGGCGCGGCCGTCGGGGTGGAGTCCATCGCTTTCACGCCTTTGATTCAGGAGATCACTAACCTTCGCCAGCAGGACGTGCTTGTCGGACGCTCCACCTTGGTGAGAGCCATGGACGGGGACGTGGGTCAGGTGGTGAGAGTGTTCGTCGACGATGACAGCGGCAGCATGACCGGGCTGGTCGCTGAAAGGGGACTCGTGTTCACGCATGACGTCTTCGTGCCCATGCACACCGTCGCATCTCTCAATCAGGACGAGATTGAGCTGAACGTAGACAAAGGCGTGCTGCAGGAATACAAGAGGGGTTAAACCGCTAGCGCGACACTCGGGTCGCGTCTCAGATTGCCTCGTCGATCAGCGTTCCTTGGAGCAGGCGCGTGAAGTCGGGTTTTCGGGCGATTATAGTGCGTCAGGCGCGCGCCAGGTTCCGGAGCCCGGACGAGAGAGACGAGAGGACGAGTGCCTCATCACCGCTCAGACCGCTCACTTCTACGATGTCTTCCCCGAAGACTGTGTAGTCCTCGAGAAGGTGGACAAGCTGCTCCCAATCCACCACATAGGTAGATCGTACGGGGCCGCCGGTATCACCGACGGTCGAAGGCCGTTCTCCGACGCACACGACCCTGTAAAAGTCGTGGAAATACTCTTGAAGGTGGTCTTCGTGGATGTTTTCCTCGTAGACCAAGTGCAGCATAGCCATTCCCGTGGCGGCCTCCTGGAAGGGTGGGTCAGTATCCAGGTGCATCAATCGTGCCGCGGCCTAAATCCCGGCGTGATGCCGACCTCGTGCCGTACCACACGCCTTTCGTGAGACAAAAGAAAAGGACCCGCCATGCAGGTCCAAAATTGGTAGCGGGGGTTGGATTCGAACCAACGACCTCCGGGTTATGAGCCCGACGAGCTGCCACTGCTCTACCCCGCGGCGCATCTCAACTATACAGGAAGGTTGGCAAGGCCATCAAAGTGCCCCATTTCGCACACTCCAAAAGTCGTCGGGACGGTACCGGTCACCCACACGGTTGTCGTGGGCAGGGGCACACCAGGCGGAACGACGCGTGATCTCTGCGCGACGCGACACAATGGCGGCGCCGGCTCTTTGCCGCGATTCGGGCTCACAATACCTCTCTGCGTCAGCGGGCATAGTATTGAGCGATGGATAGCAGCCGCGGTCAGCAGATGCAGGCCACCGCCGATGCGATCCTGAATACGTCGGGTTGCTCTGCACCCGCGGAAACGCCGCGCGGCGTTCGATCGTGCCGAGGCCTTGGCTGTGGGTACACGTGAAGATGCCGGCGATCTACAGGAGCCGCTGCTCGGTTTTGTCATGAAGATTTGTACCGGTGCATATGAAATCACTGATGGGGACATACAGCGACTCACCGACGGCGGCTATTGCGAGGATGCCATCTTCGAAGCGATTATCAGCACGGCGGTCGGAGCGGGCATGAGCCGCCTGGCTCTCGGACTTGCGGCGCTCAGGTCAGGGGACGATGGATGCGTCTGAAGAACGTGGCCACGAAGTTCGACGCAAGCTGGCTTCCAGACGGTGCGCCTGAACCCCGCGATGTTGTCAAGACCTTGAACTACCGAAAGAATCTTTTCGGCAGACCATTCAGCCACGCCCTGCAAGATGTCATGCGCGGGCCCTCGCACTGGAGCGTGGGAGATCGGGAGCTGATGGCCGCTTTCGTGTCCCGCCAAAACAAATGTGCATACTGAACTTCGGCCCACGGCGCGGTCGCGTCGCTTGCCTTAGAGAATGAGGAGCTTGTTGGGGCCGTTCTCGATGACCTGGAGACGGCGCCCATTGCGGATTCCCTGCGAGCCACCCTACGTTTTTTGGCCAAGCTCACACTGAGCCCGGACACGATCGAGGGTTCAGACGTGCATGACGTGCGGGTTCAGGGTGTCAACGACCACGCAATCTCCGACGCCATTCACGTTTGCGCTCTGTTCAACATGATTGATCGCTGCGCCGATGCACTTGGTTTTGAGGTCCCGATCGGCCACCCGGGCCGGTACCTCCTCGATCATGGCTACCTGGGCATGGGAAGTTAGCACGAAATCATCCGCGTCCGGTGCAATGCGGGCGTAGCTCAGCCCTCCTGGCGCAATGCCCTAGAAGGCGCACATGTCTTCGCCCCACGGGCACTCGCCTTGCATACGGACGGCCACGGAGGCCGAGCGACATCGCCCTGCGGCGATCCCGTGCGGTGCTCACATCGAGGACCTCCCGGCCCTTACGGACGGCGTAGCTCGGCCCTCCGTGGCCGTCCGTCCGGAGTTCCGGGGCAATGCCATAGAAGATGAAGGCCACGATGACACAATAGTTGTATCCACAGGGGAAAGACACCTTGTATGGAATATGACTCTCCACCAAATCGGCAACCTTGGAAGTATCGCCGCCTACAAACCTACGATTATTCCAACCCGGAACACGCCTACTTCGTCACCGTGTGCGCGCGACGCCACACGCGTCCTTTCAGAGACTCCCTCGCAGCCGAGGAAGTTATTTCCTAGCGGATGTGGATTCGGGATCACCGTGAGGTGGATCTGTATGCCTACTGCCTCATGCCGGACCATCTTCATCTGCTCCTCAAATTGAGGACCAATCGGTGGACGCTCGGGGATGTGATCGGCAGCCTGAAGTCATTTACCACGGAGAGAAGCTGGCAATTGGGGCATGAGGGCGCACTTTGGCAGGACAGGTTTCATGATCACATCCTGCGGCGGAGTGAGGATGGAGATGAGACTGCCGCGTATATCCTGAATAATCCGGTGCGCAAGGGCCTTGTCAAAGATCGTGACGACTATGCCTACAGCGGTACCCCGGATCCGATGTAGCAAAGTTACGGCAAGGTTGTAACCGTCGGACGGACGGCCACAGAGGGCCGAGCTACATCTTCTACGGCGTAGCCATGTCGTACTACAATGCAGGAGGCGCCTGCCGCTATGGCTGAGACGCAAGGGCCTCCAACACTTCGCCCGCGTGCTCATCGGGTTTGACTTTGCGCCAAATCCTTTTTATCCTCCCGTCGCGGTCGATCAAGAACGTGGTGCGTTCGATCCCCATGTAGCGGCCGTGCCATACGCCTCTGCGACACGGTGGTCGGTATCCGCCAGGAGCGCAAACGGCAGGTTGTACTTCTCCGCAAAACGATCGTGGGAGACCGTGTCGTCCGGACTCACGCCGAGCACCACCGCATCGGCGCCTTCGATTGATCCGTGGACGTCACGGAAATTGCACGATTCCTTTAGCACTGGTGCTCGTATGTGCATCCCGACGTGTCGTCCTTCGGGTAGAAGTACAGGACCACATCTTTTCCCCGCAGTTCGTCGGGAGAGACAGAGCCGCCTCCAAGCGGGGCATCGTGAAATCGGGCGCACGATCGCCCTCGTTAAGCTGCGTCATGCGATTCCTCCTGCTCGCACCCGTATCCGGCTATTTTATCCGTCCTCGGCGCACCCTGTGCTATGCTACGGCGTTCGATGAAGGTCCCCCGTTTCAGCCGCCTCCGATGGCTCGGTATCCCGGTTCTCGCCCTGGTCGCCTCCGGGCTGCCCGGGTATATTCCGGCACAGGCAGGGCCCGTCTTCCTTCCGGGGTTTCCCTTGCTACGCCAGCAGCGGCCTCTGACCTGCGAAGCGTCCGCTGCCAGCATGGGAACGCGCGCACGGATCGGTGAGAGCCGGCTGATGGCGATGATGTCGCGAAATCCGAATCCAAACCTTGGATTCCGCGGCAACCCCGATGGATTTCAGGGCCAGACTCTCGTCGACTACGGCGTGTATGCCAAGCCTCTGCACCAGGCGCTCCTGCGCTTCGGGTATCAAAGCGATGTCATCGACTATGGCAGTGACTGGCTACTGCGGTCGTACCTCAATAGAGGATGGCCAGTCGTCGCCTGGATGACGTATCAGCTGCAGCATGCGGTCCCTCGCCTAGCGGAAGCTAACGGGGTGCAGTTCTTTCTCGTGCCTCACGAGCACGCGATTTTGATCGTTGGGTACGACAACGCCTCGATCCTGGCAAATGATCCCTGGACCGCTCAGCTTGTCCGTTATGGGTGGAAGTCGTTTAACCGCTCCTGGGGCCTTTTCGGGAACATGGCGCTCGCTTTACAGCCCTGCGCTGCCCCTCAGCCCGTGATCGACCTGCGTGTTCTACGTCCAACGCCCCCGGAAGTGACATGGGTGTGGAAACGACCCATTGGTGCCGTGCGCTTCCGCCTGACGTTGACGGCGTCGGGCAGTCGTCACCGACTGCTCTATCTGGCCAACCAGACGGATAACCGTTTTACGTACGTAGGAACTCGTCCCGGCAAGGGATACCTCCTCTCCGTCGCATCCGTGTCCGGCTGCGGGTCGGTGGCTCCCGGCTATGGCGCATGGTACTGGACGTCCCCGGCCACCCCGACGCCCACCCCATCTCCCACGCCATCGCCCACTCCGCTCGTGGAAGGGACCGTGTCTCCAACCAGCGCTCCCACCGAAATTCCGACCGCCGCGGTGCCGCCTGCTGCCTCTATCACACCCACGAGTAACCCCTGAACCCCGTCATTTTCGGTCGGGGCCTTTGGTACAATTGTTTCTCTTGGTCATGTCCTCATCGATGAAAATGCGTTGCTTCGGGAAAAGGGACGCTCCTCCCGAAGATTGATACACAGGCGGGTGCCGGCGGGCACGTCACCCAGTGCGAGTGCCCTGGCGTGATCGCCGGCTTACCCAAAAACCCGCGATAACATCCGGACGGTAGGTTGGAAAAAAAGACAGCGCTGTACGACCAGCATGTGACATTGGGGGCGCGCATCGTGCCCTTCGCGGGTTACCTGATGCCTCTGGAGTACTCCGGCATTGTCGACGAGCACCGGGCGGTGCGGGAGGAAGCGGGACTCTTCGATCTGTCTCACATGGGCGAGCTGCGGGTGGAGGGTGAGGAAGCCGTGGAGGCCGTGGACTACCTTGTCACCAACGACATTCGGGGTCTTGATGTGTACCAAATCAGATACACGCCGATGTGCTACCCGGACGGCGGGATTGTCGATGATCTGCTGGTGTATCGGTTCGCGGATCATCTGATGCTGGTCGTCAACGCCTCCAATATCGACAAAGATCTGGCCTGGATTGTCGACCATCCTGCCGGCGATGCGCGGATCGAAAACGTGAGTGACGACGTGGCTCTCATCGCGATCCAGGGGCCGAAGGCAGAGGGCATTCTGGCGCAGGTGACCGAGATCGACCTCGAGAGCATCGAGTACTACTGGTTCACTAGCGGCGACGTCGCGGGCGTGGACGCGACCGTGTCCCGCACCGGTTACACGGGCGAAGACGGCTTCGAGCTGTATGTGTCGCCCGCGGGCGCTCCGGAGGTGTGGCAAGCCCTTCTCCACGCCGGGCAGAGCAGCGGCTTGAAGCCGGTGGGTTTGGGGGCGCGTGATACCCTGCGACTGGAGGCCGGGTACATGCTGTACGGCAACGATATCGACCAGGGTACGTCGCCCTTAGAGGCCGGCCTTGGCTGGACGGTCAGGTTCGGCGCCTCGGATTTCATTGCCCGGGAGGTCCTGGAGGCACAGAAGGCGAACGGAGCAGAGCGTCGGATGGTAGCGCTCGAGATGCAGGACCGGCGCATTCCCCGACCTCACTGCGCCGTATTCAGCGGGTCGGACCGCATTGGCGAGCTGACGAGCGGGACGTTCTCTCCGACATTCAAGCGCGGCATCGCGCTCGGGTACCTCGCTTCGAGTCACGCCCGACCGGGTACGGAGGTCGAGGTAGAAATCCGAGACCAGCGCCACGCGGCCCGCGTGGTACGCAAGCCCATATACAAACGATAAGGATCGGAGAGGGCATCGTATGGCTGGAAATTTTCCGGACGATCTGCGTTACACGAAGGACGATGAGTGGGTGCGGCGGGAGACGGACGAGGCCGTATACGGCGTCACCTCCTTTGCCACCGAGCAGCTGGGCGACATCGTGTTTCTGCAGCTACCGGACGTGGGCGCGCGTTTTGCTCAAGGCGAAGCTTTCGGCGAGATCGAATCGGTCAAGGCGGTGTCGGAGCTGTATTGTCCCGTCGGTGGAGAGATAGTGCGGGTCAATGACGACCTCGATCAGAACCCGGGGTTGGTCAACGAGGATCCGTATGGGCGCGGCTGGCTGGCCCGTGTACGTCTGGACGACCCGGAAGAGCTCGAAAACCTGCTCGACGCCGCGGCGTATGAACAAAAGACTCTCGAGCCGCATTGATGTCCTATCTGCCGCACACGCCGGACGAGCGCGCTGCAATGCTGCACGCCGTCGGAGTGGAACGGGTCGAGGACCTGTTCGCGAATATTCCCGATGAGCTGCGAAGCGGACCGCCGGACATACCGGCCGGTGTAAGCGAGATGGAGGTAGCGCGGCTCTTGACCGCGCTGGCCGCCAAAAATCTCGATCTCGAGCACCGGCCGTCATTTCTGGGAGCAGGCGCCTACCGGCATTACGCCCCCAGCGTGGTCGGTGCCATCACCGGTCGTTCCGAGTTTTACACGTCGTACACGCCGTATCAGGCCGAAGCTTCG
Source organism: Chloroflexota bacterium (assembly GCA_003244175.1). Lineage (GTDB taxonomy): Bacteria > Chloroflexota > UBA5177 > UBA5177 > UBA5177 > QHBP01. Next base: position 1,597 of record QHBP01000385.1, on the reverse strand, counting down.
CAGGGCACGCTGCAGGCTATCTACGAGTACCAGACGATGATCGCCGAGCTCACGGCTCTGGACGTGTCGAACGCCTCCTTGTACGATGCGGCGACCGCGGTAACGGAGGCCGCCACCATTGCCATCAACGAGACGCGGCGTGAGCGCATTGGCGTGGCGCGCGGCCTCCATCCCGAATACCGGTGTGTCCTGGAGACCTATTTCAAGGGTGAGGGATTCGACCTGGTCGATCTGGACGAGACATGGTCGGCCAGCCCCTCGACCATGGGCGACGCGCTGGACGAGAATTTCGCGGCAGTGGTCGCACAGTCCCCGAACTTCTGGGGCGCTATCGAGCCGATGGCCGGCCTTGCCGAGGCAGCGCATGGCCACGGAGCGCTGTTCATCGCCGTCAACAATCCGCTTTCCCTGGCGCTTCTGGCCCCACCGGGTGAGTACGGTGCGGACATCGCCGTCGGCTGTGGGCAGCCGTTGGGAATCTCCCTGTCGTACGGTGGTCCGTATCTGGGACTGATCGCGGTGCGATCGGGTCTCGTGCGGCGGCTTCCCGGGCGCATTGCCGGCGCGACGGTCGACACCAATGGTCGCAAGGGGTATGTGCTGACGATGCAGGCGCGGGAGCAACACATTCGGCGCGAGAAGGCCACGTCTAATATCTGTACAAATCACGCCCTTATGGCGCTGGCGGCCACGGTTTATCTCTCCCTGATGGGCGCTGAAGGACTCCGCGAGCTGGCAACTCTGTGCCTGGGGAAGGCGCGCTACGCCGCCAAAGAGATCGCCGCCGTGCCGGGATTCGAGCTGGCGTTCGACGCGCCCTTCTTCAACGAGTTCACGGTGCGCACCCCGGTTCCCGCGGCCGAGGTCAACCGTTTCCTCCTCGGCCGGGACATCATCGGAGGGTTCGACCTCGGGACGGTCGATCCGGCGATGGACCGCTACCTCCTGCTGGCTTTCACGGAGATGACCTCCCGCCAGGAGATAGACGATCTCGTCGCGACGCTTCGTGAAATGGGCGCCGCCGGCACCGACGCGTCGCAGCGACTCCTGGAGGGTGCCGGCGCGCGAGGGTCCGAATGAGCGAACCTCTCTCCTTCGAGCTGAGCTCTCCCGGACGCAAGGGCTACTCCCTGCCGGCGTCGGATGTGCCGGCCGTCGTCGTCGAGGACGTGATACCACGAGAATACTTGCGCAACGCGCCGCCGGCGTTGCCGGAGCTGTCCGAGCCGGACGTGGTGCGGCACTTCACGCATCTGTCCGAGCTGAATTACAGCATCGACTCGGGTTTTTATCCGCTGGGCTCGTGCACCATGAAGTACAACCCCAAGCTCTGCGACGACGCCGCCGCCATGCCAGGTCTCACCGACGTGCACCCGGCGGCGCCCGTATCCCACGTGCAAGGTTGGCTCGAGCTGCTGGTCGAGCTGGAGGAGACGCTGTGCGCGCTCACCGGCATGCACTCGGCCACCCTCCAGCCGCCGGCAGGCGCGGCGGGCGAGCTCACCGGGCTGCTCCTCATGCGGGCGTGGCACGAGGGAAACGGTGAAGGCGGCCGGCGGCGGGTGATCATCCCCGACTCGGCCCACGGCACCAACCC
>QHBP01000165.1 GCA_003244175.1 Chloroflexota bacterium | reverse complement strand
CAAGATCGTCACGCCTTCGTTGTCGCGCACATTGAAGCGTTCGTCGATTACTTCCGGCGGCAACGCATGCACTTCCTTGACGGCCAGTGCAGCGTTCTCCATTGTGTAGTCCCTGCGCAGCCCTGCTTTTACGGCGGCAAACGCATTGATCCCCTCAGCCATGAGGACGACGTCGGCGTAAAGGTCTCCCTCCCGGCCCGTTCGCACGCCGGCGATCTTGCCGTTGTCCCAGATCAGGTCGGTCACCTGCGTCTCGGGAACGAGAAAAGCGCCGGCTTCCTCGGCCTTGGCGGCGAAGTAGGGATCGAGCCTGGCACGCAGGACGGTGAAGGCGTTGTAGGGAGGCGCGGCAAACGCCGCGCTGCGAAAGCCGGCGGTCACCACCGAGTCCTTTCCCAACATCCAGAGACGCTGCTCCACAACCGGCCGCTCGACCGGGCCTTCCTCCCAAAACGGGCCGAAAACGTCCTCCGTCGCCTCGCGGAAGAGGACCCCGCCCATGACGTTCTTGGCGCCCGGCTGATTGCCACGCTCGAACATGGCGACGCTCAAACCCGCTTTCGCCATCGTCAGCGCGGCAGCGGAGCCCGCGGGTCCCGCGCCCACCACGATCGCATCAAACTTCTCGTCGTCCACAGGCGTTCCTTTGGCTTTGTCGTTTTGCCTACTGATTGAAGACGGCACGCATTGCGCCGACCGCCTGCGTCGCCATGTTGAAGAATCCCGTGGGCAAAATCCCGAAGCCTATGGTCCCCGCCACGGCAGCTGCCAGCGCCACGTCCGATGCTCCCGGAATCTGAATCGCGTCGCGCCTTTGACCCTCCGTCGCCGGCATGAACATATACACCACGACTCGCAGGTAGTAGTAAATGGAAATCAGGCTCGTCAATACGCCGACCACCGCGAGTTCGGTATGACCGGCCTTCACGATGGCCTCGAACGCAAAATACTTGGCAACGAAACCCGCGGTGGGAGGAAATCCGGCGAGGGAGAACATGAAGGCGGATGTGAACCAGGTGAGGGCGGGGCTACGATAAAAAAGGCCCCGGTAGCTGCTGATCTCGTCGCCCTGCTCCCCGCGATCCTCGAGCACGCTGACCAGGATAAAAGCCCCGATGTTCATCACAGCGTAGGCGAGAAAATAGAAAGCGATGGCCGTGAGACCGTCGTTGTTGTTCGCCGCCATGGCGACGAGCAAATAGCCCGCATGGGCAATTCCGGAATACGCAAGCATCCGCTTCATGCTTGTCTGCACCAGGGCGACGACATTGCCGCCGATCATGGTGACAATCGCAAGCGCCCAGATGAGGCCGAACCAGTGCGACTCCACGGAGCCCAACGATAGATTGAACACGCGCACAAAGGCGGCGAACACCGCCGCTTTAGTCGTGACCGACATGAAGGCGGTCACGGGAGTCGGCGCCCCTTGGTAGACGTCAGGGGTCCACATGTGGAACGGCACCACGGAGATCTTGAACGCGAAGCCCACAACCATGAGAGCGATGCCGATATATAGCAGCGGACTATTGGCGGCCACACCCGTGGTGCAGTGAGCCGCCGCACTTCCCAACACCCCCGTCTGACCGCGCAAGCACGCGTCGATGACATTCAGCTGGGTGGATCCGGTCGCTCCGTACACGAGAGCCATGCCGTAGATGAGGAAGGCCGACGCAAAGGAGCTGAGCACGAAGTACTTGAAGCCGGCCTCCTGGGACCGCTTACGCGAGCGGTCGAATCCGGCCAGAATGTACAGAGACAGCGATAGGAGCTCGAGTGCTATGAAGAGGACCATGAGGCTGAGCCCCGCGGCCATCAGCATCATGCCCGTCGCCGCTGAAAGCAGCAGGGCGTAGTACTCTCCGGGGTCGAAGGCGGAGACCCTGATCGCTCCCGGGGACATCAGGATGGCAAGGGCCAGGGACAGCAGGATGACGTAGTTGAAGAACATCGCGAACTTGTCGCCCGTGACCGTGAAGTACATCGCGTAGGACTGACCGTGGCCCCAGAGGTTCCAGGTGGCGATCGCCGCCAGGAGGACGACCACGAGTGCCACCCCGGTGAGAACGTCGGTCTTCCTGGGAAGAGGACTCACGTCGAGCATGAGCATAAGAAGCACGCCCGCGGCCGTGATCAGCTCCGGAAGAACGGCGCCCCAGTCGTTCAATCCAATCGCGATGGGGATCGTTGTTGCCGCCAGTGTCATCGACCGCCTCCTAGGAGGGCTGTCGTCGGTCCTGGGTGGTGGACCAGGTACGTCACCGGGTTCGCGGTCGGATTGATGCGCGCGGTCAACGCATCGGGCTGTATTCCGATATAGACAATCAAGATGATCAGGGGTACGAATAACGCCAGCTCCCGTGGCAAGAGATCGCCCCCAATCAAGTGGCGAACCACGGGGTACTGATAGACGCTCTTTTGCGGATCTTCGATGTACTCGGCGGTCTGCTGAGGCGATGCGGTCACGGGACCATTCATGCTGTTCTGAAAGAATCTGATCATGTACCACGCAGCCAGGATGATGGTCAGGGCCGCGACCGTCGCAAACCAGGCGTTGGCGCGGAAGGTCCCCGCCAATATCAGGAACTCACCGGCGAAAGAGCTCAAACCGGGCAGATCGAGGCCGGCCAAAACGAACACGAAAAAGAGCCACATGAGCACCGGCCGGCGCACCCCCAGACCACCCATGTCTGCCAGCTGGCGCGTTCCCGTGCGAGCGCTGATGTAGGCGACCGCCAGGAAGAGCCCCGTGATGATGACCGCGTGGTTCACGATCTGCAGCACCGAGCCGTTAAGAGCCGTCGGGTTCAGGGCGAAGATTCCCAGGGCGATCAGATTGACATGGCTGATGCTGGCATAGGCGACCAACCTCTTGATGTCCGTCTGTACCAGGGCCAGGCCCGCCGCGTACAGCATGCCGATGATGGCGAGAATCGACACGAACCCGGCCAGATCTCGGGTGGCGCTGGGGAACAGCGGCAGGCAATAGCGCAGTAAGCCGAACGCCCCGGCTTTGGAGAGAATGCCCGCCAGGGCAATCACCACCGGAACGGGCGACTCGGCGTACGCGGTCGGCGCCCAGCTGTGAAACGGGAAGATCGGCAGCTTGACGGCGAAGGCGATACCGAACGCCAGGAAGAGCCACAACTGCTCGCTTGACGACAACGGGTGGGCGGAAAGGGTCGCCACCAGACCGGTCGGGCCCGGCATGTCCAGCGTGTGCGCCTGCGCCCACAAATAAAAGATGGCGACCAACATGAAGAAGCTGCCGAAGACCGTGTACACGAGGAACTTCATGGTTGCGTACACGCGGCGTTCCTCACCCCAGATGCCCATCAGGAAGTACATGGGGATGAGCATGGCCTCCCAGAACACGAAGAAGAGAAACAGGTTGGCCGCCACGAAAACGCCGAGGACGGCGGTCTGCAACATCAGCATGAAGGTGAGGAAGGTACGACGGCGGTCCACGATCATGAAGTTGGCGGCGGCGATGGCCACGCCCATGATCAGGGCCGTGAGTGCCACCAAAAAGACGCTGATCCCGTCGACTCCAACCCAGTAGCTGATGCCCAGGCTGCCGACCCAGTCATGCCGGTCCGCGAACTGAAGATGCCAGCCGGCACCCGGCGCGTCGTGTGTGATGACAAACTTCACCAGCAGCAAGACGGAGAGAAGAAAATCGGCGGCCACCGCGAGAAGCGCTATGAAACGGGTCCGGTCCTCGCTCTCACCAATAAACGAGTCGACCAGGAGGGCCAGCGCGGCGGCTCCGCCGGGCACGAACAGGACAAGGCTGACCAGTGGAAAGCCGAGCGTGTTCGACGAGCTAAGCACGTCTCAACGCCCTCCGATGATGTAATAGCCGACAAGTGCAACCGCCCCCAGCAGAATCGAGAGCGCGTAGTTGCGGGCGTATCCGGTCTGCACGCGTCGGAGCCACGAACCGCTGAAGCGGGTGGCGATGCCGGCGCCGTTGACGGCCCCGTCCACGACGTATCTCTCGAAGTACGCGTTCACAAGCATGGCTGTAAGCTTGATGGGCCGCACGATGACGAGATCGTAAAGCTCGTCCACATAGTACCGGTGGTACAAGAGGCTGTAGAGCGCCGGCGCCGCCGCGCCCACCCTGTCCGCGGAGGGGCTGCGCAGGTAGTAGATCTGGAAGGCCGCGAGAAAGCCGGCTATCGTGATGGCGAGCGTGAGCACGAGCGAGGCGAGCTCGAACGGCTGAGCACCGGGAACCGGATGGAGGCCGGCAAAAGCGGCTCTATCGAATACCGGTCTCAGCCATGCTCCCATCTCATTCCAGCCACCGGGAAAAGCAAGGAATCCACCGACGAGTGAGAGCACCATGAGCGCCATCATCGGCACACGCATAGATAGAGCCGGCTCGTGGGCGTTGGCAAAAAGCTCCGGGTCCCGCGGCTCGCCATGGAAGACGAGGAAGTACAGGCGAGTCATATAGGCGGCCGTCAAACCGGCTGCCAGAACCACCAGGATCCACACGATCCATAGTGAGCCGTCGCCGTGCAACGCACGGGAATAGGCGGCGCCGATAATATCCTCTTTACTGAAGAAGCCGGAAAATGGCGGGATGCCCATGATCGCGAGCCAGCCAACAACAAAAGCGGCATGCGTGAATGGCAGCTTGTGGCGGAGGCCGCCCATGCGCTGAATGTTCAGCTCGTCTTTTAGTGCGTGCATAACGCTGCCGGCGCACATGAAGAGCAGGGCCTTGAAGAAGGCGTGTTCGAGCAAGTGGAACATGCCGGCCGAATATACGGCGACACCCACTCCCACGAACATGTATGCGATCTGACTCATCGTGGAGTAGGCGAGTATGCGCTTGATGTCATTGTTCGCCAGACCCATGGTGGCGGCATAGACGGTGCCTACGGCCCCTATGAACGCGACAGTGTGCAGAGAGATGGGGGCCTGCTGGTAGATGGGGAAGGAGCGCGCCACGAGATAGACGCCCGCTGTGACCATGGTGGCCGCGTGGATCAGCGCGCTGACCGGCGTCGGGCCCTCCATCGCGTCCGGCAGCCAGGTGTAGAGCGGCAGCTGAGCGGACTTGGCGACCGCAGCCAGGAGCAGCATGAAGCCAAGCACATTAACGACCTGCCCGTTATACGCAAGCGTCTGCGCCCGCGAGAAGACTGTCTGAAAGTCGACGCCTCCCAGCAGGATGAACATCATGAACAGCGCGATCATCAGCCCCCAGTCTCCGATGACGTTCATGACAAACGCCTTGCGGGCCGCCGCGACGGCGGACGGTCTGTCCAGGAAGAAGCCGATGAGCAGGTACGACGTCAGGCCGACGCCCGCCCAGCCAACCAGGAGCCACAGATAGTTGTTGGCCAGGACCAGCAACAGCATCGTGAAAATGAAGAGATCCATCTGCGAGAAGAAGCGCCGGTATCCGTTGTCCCCGTGCATGTACCCAATCGAGTACACGAGGATGAGAAACCCCACTCCGGTGACGATCAGGCTCATCGTCGAGGACAGAGGGTCCAACCAGAGACCGAAGTCTAGGTGGAACGTGCCCGTCAGCGTCCAATGCCACGCGACCTCGTTCCACTGCCGGCCCGCCTCCGACTGTCCCTGCAGCCACAGGAACGACACGACGGCGCAGAGAAAGGCCAGGAAGACCGATCCCGGCCCTAGGTAGCTGATGAATCGGTTGTTCAGCCGCGTGCCCAGCGAGCCCGCGAGGAAGCCCACCAGGGGCAGCAAGAGCACGCCCCAGACGAAGTGCTGCATCCCTTAGCCCCTCATCTCGTCCAGCAGGTCAACGTCGATGCGTTGGGCCCGTTGGAAGATGGAGACGATGAGAGCCAACCCCACCACGACCTCGGCGGCGGCCACCGTCATTACGATGAACACAAATATCTGGCCGTCAGCCGAGCTCAGATAGTGGGAAAAGGCAACGAAGGTCAGGTTCACCGAGTTGAGCATGAGCTCAATTGACATGAAGATGATCAAGGGATCACGGCGCAGCAAGACGCCGAGCGTGCCGAGAGTGAACAAGATGGCGCTGACGATCAGATAGTGTTCAACCCCCGGACTCATACCTCGGTGGTCTCCCTCTGCGGTTCCGGCGTCGCTACAGATGCCGGCCGCTCCGGACGTACGGGGGGTCGCTCGAGCCGTCCGAGAACCGCGTCGAACTCGCGGCTTGTGCGACGGCCAAGCGCCACCGCGCCGATCATGGCCACGATCAGCAGCAGAGCGGTGACCTCGAAGGGAAACACAAAGGACGTGAAAAGCTGCCGGCCGAAGGCCGCCACATTGTTCCGGTGCAAGTCCTGATTGAAGGTTCCGTGCAGCCCGGTGAGGGCGTTGGGAGTCTGAGCCACAAAGAAGATGACCCCCAGGAGGAGGAGCGCCGCCAGAATCAAGCTGAATACTCGCTGCGCGGGCAAGCGGTCGCCGAGCAGGTCGTAGTCGTGAACGCCAAGCAGCGTAATCACAAAGAGGAACAGCACCATTACCGCGCCGGCGTAGATCAGGATCTGCGCCGCGGCTATGAACTGCGCGTCGAGCAGCAGGTACAGGACGGCGAGCTGCCCGAGGGTGAGAATCAGCCCCAGAGCGCTGTACACGGGGTTCCGGGCGGTGATGACGCCCACGCCGCTGACGACGGCCGAGATCGCCGCCACCCAGAAGACGATGCTCTCTACGACTGTCGCCGTCAAGCCTGCGTTTCCCCTCTCTCGCCCGGTTATGCGGGCAAACTGTCGAGGTTCTTCGGCTCCTCGAGCAGCATGTCCTTGGTGTAGATCAGCCGTTGCCGATCGTCGTCGGCGATCTCGTACTCGTTCGTCATGGACAACGCACGGGTCGGGCAGGCCTCGATGCACAGGCCACAACCGATGCAGCGCAGGTAGTTGATCTGATAG
>QHBP01000030.1:1700-3104 GCA_003244175.1 Chloroflexota bacterium | reverse complement strand
ATCGCCTCCAATGCCACCAGCCCGAAGCCTTCCCGGCAGATCGAGGGGACTACCACCACGTCGCTGGCGGCGTAGAGAGACGGCATGTGCCCGAGGGGTACTTTGCCGAGAAAGTGAACGTGCGAGGACTTTAAAGAGGTCTCGAGGAGTTGGCGTAGTTCCGTTTCCAGCTCGTCTGAATTGGTAGAGCGCGTGACCGTGTTTCCCCAGAGTCGATCGGAGCCGGCAATGACAAGGTGCGTTGAGGGCACGGTCTTGAAAATTGAGTTGAACGCGTGTGCCAGCGGAAAGAGCCCCTTGCTACGTGTCAGGGCGCCGGCAAATAGGAAAACGGTCTCCTGGTCACCGATGCCCCATGATTGACGAAGATCTGTCCGCGTGGCCGCCCAAGTCTCGGGAGTATATAAGTCGGTATCAACCCCGTTGCTCACAATATGCACGGCTTGCTGCTGACCCATGCCGCGCTCTATTTCCGCCGCGACGAACCGACTGACGGCTACCCGCACATCTGTGTGCCGGCAGATGGTGGCAAAGTCGGTAGGTGCCAAGTGAAAACGTTCCTTCCGGTCCCCGGAAAATCCGGGGTCGCTGTGGAAGTGGGCAACTCTCACGCCGCACCGCAGCCATCGCATGTAACCCGACCCGTGATCATGAACCACATCGAAGGGTGAGTCGCGAGTCAACAAGACGAACGGGAGATGATGACTCAGGTCCACCGACTTTCCGCCCAGAGAGACGCACGCCCAGTGCATCGGTCGCAATCCGAGTAGCTGGGTGCGCTCCCAGGTCGAGCGCCATGGAGTGGGGGAGATACAGGCGATCGTCACTGAGTGGTTCAGGGCCGACTGCGCCCGGGCGAGTTCGAGGGCAACGCGTACGATGCCACTGGCACTCTCCGTGGTGGGGTCACGGGGTAGTCGGAATCCGCGAAGAACGTGCAGGATCTTCACAGCTCAGACCGTCCGCTGCCTGGTCACCGTCGTGGGTTCCCGGAGTACTGACTCCACTTCGCGTTGGAGGATACTGCGGAGCGCCGCGGCGGAGTGTCTGCTCTCAACCAGCATCCGACCGGATCGGCCAATTCGTTCGGCCACATCCGGATACTCCAATAGCTGGAGCAGGGCGTGGGCAAACGCCGAGGCATTGCTCTCTGCCCGGACGGCGTCCCTGCCGTTCACGATGGCAATGCCTCGGCAGCTTGGTTTCGTCAAAACGACGGGTCGTCCGTAGGCCATTGCCTCCAGGACCTTGGTCTTTACCCCTCCGCCCTCATTGACTGGACAGGCAACCACATTCGCGCGGCGGTAATAGGGAGACAGGTCCGCCACTGCGCCGGTGATCTCGACATCATCGGCACGGAAAACGCGCATCCACGCAGGAGGCTCCGGACCAACGAAGGTGAGA
>QHBP01000030.1:0-1685 GCA_003244175.1 Chloroflexota bacterium | reverse complement strand
AAGATGGGCATTACCTGTTCGAGTAGGAAACGTGCAGCGAGCGCATTTGGACGGTAGCCATAGGAGCCGACGAACAAAATATCGCTAGCGGTCGACACCGTTTGTGCGTCAGCTGTCGGAAGGGGGATTACATGTGGCACGACCCCGATCGAGCAGAACGGGTAGGTGCGTGCATATGAGCGCTTGTCTTCGGACGAGAGAGTCCAGACCCTCGCGGCTCTGCGCAGATACAGCGCCTCCGCCAGTACAACACTGACGTGAGCCGCCAGAGAGCGTCCAAGGCTCCTCATCATGCTGATTCCCGGCTCATAGTTGTAGGTTTCGACAATCACGGGTATCCCCAGCTGCCGGCCCAGTGCGGTCACATCGGTGAAGTGTGGATGCGTCGCTAGAACAATGTCCGGCTCAAAGTGCGTGATCGCATGACACACGTCTGTCCAAGCAGCGGCTTCGGTGAGTTGAATCGGTCGATGCCACCGGGAGCCACGTACTGACCGATGACCCGTCGATGTAACTCTCGCCGCGGGCGCGTGCACCAGGACACTGTGGCCAAGGGCACGAAGTGCTTCACGCACCTGTCCATAACGAACCAAGTGTCCTTCATGGGGGGTATGAGTAAACTCGGGCACGAGATAGAGTATACGGACCATTACTGCCTATTCTTCCCGCGCACCATGAAGTTGAGAGACATAAATTGGTACTGCATACTCGGCGGTCACCGATAGGTCCGGTACTTTCTCCGCAGGGTAAAGTCAAGAGTAGCGGTGATTCTCTTGGACTCAATGGCTTCGGCGCGGGGAAGAATGTTCCGCAGAATGAAGAGCCACTCTCGGTGGAGAAGTCGCAGGGTAAATCTCCACCCTCGTACTCGGTAAGCGCACAGTAAGCGATTCCTGAACCACAGATACCGTTTTCGTTCGGGCTGCTGCCCGGCTGTTCCAGCAACGCGATGTCTCACCACGGCGCGAGGCTCGACAGCGAGCTGGTATCCGAGTGCCCGACTTTGCAGACACCAGTCCACGTCTTCCCAGTAATAGCCGTAGCCCGTGCGCAGGTGACCTACTCGGCTCAGTACTGCCATAGGGATCAAGACAGCGGCGAAATCCAGCCACTCTGGTTGAGAGTCACACTCTAGCTGTACCTGTTCGAGCGGTTGGCCCCAGCCTTCATGGCTTGTTGACCAGGTGCGTTCGGTAAGCCGGCCACCGGCGGTGAATACCGTTTGCGGATTGTCAGCGTAGACTTGAATCGGTCCAACGGCAGCAAGACGCGGATCCTTCACAACTGCAGCCATCAGATGCTCAAGAGCATTCTCCGCGAGTTCCACGTCATTGCCCACGAGAAAGACATAGTCGTAGGCGTCATCTTTCGCCAGTTGCAATCCCAGATTCACGGCATTGGCGAAGCCCGTGGGCGTATCCGTATGCAGCAAGCAGTCGTTCGGGCGAAGCCGAGACCTCAGGGACGAATCGGACCCGTCGGTTGATCCGTTATCGACAATGAGAAGATTGCAAGCAGCCGATTGGGCGCGCAACGAATTGATACAGCGACCGGTCATTTCGGCCGCATTGAACTGCACCACGACAGCCAGCACACGAGGAATCATGGAAGCTCTCAAGACCCGAGAGCCGCTAGCATCGATATTGGTCCGGTAGGGGCCGGCCTCTGTGCCGGTTGAACCGGAT
>QHBP01000144.1 GCA_003244175.1 Chloroflexota bacterium | reverse complement strand
CGAGCGTCGTGAACGTCTTGGAGGATACGACGAAGAGTGTCTCCACGGGATCGAGATCGCGCGTCGCCTCGGCGAAGTCTGTGCCGTCGATATTTGAGACGAAGCGAAACGTCATCGCGCGGTCGCTATAGTGTTTCAGTGCCTCGTACGCCATAACGGGACCCAGATCCGAACCCCCGATGCCGATGTTGATGACATTCCGGATTCGCTTCCCCGTGTACCCCTTCCACTCCCCGGAGCGCAGTCGGTCCGAGAAGCTGCTCATTTTCGCCAGAACCACATGCACTCCGGTCACCACGTCCTGGCCATCCACGTCAATCTTCTCGCCGTCCGGCACCCGAAGCGCCGTGTGCAGCACCGCGCGATCCTCCGACACGTTGATCTTCTCGCCGGCGAACATGGCATCGATGCGCTCACGCAGGCCGCATTCCTCAGCCAGCCTCACGAGCAGCGCCAGGGTCTCGTCGGTAACTCGATTCTTCGAGTAGTCGAGATACAAGCCGGCCCCCTCGGCGATCAACCTCTCACCACGGCGTTCATCCTCGGCAAAGAGGTCGCGAAGGTGCCGGTCACGTATCTCCCGGTAGTGGGTCTCGAGCGCCTTCCATGCCGGACGCTGTGTCAGCGGTTGTGTCGATGGTACCGCGCTCGTGCTCACTGCTGCCCTCCTCTGGTTTCACACCCGTCCCTGTTTGCCTCATTGTGCCAGGGAAGGGTGAGAGTGAAGGAACCGGCGAGAGATCGCGACTCAGACGCTCCAGACCTGGACCGACTCGTCCTGGACCCGCACGCGCAGCTCGGGAAGTGGCGGCAGGGGGTCCGGATACCTCCCAGGCCCGTGGCGAATGAAGCCGCGCAAGTCGAATGCGGCTCCGTGACACGGACACACGAAGCCTTGCTGAGCCCGGGCAAAGTCCAAAGCGCACCCCATGTGTGTGCAGATACGCGAGAGCGCTCGAAATTCACCGTCGTGGTTGATAAGGAAGCCCGGTATGTTACCGGCCGTGAAGGATCGAACCGCTCCCGCAGGCACCTCGCTCGCCACGGCGACGTCCACCCAGCGGCCATCGTTACCCACCAGGGCCTCCCGGTCAGGAGTCGGCGACTGGTGATGAAGGCGATCGATTCCGATGCCGCCGAGAATTCCGGCGGCAAGGGCGCCGAGGCCGGACCGGAATGCCGTGCGCCGAGTAACTCGAGGTTGGCCAGGCACCACACGCTCGCGCAGCCCCGCCACGAATTCCGCCTCGGGCGCCGTCGCTTCCTGCCGGCTTCCCCGGAGCAGCTGCGCCATGCGCAGCATCTTCTGCTCTTCGTCATCGAGACCAATCGCATCACGGCATGGCGACCGGTCGTCAAGCAGAGATTCAATGGCCCGTTCGAAGTTCTCGTGGTCGCTCATGGTCGTCCTTCTGTCACCTGTACGGCTTTTGCCAACGCGCGATGTTGAATTACCTTAACATTCTCCGGCGAGAGTCCCAGCTCCCGTGCCGTCTCAGCCACTGAGTACCCGGAGAGAAACCGAAGCTCGAGAACCCGGCGGTATCTCTCCGGCAAAGCGGCAAGAACACCCAGTACCAGACGAGCCGCCCGTTCCCCCGTCGCATCATCATCCTCTACTGGGACCTCCGCCTGGTTTTCATCGAGCGGAAGTGAGGGCCCCCGCCGATAATAGCGGCGCCAATGGTCCGCTATGACCGTCCGGGCTACGGTGAAAAGCCACTGGGCGATGCTCGCTTCCGGTCGCTCTGGATCGAGCTGGCCGGCCGCCTTCAAAAATACTTCGGATGTCAGGTCTTCAGCGTCCTCTCGATTTCCAACTCTGCTGTAGACGAACCGATACACCGGATCCACGTAGCTATTGAAGATGTGTTCGAGATCGGGCGGCTGTTGCAGCGAGGTTCTCCACGGCCGGACCGGAGCGATAGCGAGCGTGGAATCCGACACGGTTTCTCCTACATCCTATTGAATGTCCCTGTGAATCATACGTTGGAAGGTTACACAGTCGAGAAGTTTTCGTTTCAACCCTCGAGTCTGACTGTGCCCATTGCATCAATGCATCCGTCCAGACGCTCTGGCCGCATGCTTCAAGCTCGTGGAGTGGATTTCCTGTCATGCTTTTACCTTCTCTGCAACTCTCGCAGAGCTCGTGTCCCGCTCTGGCGCCGGCTTCGTCTGTCGAAAGACCACACAGCACATGTCCGGCGGTGGATCGAGTACGGCTTCCACGCCACTGGTCTCCAGACCATCCAAAACGCCCTGCATGATCGACAGATTCATGCCACAGACGAGGTCACGATACTCCACGGCCAGGGCGCGGAACGGGCAGTTGCGGAGGCGTACATCTCCGTTGGCGTCACGGTGGGGTTCGAAGCCATAGGCGTTCAAGAGAACCTCGGTGGCGTCCAGTAGGTGCTCGGCTTCGGGATTGGGGCCGGCGATCTGCCGCGCCTCCGAGCCGATGCCTTCTCCGAAGTCCTGCGCCACGTCGTTGATCGCGGCGATGGCCGGAGCGGACCCATTGGCCTGCAATCCGCGGGCAAAGAGCTGGGCAGCAAGCTCGTAGCTCCGCGGCGGCAGGCTTACCCGAAATTGCCGCCTCGACCGTCGATAGAGCTTTGACGGGCGTCCCGCCCCAGGCCCCCGCCGCCCGGTTAATCGCTTATGGTGCGCCTCCAGCAACCCTTCCTCGACAAGCTTCTCGAGATGGAAGGCGGCAACCGAGCGGGCCATGCCGAGCGCCTGGGCCGCCTGGTCACGAGTGACGTCACCCCCTTGCTTCACGATGTGCAGGTAGAGGGCCCGTCGCGCCGGCTCATTGAGCGCGGCAATGCCGGCGACATGCTCTTCGTGGGGAACTGCCTCTTGATTCACATCTCAGCTCCAGGACGTCTGACTTGTTCGGGTTGACTTGATCGCACTCGTCATCTTTAAGCTAAAAGAAGTTGTTTTTACAAAACGCGGACCATTTGGCGGGGTCAAACCTGCGACGGATCGCTGAGTCACGATGGAGGCCACGATGGGAACGCCGACTGGAAAGCTCAGCTTCGAGCAGGATATCAGACCTCTGTTCCGAGAAAGCGACAGACGGGCGATGGACTTCGCCTTCGACCTCTGGGACTATCAGGATGTGCATGAGAATGCCGAGGGTATTCTTGTCCGACTCGTAGCCGGGAATATGCCGTGCGATGGGGGCTGGCCCGAGGAGAAGATCGCCGACTTCCGCCGATGGATGGACGCCGGCATGCTGGCGTGAGAGGAGATCCGCGATGAGCGCGAGACTGAATTCCCAGGTTGTCATCGTGGGCGCGGGCGCGGCGGGGGACGCGGCGGCCATGGCCCTCCGTCAGAACGGCTTCGACGGAAGTGTTCTGCTTATCGGCGCTGACCGCCATCGGCCGTATGAGAGACCTTTGCTTTCCAAGCAGTATCTGAGAGACGAGGTACCGCCGGACCGGGTCTTCTTGCACCGAACGGAGGAATATGAGCAGCAACGCATCGAGCTGGTGACCGGCCATGCGGTGGTCGAGGCTCGCGCACGGGCGAGAACGGTTCGCCTCGACGACGGGCGCGACATCCACTTCGACTCGCTCATCCTGGCTCCTGGTGGCACGCCGCGATGGTCACCCGAGGTGCCGCGTCTGTCTAACGTGTTTAGCCTTCGTACGCTCGACGACAGTACTGCCATCAAGCGAGCGCTTGGGGAAAGCCAGAGGATGCTGCTGCTCGGCGCCGGCTTCATCGGAGCGGAAGTCGCGGCTTCGGCTCGCCTCATGGGGAAGAACGTCCTCATGATTGAGCTCGGATCGGTACCCCTTGGCAGAGCCCTAGGACAGGAGATGGGTGAGATCTACGCGCGCATCCACCGATCCCGGGGGGTTGATCTGCGCACCGGTACATCGGTCACGCGCTGGATAACCTCGGAAGACCGCGTCGTCGGCGTTGAGCTGAGTGATGGGACCCAGGCAGAGATCGACGTCGCCCTGGTCGCAATCGGAGTTGGGGCGGAGGTAGGACTGGCACGAGACCTGGGGCTCGAGCTCGGCCTTGGTGGAGTGCTGGTTGATGAGACGCTACGCGCGGCGCCGGGAATCTACTGCGCTGGGGACATCGCGGCTCATTTCCACCCGGTCTTCAGACGCCATGTCAGGGTGGAGCATTGGCAGGTCGCCCAGAAGCAGGGCGCGGCCTGCGGAGCGGCAGTCGCCGGCACGCCCAGCCGGTACGAGGAGCTTCCATGGTTCTGGTCCGACCAGTACGACCTCAACTTGCAATATGTGGGTAATGCCCACGACTTCGACCAGACGGTATGGAGAGGCGATCCTGAAAGCGAGCGATTCGCCTTGTTTTACCTGAAGGAAGGCGTGATCGAGGCTGTGCTTTCGGTCAATGATGGCCGCACCGGTCGACTGAGTCGCGAGCTCATCCGCCGTCGCATTCCGGTAAACATAGACGCGCTGACAGATGTGGCCGGCGACCTGCGCGAGCTGGCCTCGGCGTGACTCCCACCCGTGAGGGTGGTCCGGCAAACGTGCATCGCACCGACCGACGGTTGTCCACCAACGTTAGGCCTGTCGAATGCCGGTTGCTCCGCTATGAACCTGCGGCACGTAGCCGTATCCACCATTGCCTTTGCCTTTCGAGCTACCGCATCCGCTCAGCGCGAGTGCCAGGGCGACGAGGGTAACAAGTCCGAGCCTTCTGACGTAGCGAGTTTGCATAATCTACTCTCCTTTGCGGGAACGGGCAGCCCCATCGTCGCGTCCAACCGATCCTCACGTGTGTCGCTCGCGGCGCTCCGCCCGCGTCATGAGCGACAGGGTCGGTAGCGCTCATCTGGCAATACGCAGGAAGGTTACAGCGACTCCGCAGGTTCGCATCTGCGCCGTGGTCACAGCCTCTCGAAGACACCCCGGCTAAACGCTGTTTGCATCCGAATTTGACCGCTCCGTCCGTACTTCGGTTTGTTTGCCCGACTGTTACCTTCTCGCGTATATCCATGTAACCAGATTGCAGTGCTCGGCCGATTGAGAGGAGATATGATGTTATCCCGGATCACGTTTCGCATGTTTGTCGTTGTGATGCTCGGCATGCTCGTCGTGGATGGCGCCGCCCCCGGAACCGCACGCGCCCAAACCGTATCAGTCGCAATCAAGAATTTCTCGTTTCAACCCTCGAGCCTGACCGTGCCTATTGGATCAACCGTGACATGGACAAATCAGGACAGCGTTGAGCACACGTCCACCAGCGACACGGGCGCCTGGGATTCGGGAGGCATCGCCCCCGGCCAGTCCTTCCAGCACACCTTCACCGCCGCGGGCACGTTCACATATCACTGCATGATCCACCCGTTTATGCACGGGACGATCGTTGTGGGAGCGGCGGTACCAAGCAGTATGCCGGCTCACCCCATCGTGCAAGCCACGCCCACTGTGGTGCCGGTGGGAGGGACAACGTTGGTGCAAGGCAGCGGCTTTACGTCCACGAATTGGGCATTCGTCTTCTGGCAACGACCGGATCGGACGGCACATGGGGTATGGGTGTTTACGAGCTCAACCGGGACGTTCGCGTTGCGACTCGGTTTTTCGCCACGTCATGGAACCGGTAGTGAGTTCATCACGGCTTTCGACTTCGCAACCAGGACCTGGGCACCCTTTGCCGTCGTTGCGGTCACTGCGGCGGTTCCCCAAGTGGCTACGCTGTCGGCGGCGCCGAATCCCGTTGTCAATGGCGGAATTTCAAGCATAGTAGGCCGGGGATTCGCACCGAACACTTTGGTGATTGTGCAATGGCGCCGTCCTGACGCCACGGCAGGCGCCATCACCATCTTCGCAGACAACTCGGGGTCCTTCGCCTTCACGTTACTTGCCGACCCCCGGCACGGATGCGGGCCGCGAACATTCGTCGCCTTCGATCCGTCAATCGGGCTCCAGACTGCCCCGTACACGCTGTTCGTAAGCTGTTGAGAGCAGACGTGAACATGATTTGATGCGTGGAACTGACCTTTCTTTGTTTCCTATCAGCCGGGAAGGCTAATCCCCCCCCCCGCAACTACCCGGACCCCGAAGTACTCGTGCCGCGGGTGCTCGCGGTCACGTGTAACCCCCTCGCGTAGTTATATAGGGAGAAGGCAGCAATTTGGCCTGCTTTCACGATCCGAGCACGAGAGGAAGAAGATGAAAAGGTACACGATCACGCCCTGTCTCGCCGCGCTTCTGGTTGCGCTGCTGGTACTCACGCCCTCAGCCGCGAGGGCTTCGGGCTCGTTCATCGGCCCGTTCGACACAGTCCGGACTGTCGCCTCGACCGTCCCCACCAACGGCGATGTGAATCCCTATGGCGTCGCTGTCGTGCCGCGCTCGAACGGCAACCTGGTGAAGGACCAGGTTCTCATCAGCAACTTCAACGCGAAATCCAATTTGCAAGGGACCGGCACGACGATCGTGGAGATCAGCGCGAGCGGCGCCAGGCGTCTCTTCGCCACCATCAATGCGGCTAACCTGCATGGCTCCTGCCCGGGTGGCGTCGGACTGAGTACAGCCCTGGTGGTGCTCCGCTCGGGCTGGGTTATCGTAGGCAGCCTGCCGACGACGGATGGCACGTCGAAGACGGCGAAGGCAGGCTGCTTGATCGTCCTTGACTCCTGGGGTCACGTCGCGGAATCATTCGCCGGTGGTCATATCAACGGACCGTGGGACATGACGGCTTTTGATATGGACGACGAGGCCGCGCTCTTTTTCACGAACGTGCTGAACGGCACGGTAGCGGCGGGCGGCCAGGTGGTGAATGGGGGCACGGTCGTACGAATGAACCTTGCCATCGCCGATGGCCAGAAACCTCGCCTCATCTCCAGCACGGTCATCGGCTCCGGCTTCCCCGAGCGAACGGATCCGGCGGCCCTTGTCATCGGTCCAACCGGTCTGGGCCTGTCCGGCGACGGCAAGTTGTACGTCGCCGATAGCCTGGACAACGCCACCGACGCCATCCCCTTCGCTCTCTTCCGTACGAGCGCTGCTGGACCCGACCTTGTCTCGAAGGGCATAGCACTGAACGATCCCCTCGGTCTGGCCATGGCGCCAAACGGGGACATTCTCACGGTCAACGGCAACAATGGCAGGATAGTCGAGACGACGCCATCCGGGGTCCAGGTGGCCATGGAACTTCTGGACTCTACCGGCAGCCCCCCGGGTGCGGGAACACTTTTCGGACTGGCAGTCGTACCTGGAGGTAGTGGCATCTACTTCGTGGACGACGGTACGAATACGCTGAACCTACTCCACGATTAGGGACCTTGCCCTCGCGCTGCGGTGCGGCAGGCTCACAAGGTGGCCGCATCGCAGCCCCTAATCGGATCTCTCGCTGAACGGACCGTGTTCCGTAACCCCTCTGCGTATTGCAATACGACGTCCGAGAGATCGGTCGCGGTATCAAGCTCAACATCACGAGGAGGAAACAGTGAAAAACGTAGGAATTGCAACGGTCGGATCGGCAATACTCATCGTCGCCGCCGGCACGGTGGCCCACGCTAATGGCTACGGCTACGGCACCAAGTACGGCACGGCCACAGGCCTCACATCCGGATCGCACCAGGGGACAAAAACACGGGCCCAGAAGCAGATCGTCGCCACGGAGATGAGCGGCCAGTACGGCTTTGTGCGATCCAAGGCCACTGTCAAGATCGGCACGAAGGTGACGTGGCTCAACAGCTCGAACGCCCCGCACACCGTCACCGCCTCCTCATCCAACTGGAAGTTCAGCAGCAAGCAGTTCACTCAGGGGATGAAGGTGACCTTCACCTTCCGCAAGGCCGGGACTTACAAGTACTTCTGCTCGATCCATCCCTACATGAAGGGCACCATCGTCGTCAAAAGCTGATCCCAAGTTTGATTTACTGACGAGCGTCATCCCTCTCTTGCTCCGTGCGGTCGGGCTTTGGTCCGGCCGCACTTCTCACTGGGCGCTGCACGAGTCCCCCACGCCGCGCCGCGGCCGCACGAATACGACCGCCTGATCTCACACACACACACTCCATTTTCAATTGCCATTGTCGACCTCATGCGGGATTCTCCGGTAGTCGCATCCCCTTGTGGATGCGCGTGCTCTTCGACGTATGCCTTATACCTGGCCATCCCCCGGCCCAAATACCCCGCCGCACGGGAGGAAGAGGCGCGCTCGATCGCCCAGGGGAGGAGACACGCACCCATGACATGAAGGGTGCGACTACGGACGCGCCGCGGGGGGGGGTAGGCCACTTTCTAAGGAGGAGGGAGACTAAAGTGACTGCGGACTGTTGCGGCATGCGCGACAGTTGCGTATAATGCACCGTATTGAGGCGCGTGTCCGCGGGCCGGACCGAGACAAGGATCACCGCATATGCCGGACGACGGCGATCGAAACGGCGAAGTGCAGTCTGTCAGACGAGCAATATCGGTCCTCGAGTTCCTCTCGCGGGAGAGAAGTTCGGGCGTCACCGGCGTGGCGAACGAGCTCAACGTCCACAAGTCGACCGCGTATCGGTTGCTGGCGACCCTGAAAACCGGAGGCCTCGTCGAACAGGAGGCCAAGACCGAGCGATACCGTTTGGGTCCGGGACTTGTCGTCTTGGCACGCGCGGTAACGGAAGACCTGGATGTGGTGCATGCCTCTCGTCCGGTCACACAACGATTGAGCGTCCAGACGCGAGAGACGGTAACCATCTCCGTGCTCGCCGGGGAGGACGTTGTGGTAATCGATCAGACGAACGCGATGCCCTCGGTGCTGAACGCAGCCTGGACGGGGAAGCATTTCCCACTTCACTGCACCTCCGACGGCAAAGTCCTACTCGCTCACCTGTCCGAACGTCACCGGAACGAGCTCTTGAACCGATCGTGGGAGCGCTACACGGATAGCACCGTCACCGATCCCGCTGTACTGAGACAGCAGCTCGACACGGTACGTCAGAGAGGATACGGGTATTCGGTGGAGGAGCTCGAGATGGGGCTTGTCGGCGTCGCGGCGCCCATTGCTGTTGCCGGTGGCAAGGTCATCGCGTCCATCAGTGTGTCTGGGCCCTCCTTCAGGCTATCAGTCGAATCCATTCCGCGGCTGGGAGGACACACCAAACGTGCCGCCGCGGAAATCTCCCGAAAGCTGGGCTTTCGGAGCACGGCGGCCCCAACGTCTTCTCTTCAGCAGGATCCTGCATGATGATCGCGGGGCACACGGCATCATCGCTCCATCACCCGCGGCCAGGTGATGGGATCAAAATCAGGTACCGGCTATAGACGGACCGAGTATTTATCAAGGAGGAGAGGCTATGACGCAAACCGAAACAGCCCCGGCAACCAACATGGAGTCGATTCACCAGAGTCCCGGGGTGATGCTGTATTCGCGCATACGGACATCGCCGTTCTTCCACGCCTCTCGCCACCCCAAGCCGTTGCTGTATAGCGTGTACAACCACACATACCACCCAAGGGTGTATGGTGATCCGGTTGAAGAGTATTGGCACCTCCTCAATGCCGTCACGCTCTGGGATGTCGGTGTCGAGAAGCAGGTCGAAATTACCGGACCCGATGCGTTTACCTTCACCAATATGCTGGTCCCACGTGATCTGAATAAGTGCAAAATTGAGCAGTGCAAATACGTCTTCATCACCAACCATGACGGCGGCATACTCAACGACCCTGTCTTGCTACGGCTGGATCAGAATCACTTCTGGATTTCCCTCGCCGACAGCGATATTCTGCTCTGGGCCTGGGGCGTCGCCCACAACTCCGGTCTAGACGTCACTATTCGAGAGGCCGACGTCGCTCCCGTGCAGGTTCAGGGACCCAAATCCAAAGAGGTCATGGTCGATCTTTTCGGCGCGAGCATTCTCGACGTTCCCTACTACCATCTGACCCACCGAGAGCTGGCCGGCATGGACGTTGTCGTCTCTCGAACCGGGTACACCTCGGAGCTCGGGTACGAAATCTATGTGAAGAACGCCGGCCGGGACGCCCCAAAACTGTGGGATACGGTCTTGGAAGCGGGCGAACCTCACGGCTTGAAGGCAATCGGGCCTTGCCACATCCGGCGCATCGAGGGCGGGATCCTGGCGCTGGGAGCGGACATGTGGTTCGACACCAATCCGTTCGAGATCGGAATGGGCTATGACTGGATGGTCGATCTCAACCAGGAAGCCGATTTCATCGGCAAGGCGGCGCTCAAGCGCATCAAGGCAGAGGGAGTGTCACGGACCCTGGCCGGCGTCGAGATTGGTGGAGACCAGCTCGGATCATACATTGACGGCTCCATGATCAACTTCTTCCCGGTCTTCGCCAAGGGTAACCGCAGGCAGATCGGGAACGTCACTTCGGCATGCTACTCACCCCGACTCGAAAAGAATATCGGTTACGCCATGGTCCCCATCGAGCATGCTGATTTGGGGACCGAGCTCGAGGTCGAGACCCCCGCGGGCAGGACTTCCGCCGTTGTCGTCCCCAAGCCATTCATCGACCCAGAGAAGGAGATTCCCAAGCAGTAACTCGCCCCGGTCCCTCGCAAGAAAGAGAACTATTGTTGAACCGGCAGAGTCAAGGAACGCTCGTCCCAGCAGCCCGAGAAGGCCAGAACGCTCTAGTTGAGGCGCTGCTGCGTCCGCGATTCGAGCTGGTTCCCATACGAGGGGTGGAAGATCAGGCTCGTCACCTCCGGTCCGGTACCACCGTGACCATCACTTCGTCTCCGACCCGGGGCATCGAAAACACGCTGATGGTTGCCAAGCAATTGTCGGCGCAAGGATTGCGCGTCGTGCCCCACATTGCAGCGCGACTTGTCGTCGATGAGGTACATCTTCGGGATCTGTTACAGCAGCTGTCCGATCTGAATCTGCGAGAAATCTTCGTTATCGGGGGCGATGCCAAGAAGCCGGCAGGCAAATTCACAGGGGCTCTTGACCTGTTTCGCGCCATGGCGAACTGTGCGCATGATCTGGAGGCAATCGGCGTAGCGGCTTACCCCGAGGGCCATCCTCTTGTCAACGACCGCATCCTTCTTCAGGCACTTCGTGACAAGCAGCCCTTTGCGACCTACATGGTCACCCAAATCTGTTTCGACCCGGAGGTCACCGTCGCCTGGCTCGCAAAGATTCGATCCCAAGGAATCCGGCTCCCCGTCTACATTGGACTTCCCGGCATCGTGGGAACGAAACAGCTGCTGCAAATCTCGATGAAGATCGGCGTGGGCGACTCGTTGCGCTTCCTCTCCAAACACACCAGTCTGGCGGCGGGATTGTTTGCGCGCAATGGCTATCACCCGGACGACCTGCTGGAATATCTGGCGCCGTACCTCGACCTTCCCGAGTACAAAATACGCGGACTCCACATCAATACGTTCAACCAAGTGGAGAGCACGGAGGCGTGGAGACAAAAGATGTTGACAATCGCCAGCAACAGTTGATGAAACAGAACGTGGGTTGCACGATCGGGCCAAGTAGGCGCCTATGAGCGGTCCGGTTGCCTCCCCAGCGGGCCATTGGTCAAGTCGAAGGTCTCTACACGGGGGAACCGGTCAGAAATTGTGACCGTCATCCGGAAGTGGAAAGGAAGATGGACGAGAGCGACTCGATAGTTCGTGTGGAGCACGTTTCGAAGGTCTTCGGGCGCCGCGCCGAGCAGGTACTCGACTTGCAACGCGGAGCGGCAAGCAAAGCCGAAGTGGAGCGATCAACTGGTGTGACGATCGGAGTCCTGGACGCGAGCTTCGAGGTGAAGCGCGGGGAAATATTCGTCATCATCGGACTCTCGGGGAGCGGGAAGTCCACTATCCTGCGCTGCATCAATTGGCTGATCCCACCGAGCAGAGGGGAAGTCTACGTCGAGGGCGAACCTCTTTCCTGTATGCCGATCAGTCAGCTCCGAGTGCTGCGGCGCAAAAAGATAGGAATGGTCTTTCAGCACTTCGGGCTCTTGCCGAATCGCACCGTGCTCGATAACGTGACCTTTGGACTCGAGGTCCAGGGAGTGTCCAGTGTCGAGCGTACGCGCCGCGGGGAAGGCTCGCTCGGTGTCGTCGGTCTCGACGGGCAGGCGAACAAGCTCATCACAGAGCTCTCCGGCGGCATGCGGCAACGCGTGGGCCTAGCCCGAGCTCTCGCCACCGGGCAGGAAATCCTGCTTATGGACGAGCCATTCTCCGCGCTCGATCCCCTGATCAGACGCGACATGCAGAACCTGTTCCTCGAGATTCAGGGAGAGGTACGCCGCACGGTCGTCTTCGTCACACACGATCTGGACGAGGCACTCCGTCTCGGTCACCGCGTGGCGATCATGAAAGATGGGGAGATCGTGCAACTGGGTAACCCCGAGGATATCCTGACCGCTCCCGCCACCGACTACGTGAAGAAGTTCGTGGAAGATGTGGACTACTCGAAGGTACGAGCCGCCGAGAACGCCATGGTGCCTCCGCGAGAAGTCGCCTACGCGAGTGAGGGACCCCGAGTCGTGCTGCGGCGAATGAAGAACGCCGGGCTCTCCACGATCTTTGTACTGGATGAGGATCGGAGACTCGTGGGTCTGGCGGCGGTAGACGCGGTTGTCGAACTCGCTGAGAGGAACCAACCCGACCTGCGCGAAGCGATCGACACGACTGGACCTCGCGTCCGGCGGCACACGTTCTTGCGTGATGTCCTGCCGTTCTTCTGTGACTCCCACCTGCCGGTTGCGGTCACGGACGACAAGGGGAAGCTAGCGGGCGTGATCACTCGGGGATCACTCATCGGTGGGCTGGCGACGCTTCCGAGCTCGAGTGGGGATGACGTCTGCGCAGCGGCTGTCCGGATGACGGAACGCGAGGAGGTGCTGCAGTGATGGATGTCCTCTTGACCGATCCCGTCCCCCGGCTGCCGTTGGCGCAGTGGACCGACAACTTCGTTGTCTGGGTCACAAACACGTTCCCGGGTCCGTTCGACTTTATCCAGACCGTTGTCGGCTTTGTCGTCGACACGCTTCAGAATGCTCTCACCGGGCCCCCCGACCTGGTCATGGTCCTGATCCTCGCCGCGATTGCCCTGTACCTTGCCGGCTGGCGCATTGGGCTCTTCTCGGCGGTTGGGTTGCTGCTTATCATCAGCCTGGACCTGTGGCAGGATGCGATGGTGACACTCTCCCTGGTTATTGCGGCTACTCTTGTGTCACTCGCGATTGGTGTCCCAATCGGGGTTCTCTGCGCCCAGTCGGCACGCGTAAGGACCGTCTTGAAACCCGTCCTGGACGTGATGCAAACCATGCCCTCCTTTGTGTACCTGATTCCAATGGCCATCCTCCTGGGCCTTGGCAACGTGCCGGCACTTATAGCCACTGTGATTTTTTCGATGCCGCCGGCTATCAGATTGACGATGCTTGGTATTCAGCAGGTTCCACATGAGACGGTAGAAGCCTCGGAAGCGTTCGGTGCAACCACATGGCAAACACTGCGCAAGGTAGAGCTGCCGCTGGCTCTTCCAAGCATTATGGCCGGGGTCAATCAGGTAATCATGCTCTCGCTCTCAATGGTGGTGATCGCCGCGCTCGTGGGGGCCGGCGGCCTCGGTGCGGTGGTCGTAACCGGGCTGAGCCAGCTGGATGTCGGCAAGGGCTTCGTTGGCGGGGTCGGGATCGTGATCATTGCCATGATTCTGGATCAGGTTACCCGAAATATGTCGCGGCAGAGCCACAAGGTTCCTGGGCTTGCCGCTGTGGCGAACCGTCTGAGTTTTCGCGTCGTCAGTCGGAGTAAGAGAGGTGTTGGAGTGTAAGAGGTCGACTTTTTCTATTGAACACGGTTCGTTAATCGAGGAGAAAGACATGATTCGTCGAATTTTGTTCGCAGTGGCGGCGTTGGCCCTGTCAATGGGCGCCCTGGTCGCCGGCCATCTGGGAATAAGTAAGACCGCTGCAGCCCCGCAGCACAGCAGCAAAACGATCACCATCGGGAACATAGGCTGGGATGAGGACGTGGCCGTCAACAGCCTCCTGAAGGTGGTGTTGACGGACAAGCTAGGCTACACGGTGAATCTGAAGCTTGCCGACGCGGGACCGCTCTACCAGGGCGTGGCGAGCGGGAGCCTAGACGTCTTCATGGACACCTGGTTGCCCAAGACGCAGGCACTGTATTGGGCAAAGTACAAGGCTAAGGTCGTGAAAATGGCACCCTGGTACACGGGTGCGGCCAACCTCGGCCTGACGGTGCCCAACTATTCCATGGTGCATTCCATCTCGCAGCTCAATGCGCACAGTTCTCAATTCGGCGGCAAGATCGTCGGCATCGAGCCGGGCGCTGGTGAGATGAACGTGGTGCAAACGAAGGTGATTTCCGGATACGGCCTGCACTACACGCTGCAAGGATCGAGTACCCCGGCGATGCTGTCGGCCCTCCAGCGAGCGATGAAACGTCATCAACAGATCGTCGTCACGCTGTGGAAGCCGCACTGGGCGTTCACTGCGTATCCGATCCGGTATCTCAAGGATCCCAAGGGCCTGATGGGCGGCACGGAGAAGCTCTCTGCGGTCGTTCGCAAAGGTCTCCAGAAAGATCAACCGCAGGCGTACAAGTTCCTCAGCCATTTCAGGCTCTCGGAGCAGCAGCTCGGAACACTCGAGATCCAGATCAGGAAGTCGTCGTCTCCCGAGGCCGGAGCTCGCACCTGGCTGAAGACGCACAAGTCCGTAGAGATGCACTGGATGATGGGCTGAGCAGCCATTTAGTGGGGATGGAAGTCCCCGGATAGAGGGCGGAGCGTGGTGTGCAGGCGCCGCGCTCCTGCCCCTCTTGACCGCCCCGAAGCTTTCGCGCGCGACGCCCAGGCTGGCCGCGCCCTCTCTTTTCCCCCACTGTCTGGTGACGGATCGAGTTCCCCCGCAGCCCGAAGGAGCGAACGTTCAAGCGATATGCCCAAACAAGCACGTGTTGTCATCATAGGCGCCGGCATTGTCGGCAACAGCATGGCCTACCACCTGGCCCGCCTGGGGTGGAAGGACATTGTGCTCCTCGACAAGGGCCCACTGCCCAACCCGGGAGGGTCGACCGGGCACGCCTCGAACTTCATTTTTCCCGTCGATCACTCGAAAGAGATGACCAACTTCACACTGGACAGTATCCGTCAGTACCAGGAGATGGGCGTCTTCATCGAGAGCGGCGGTATCGAGGTTGCCCGCACGACTGAGCGCATGGAAGAGCTGCGGCGCCGGCTAGCCTCGGCCAAAGCCTGGGGAATCGACTCGGAACTGGTCTCGCCGGCGACCATCAAACAGCTCGTGCCGTACGTCAATGTCGATATCCTGCTCGGAGGCTTTTACACTCCGAGTGTCGGAACCGTAGATTCCTTGCGAGCGGGCACGATCATGCGCGACCGGGCGCAGGAGCAGGGCGCTCTGAGCATCCGCGCGAGGACGGAGATAACGGGCATTGACGTCGACCCGGCAACCCGCCGCGTGAGGGCTGTCCAGACGACGGATGGCGACATATGCGCCGAAACTGTAGTCGTCTGCTGCGGAGTCTGGAGCCGGCGGATCGCCGGCATGGCCGGCGCAACCATTCCGCTTACCCCCGCCGTGCACCAGATGATAAGCGTCGGTCCGGTGCCACCCTTTGAGTCCACCGTGGGGGAGATCGAGTACCCTATCATTCGGGACATGGACACCAATGGCTATGAGCGCCAGCATGGCGGTGACATGGAGGTCGGCTCGTACGATCACCGTCCGATTCTGCTGGATGCCGAAGAGATGCCGTCGATTGAACATGCGGCCCTCTCGCCCACCGAGCTTCCATTTACCCAGGAAGACTTTGACCCTTCGCTGGAGCGCGCTCTCGAGCTCATTCCCGATATTCTTGGCGACCCGAGCGTCGGCATACGTCACGCCATCAACGGCGTGCTCTCGCTGACGCCGGACGGGCTGCCGTGTCTTGGAGAAACGCCGGAGGTGAAGGGACTTTGGGCGGTGTCGGCCATCTGGATCAAGGAGGCCCCCGGTATCGCCCGCAGCGTTGCGGAATGGATGACCACCGGCGCGCC
>QHBP01000414.1 GCA_003244175.1 Chloroflexota bacterium | reverse complement strand
CCTTGCGCCCACCCTGCTACAGGCCGCGGAAGACGCCGGCGCAACGTTCGGTCCTGGTAATTTCATCTTCAAGGTCGGCGAGCGCGCTGTCGGCAGGTGGCGGTGGCTCAAGACCGGGTTGTAAGCAACCGTTTTCCGTACCTCCCGCTCACCGTCACCATGCACGGGAAGACTCACCATCGCATCATTCTGGACCACGGTCAGCAAGTCGTTGTGGGCGACTGGTCGCGCCGCTTGTCCCAGGTCAGTCACTCCCCGGGGGTAGCAACCGTCGGAGCGAGCCTGACCCAGCGGGACAAGATGCGAAGCCACCCCATCGCCCCGCACCCAACCTCCAGCACCCGATATCCCTGGCCGTCCCCCAACCGAGCGAGAAGCTGGTCCCCAACTGGCTCCCACACCCGGCTCTGCAGACGGAGACGCTCCAGCTCAGAGAGCTGTCCCGCCATCATATAAGGCACGTGAAATCTCCACCCTCGTTCCGTGGCAGTGCGGTGCCTCTATTGCTCCAGAGCAGTCGCCTCTTCTCCGGTGACCATTGTACTCCTGCTGCCGGTCAGCCCACTATTTTCGGAGCACCTACGCCTCGTCCGCGAATGCGGCCTCGTACAAGCCCGCCGGGGCAACCAGATCTGCTACTCGGTCTTTCCACAAACGCTTGATACCGTTCCTTGCACGAACACAATACGCTTGGGACCGTCGAAGATCGCGCGTTTCCACCCATCGTGAACGACATCAAGACATCCACCGGCGTTGCTACCTCCCCAGGGCCTTCAGAGTCTCCCATGGCGGCGATCACCCAGCCGCGAGACTCGTCATCTGACCACCTACTGGCGAGAACGAGGTCGGCGTAGATTGAGGGATCCCGCGCGCGACATTAAAACGGCTGGCTCAGGACCTCATATGTTTCAACATCCGCCGGCCCGGTTCCCCCCGTCTCCTCAACAGCCTCCGCCCGCATTCGCTTGGCCTGCTCGGCGCTGGCCTGCATGGCTTCCTCCGACTCCCACAGCGTGATCAACATTGCCCTACCAGTCTGTCGGTTCATAAGCGCGTAGGCGCCCTTGAAGCCGGCCATCGACTGGACCTCGTCGGGCGCCGGCCCTACGAGTGCTTCCGCTTGGTCTGGCGTTCCATGGAAAGAGCTCACTCGTGCAAACATGTTTTCCTCCTCTGTCGCTACGGACCTGCTGTCTGATGGAATCAGCATAGGTTTGTCACGCCCGCGTGGCATCGGGGATATACCCCATTTCTGAGAATTGCGGTGATCAGCGCGGGATGAGATCGTGCTCCATGGCGAAGAGGGCAGCAGAGGCGCGCGCCGAGACGCCGATCTTGCTGTAGATGTGCTCGATGTGGTGCTCGGCCGTCTTGGGGGGTAATGGTCAGGTGTTTGGCGACCTGTCGATAGGAGTGTCCCTGTGCGATGAGGCGTAGCACCTCGACCTCCCGATCGGTCAGCCCGGCCGGCCACGTGGCCCGCTGTGACGCCGGGTGTCCGGCCGCTGCCCGCACTGCTCGGACAGCTCCGGGGTCCAGGCAGCCACTCCTGGTCTCGGCATTGAGCTCCTGCGCCGCCGCGTCTGGCGCGAGCGCCGGCCGGTGGGGCCGTTCCTGTGTCATTGCCTGGTAGGCATCGGCGGCCGCGAGGAGCCGCGCGGGAAACGGGAGGCTCGGACCGGATGCCTGCCGGTAGTAGCCCGAGCCGTTCAGCCGCTCGTGGTGGGATCCCGCCAAGGGAGCCAGGCGCTGGAGTGTCTCTGCATGAGAGAGCATGCGCTCCGTAAGGTACGGATGGAGGCGGACCCGCTCCCACTCGATTGCGGAGAGCGCCCCAGGTCTGTCCCAGATGCCATTGGGAATGCCGGTTCGCCCAAGATCGCGGACCAGCGCTGCTCGTCGCAGGTCGACACACTCGGACTCGCCCAGCCCGGCATGTCTCGCCGCTCCCTCCGCAAGACGGGCCACGCCGAGAGAGTGGCCGGCGGTGAATGGAGACTTGAGATCGGCGAACTCGGCGAAGGCGCGCAGGACATTGCCCAGCTCCGCCTCGGCCACGCGGATGCAGGGCTCTGGCTCGACATCCAGCACCCGCTCCCAGACTGATTCGTCCCTCGTTGCCGCGAGCCAGCTCTCGCCACGATCCAAGACGACGTCGACCACCGAGGGGTCATAGGCTTTCGCGCGGCGCCGCCGGAGGACCTGCGCTACAAGCTCCCAGCCGCCTAATCCGTGAAACACATCAACGTCCCGCGTTACGGCAACCACCCGTGCCGCGATCGGGATCGCCTCACCTGAGAGCTCGCCGGGCAAACCTCGACCATCCCAGCGTTCGAAGACATGACCCACGTCCTGACCAACAGCGGCGCGGAGCCCCATCCGTGCTGCCAGCACCTGTGCCACCTCACAGTGCAGTGCGATACTCCGCTTTGGTTCCCGCGTGCCGCCGGCCATCGCCCCGGCGAAGAGACGGAGACGCGTGAGGGGGCGTGAACCCGTCGCGAAGTGGCGCATCATGTGTCCCATGAACTCTGATGGCTCGCCCATGAGAACGGTCGCAAGGCCGGCTCGGTGTGCGATCTCGTCGCCCCCCACCTGCGCCGCCTGCTCGTGAGCGTCCGAGGTGCAGCCGACAAAGCGCAGCAGGGCGAGATAGTAGACGTTGGAGAGTTGCTCATCGTTTAGACGGAGCTCGCGTCCAATATTGATCGACAGCAGGCACGTGCGCAACGCCTGCTCCATGGGCTGACCCATTCCCAGGTCCGTGGCCAGAGACAGGGCGGCAACGAGGGCAGCCAGCCTGATCTGATGCTCGCTCGTTTGCCTCGGATGAGGCATGGTGTCCTTTCGGGGCCGCAAGCGGCGTTTGAGTCTGGACAAGACGATGACTCGAACTAGCAGCCCGAGCGCATGCGAGCCGGATCCCCCTCCAGCCATCGTCCCGTATCAGACCGTGTTCGTGCCAGGGCGCTTTGTGGTTGCCCCAGCGCTTTTCGGAAGCCGTCAAAACGGGGGCTTTTGCCTCCCCCATAGACGGATCGTCCAGGCCAAGGCGTAGGTAGGTCGCGCGGTCCTCCCCGGCTTGCCCCTGGCAGATATGCCCGTTCGCCACGACGTGCCGGGCGATCTTTCACTCCTCCACAGATAGACCGCCCCGACCAAACTGTAGGCCGCGTGGTCCCTCTCCGGCTATCCCAATCAGTGACGTGCCCATGCGCCACGATGCGTCCGGACGATCTCTCACTCCCCCACAGCTAGACCGCCCGACCAAGATGTAGGCCGTGTGGTCCCTCTCCGGCTATCCCCTGCCGGGGAAGCGCCGTTCACAACGGCGTCCCCCACGCATCTCCGAGCGCAGTCGGGGCAATGCTATCCCACGGCGAGCCGGAAAGGCTGCAGCGCTTCCGCCGAGCTTACAATGAACAGCGAACACATCGAGCCCTCGACTACGTCAACCCTCAGGCACTGATCGGGCCGCCTGTATTATGACAACTCCGAATCTGCGCCACACAACCCAGCTAGGCAGACGATATGGCTGAAGAACTGGGACCGCTGGATATCTCACACATGGATGATGTGCGCCGTCTCGTCGAGGAGGTGCAAGCGGCAGAAAAGACGCGCATGCTCCAGGTTGACCAGAAGGACGCAGCGCTACTTGTCCCAGCGCATACGAAGAACACCAAAGCGTACCGCGGCAGGCCAACCAGTGCTTCGGACCCGCTGTGGAAGATCGTTGGCTCGGCCCACACGGAGGGACCGGGCGACGTCGCAGAAAACATTGATGACCACATGGCCAACGCTTACGCGCCCAACGGGGAATGAATGTTTCCTCCCTTTCCCGTCGTGC
Organism: Chloroflexota bacterium; assembly: GCA_003244175.1. GTDB lineage: Bacteria > Chloroflexota > UBA5177 > UBA5177 > UBA5177 > QHBP01. The sequence goes on along the minus strand of QHBP01000414.1, from coordinate 3,755 downwards.
CTTCATTGATACCTCGGCCGTGTGGTCCCTCTCCGGCGACCCCCTATCACGGAGCTGCCGGTGGTGACGGCGCGGCCCCCAGTCTCTTCGGGGGCGCGATTTTGCCGGTCGGGCAAGCTGGAGAGGGACCACGCGGACTACAGTTTTGGGCGGGTCTCTAGGCGGCGCTCCACCACACGATTCTTCAGACCTGCATGTAAGGGCGACAGCACCATGGTTTTCGGCGGTGTGTGGCACGCCGCCAAAATTGAAAGCGCGTCGCGGGCTGCGACTCCGACAGTCCGGCTCACCATCAAGAATCACCATTACCGGCAGCACTGTCTGGGGTAGGGTGGCCGTAGCTTAGCTACGGGGCGGGTCATCGCCGCGTGTGCCCGACGTGCGCTCCGGCCAGCGGCAAGTTCACGGTCCGACAGGGACTTAAGGAACTCCGCATCATCAACGAATAGCTCATTTCAGCTATAGACACGCTCGCGAACCCTCCGTATAATGTCCTGGTCCGACGATCCGTTGCAGTGGTCCACCACGGGCGAGAGCGGAAGGCCTCCGAGCCCGGCGCGTACATGGTCACCTTCGCGGCGTCGAGCCAGATGAACCTATAAACATGGACGCGCTCTGTCAGTGGAAGTACTCGGTTCCCGGAGCGACCGGAGTGATGCTGAACTACGCTGACCCGAATAGCTGGCGGTGCTACAAGCGGTAGCGCGAAGTGATCGGTAACCAATACGCCGGCGAGAAGACACCGGATCAGGACACCTCCGATTCCGGGCAACCCTAGGCGCCACGGTTCGATTGCGCCGGCGTTCGCAGCGCATCTAGGACTATCCGGGGGGTTTGACAATGGCATAGAGCGCCGAAGTGTCGAGGGTGAGCGTCACGGCCGCCAGCGTGCGCGCGGACACTGCTCGATTTCGGCGGCGCGCGCGCAGCGGTGGGAACACTCACCGTGCCATCCGAGGAAGCGTGGGCGGTCCCTGACCCTTTTCCTCGCCGCCATGGACACGGGCGGCGGAGCCGCCCGGTGTAGGCCGGCCGCTCCGTCGCCGGCAAGGCTCGCGTGACGGCGAACACGGCGGCTGAGATGCACGCGAACGGGCATTGCCGCGAATGTCGACCCCTGTTCCACGGGAGGAGCTGAACCGCGAGCATGTCACCGTCTATCCTTGACCGATTGGGAAGTTTGTTCTACGCTGACCAATATTTTGCAACAATGAAGGGCCAGGGAGGAACGACACATGAGCCCCCCTAGTGCCCCTGGTGCACGAAAGTGCAGCATCTTCCAGGGATGTGCGGCTTCGGTTGAGTGAGATCCTTGCGCTGGTCCCGGCACGCCTAGTCGCGGCCTGCGCGTCCTGCAGGACCCAGTAATATTCATACTCGGAGAGTCCCGAGCCTCGGTTCAGATTCATTGCCCGCGTGAGATTGGACAGGATGCGGGCCGCTGGCGGGGATAAATTACGAGTATCGCACCGGCAACAAGTGCGGCCAGTGCGAAATCTGCACGGATGGTTATGACGGAGAGTGGTCATACAAGAAGCATGTCTTCTACGAAGGCACGATTGGATCTGTCGGCGCGTCCAAAGGGGCCGCCACGTCTGAAACTGTAAACGAGAATGCCGACCTGGATAACATGCCGTTCTAAAAAGGGGGGCGCTCGATGACGTACCAATACTAAAGGCAAACGGGAATGCCAATGGCATTCCCGCAGCGCATGGTTCGTGCCGGCAAGCTTGCACCTTGCCGGAGCCTTAGAGCAGGCCTTGGGCCTCCTCGCGACTCGTCCCTATTGTAACTGACTCAATCAGGAAGAGGAATCGCGGGAGGAACCGTTCTCTGCATCGGAGTCAACCGTGATCGTCTCGACCCAAAATCGCACTCAATTCATTCATGCGTCCAAAGTTGACCGCCACGCCGAATGCCCGGCCCGCTACGCGGCAGAGCAAGGCACCGGTAGAGCGACCGCTTCCGCTCAACAGTTGGAAGAGGGCCTGCTCGTTCATCAGATCCTCCGCGACTTCTGCTCGCCCGCGAAAGGCGTCGCGTTGGGCAGCAACATCGGAGAACTGATCGAGAGCAACTCTCACCGCTTCGAGACATTCGGTGAGAGGACCGGCGAGATCAAGGAGCAGGCCAGGTCGGCCCTGTGGTCGGCACAGTCTGCGATCCAGCGACTGGGCGTTGCCGTACTAGCCGTGGAGGTGTCCTTGTGCAGCTCTCGTATGCCGGTTGCGGTTCTCCCTGACACCATACTGCCCGGTCTCCACCTCATGCTCAAGGGGCGGATTGACGCGATTGGTTTGACTGGGAATACTCTGATTCTAATTGATTGGAAGACGGGTCGCTTCGTCCCAACGGAGGACGGCCTCACGTGCCTGCCATCAAGCACGATCTACGAATTCCTCGCCAAGCATTCGTTCCTGAGGGAGCACGGAATGCTAGATGTAGAGACGATCAAAATCGCTCAGGTCCAGGTTCCAAGTGGGGAAACAGTCACCACCATGCTCACCAATGAGCAACGAGACGGTAGTAAAGCCCTAATCCGGGAGATGGCGATCAATCTCGACGCCAAGACGTTTCCGGCCCGCCGAAACACTTGGTGCGACTGGTGTCCCGTTAACCACGCATGCGAGCTCTATCAAGCTGACGTCGGCGATGCATTCTAGTTGGAGCTACTCACACATTCGGGCCAGCTTCACGCGCGGCTCGCTGGTCGGCCATGGGCCCGCGCATCCCGCTCAGACCCTCGTAGTCTGTCACCTGCATCGTACCTACGGAACCAGTTCAGAGCATTGCGCCTGCATCGCAGGCGGGGGTATACTCTCTGTAGATCCCCCCAGGCGCCTCGGTGTCTGGGTGCGAAGCCGCCTTCGGGCGGCTTCAGCTTTTTCGAGGGCATGGGTGGTTAGCAAGCGGGTCATCGTGTACGTTGACGGCTTCAATCTGTATTACGGGGTCCGTCACTATATCGGAGCGAAGTGGCTCGATCTCGGTGCGCTGTGCCGGCTTCTCCTGCCGGCGTACGACATCCGGGAGATCAAGTACTTCACGGCTCCTGTCTCGTCTCCGCCGTGGGACCATCAGAAGTCGACGCGGCAGCAGACGTATTGGAGGGCCCTGCGTACTAACCCGCATCTCACGATCATTGAGGGGCATTTCATCTCGAACCCGGCACAGGTGCGGCCACTGTCACCGATTCCAGGCGGGCCAGCCACGGTGACGATCATGAAGACGGAGGAGAAGGGTTCCGACGTGAATATCGCGACGCACCTGCTTGTGGACGCGTTCGACGATCGCTTCGACGTAGCGGCGGTCATTTCCAATGATTCGGACCTGGCCCCGCCCATCGAGGTAACACGCGTCCGATTCGGGCGCGATGTGATCGTGTTCAATCCGCACCAAGGGAAGCCAAAGCGACCCAGCCGGAGACTGCAGCAGGTGGCTACCCAGGTACGGGATCTCCGGCGGGGACCAGTGTGTTCGAGTCAGTTTCCTGATGTGATGACTGACGCGCAGGGAACGATTACGAAGCCCGTTGGGTGGTGAATTGTAAGTGGACATGAGCTGCCTCCGCGAGGATTTCTGGGCGACCACCAGCAACAAGCAGCTCAACTTCCTGCAGCACGCGCGGTCCCTGCTCGAGATCAACGGCCGCGCCGTCGGAGTCCCCTGGACCAGGACCCTCTGGGTCTACGACCTTCGCGCCAACCAGAGCTTCACCCTGAAGACCCGCCAGCTCACCCGCGCCGACCTCGACG
>QHBP01000233.1 GCA_003244175.1 Chloroflexota bacterium | reverse complement strand
GCCCTTGTCCACGGGTCATCTCCGTTCACCACCGCCAGCCCGTCTGGTTGCAGGCCCGCCACCATCTCGCTCTTGCCGCGCGCGATGCGTTCGAGGGTCGTGCATCGCTCCAGATGAATTGGAGCCACGTTGGTGACGATGCCGACGGTGGGGCGAGAGATCTCGACCAGAACCGCGATATCCCCGGGTACATGCATGCCCATCTCGAGAACCGCGATTTCGTGGCGTTTCTCCAGCCGCAGGAGCGTCAAAGGAAGGCCGATTTCGGTATTGAAGTTGGCTTCACTCCGAAGCACGGGGCATTGGGCGGACAGAACCGAGGCGACGATTTCCTTGGTAGTCGTCTTCCCGATACTACCCGTGATGCCGACGACCGGTATGTCGTGGCGAAGCCGCCAGTATGTGGCGAGTCTCTGCAAAGCTGATAGCGTATCCGGCACGACAAGCAGAACTATCTCGTGCGCGTTCGCAGGCGCCTGGCGAAGTATTTTTTCATCTGGAATGCGAGAGACCAAACAAGCGGCAGATCCTCTCTTGAGAGCATCTCCGATAAACTCGTGGCCATCTGTGCGCTCGCCTCTCAAAGCGACAAATAAGCTACCCGGTTCGGCGGTGCGCGAGTCCACCGTCACACTCATGAGGGCCTGTGCCAGGTCCGCCCGAGCCAGGCCGCCGGATGTCAATCCATTGGACGGCCGGCCCCGAACAACCTCGGCTCCCGTCCCGTTGAGAACGGCAGCGACGTCGATGGTCATCTTCCCGCCGCGCTTTGAGCGGGTGGGATGTGGTCGTACATGAACAGATCCTGAAAGAGGTTGTGAAGCACGGGCGCCGCCGCTATGGATCCCCATGGCGTATCCCGAGGGTGATCTATCTTGACCAGGATAATGAACCGCGGTCGATAGGCGGGTGCGTACCCCACGATACTGGCGATTGTGTCGCCGGTGATGTATTTGCCATCCGGGCCGGCGACGTTCGAGGTCCCTGTTTTCGCGGCAATGTTGTACCCCTGGACCAGACCGAGCGATGCTTCACCTCCTACCGCCGAACGCACGAGCATGTCGGTCAATGTACGGGCGGACTGGCGAGACATAACACGCCCCGCGGTGACCGGTGGATGGTCGATGATGTGGCCGTCGTACCGGATCTGTTGTACAACCTGCGGCTGCATCAGGACGCCATGGTTGGCCACGGCGCCGGCCGCGCGCACAAGCTGCAAAGGCGTCACCGCCAGGCCCTGACCAAAGGCATTGGTGAATTGATTGACGCTTGTCCACGTCGTGTCACCGGGTAAGGGCAAGAGGCCGGCCGAGTCGTTGGGGAGATCGATGCCGGTAGGTTTACCGAATCCGAACGCCTTCACATACCTATAGAAAGCGTCACGGCCGAGCCGCTGCGACACCCAGGCAGCGCCAACGTTCGCGGAGTGCTGGAGCACCTGGGTCATTGTCTCCCATCCGAAACCGCCGTCGTTCCAGTTGTGCAAGACGCGGTGGTCGGCTACAAAGAATTGGCCTGTGTCTTCGAAAGCGGTCGTGGGCGTGATTGTGTGGGTGTCGAGACCTGCGGCCATTGTGATGATCTTGAATGTAGAGCCCGGCTCGTAGACGTTTTCTACCGACGGGTTGACAAAACGAGCAGCGGGATATCGGCCGTAGTGGTTCGGGTTGTACGCGGGAGTGCTCGCCATACCGAGGATATAACCGGTGCGCGGGTCCATCACGATAATCGTTCCGCCGTCGGCGCTATGCTTCTTGACAGCCTTGGCAAGCTCGTCTTCCACGAACCCTTGCACCACTCCGTCTAGAGACAGGCGAAGAGTGGCGCCGTCGTGCACAGGTGCCCCTGAATCTGGGCTGATGTGTATGTCGTTGCCTGCCGTATCTTTCAGGACCGAGCGCAGCCCGGCGTGTCCCGCCAACAGTCGATCGTAGTAGGACTCTAGTCCGGCGTCGCCACGGTTGTTCCCGCCAACAAATCCGAGAACCTGGGACGCTTCCGCTCCACCCGGGTAGTCACGCTGTGGAACCGGATTTAGCACGATGCCGGGAAGGGCGAGCCGGCGGATTCTCCGGCTTGTGCTTTCATCGATACGAGGCGCGAGCAGAATGTATCCGGACAGGCTGTCGAACCACCGTTGCAAACGCATGACCGACACGCCGACGAGCGGCGAGATGATGGCCGCGGTCCGAGCCGGATCACGCATTTCCTTGGGAATCGCGTACACCTGGTTCATCGCGATTTCGGTGGCCAACGGATTGCCGCGCGCATCCAAAATCTCCCCACGCGATGGCTGCTGGACCGAAAGTAGGGCATGCTCGCGAGCGGCCGCGAGAGCGAGACGGCCATGTTGCATCACCTGCCAGAAAGCGAGGCGTGCCACAAGACCGCTGCTGCACAGGAGCATGACCAGAAGAAGCAGGAACGGACGGCTGCTGCCTGCGCTGACGGCCACCTCGTCCGCCTTGCGCTTTGCAGAAGGACGCCGAGAAAGTGCGCTTGGGGTTGCGGGCCGCGACGCTCGGCGAGAGCGGGTCGCCGACGACCGTGGGTGAGCGGTAGGGCGAGAAACCCGAGAGTCGAGCATTATAGCGAGGTCGCTACCAGATGGGCGAAGCGCCCTATCCAAGCGATCGGCTCAGACCTCTGCGCCGCGGCCACGGTGTCCTGTTCCTGTGACCGGTAGGCCGCCGGCCGCGGCACCCGGGGGCTGATCCATATGGTCGTCGACAGATCAGCCTGGGCCATCTTCAAGTGAGTGGACGCGAGGATCTCGATGCGGCTCAGGGACTGCAGGGAGGTGGCGGACGCATGCAGGCTGGCACTTTGCATTTGCAGACGGGCGCGGTTGTCCTGCAAGGCATTGATGGTCACCTGCGTCACTGATGCCTCGCTCGCCTGGGCCAGGTACATCATGCAGGCCAGAGCCACAAGAGACATCGCCAGCATCATTTGCACGGACGTGGACGTGCCGAGCGTATCCAGGAGCCGCTCGCGGCCCACGCCTGAGACCCGGAGCCACCGTCCTCTGGCCGCCCTCTGAGGCGCCAAAGTCTCTGAGCGTACCCCTCCGACAGACCGTTGATCGATCATGCGTTCCCCCTAATAAGTCGGCTCTTGGCCGGGTGATTGTGATCCGATTCGTTCGGCGACGCGAAGCTTCGCGCTTCTGGCGCGGGGATTGAGCCCTACCTCCTCCGCGTCCGCCGTTATGGGTTTCCGCACGGGTGACCGCAATGTCGCCGTGTGGCCGCACACGCAGGTGGGTACCTGCGGTGGACACAGGCAGCCACGTGCCTGCTCGCGAAAGAACTGCTTGACGATTCGATCTTCGAGCGAATGAAAGCTGATGACGGCGAGGCGACCGCCGACCTCCAACAAGTCCACGGCTTGTGGTAGTGCGCGCCGCAGCCTCGCCAGCTCATCGTTCACGGCGATTCTCAGTGCCTGAAAGACGCGGGTGGCTGGATGGATGCGTCCGCGGGCGTCGCGAGGCGTGGCGCGAGAAACCAGTTCCGCCAGCTGAATGGTGGTGCGGATGGGAGCAGCTTGGCGCTCGACGACGATGCGCTTAGCCACACGGCGGGAATAGCGCTCCTCTCCGTACTTTTGAAAGAGTCGCTGCAGGTCATCCACCCCCAGCGTGTTGACAATCTCCTCCGCCGTCTTCCCCGCGTCCGGTCCCAGGCGCATATCCAGGGCGGCTTCGTGGGCAAAGCTGAACCCCCGTTCGCGGGTCTCGAGCTGGTGTGAGCTGACTCCGAGATCGAACAAGATGCCATGAACGCTCTCGAAATTCTGAGCAGACGCGACGGTGGCGAGAGCATCAAAATACGCGCGGACGAGAGTCACCCGGTCGCCGAAGCGAGCTAATCTCTCGGACGAAACGTGGAGTGCGGCGGGATCAGCATCGACACCGAGCAAAACACCGGACGGGCTCGACAACTCCAGCACCTTTTCCGCATGGCCGCCCCCTCCGACGGTCGCGTCGATATATCGACGTCCGTCCGCGGGGCGCAGCGCTTCGATTGATGGGGAGAGGAGGACAGGAGTGTGGCTGTAACTGGAGGTCACGTCCCGGAGATCAACAGGATCTCCGCCAGGCTTTGCCCTTCGCCGTCAAACTTTTGGCGTTCCGCCAGCCATGCGTCTTTCGCCCATATCTCGACGTGGCTGCAGACGCCCGCCATCACCACGTCGCCATGAATGCCCGCATGCTCGCGCAAGAATCCGGGTATGACAACGCGGCCCTGACGATCAAAGTCGCAGGGAACTGCTCCGCCAAAGAGTGAACGGGCAAGGACGCGCGCCTCATAGCGCACCTCTGGAAGGTCGTCGACGGCTTGCGCTAGAGCCTCCCACTTTGTTGCCGGATAGATACACAGGCAGCTGTCGAAGCTACGCGTCAGAACCGCACCGGCGCTCAGGTTGGATCGCAGCTCCGGAGGAACAGCCAACCTGCTCTTATCATCGACGGTTCGTTCGTACTGTCCGAGAAACACTGCGCTACCTCTGTCCACTAGCTCCCACGGCTATCGGCGATCTACCTGGCTTCGTCCCTATAAAGCTGATGTACTCCACTTTTTCCCACTTACTCCCACTGTCTCCCACTGACGCTCATCATATTGCCTGCCGCCGCGAAATGCAATAGCCAAAAGTCGGCGCGCAATCGTTCGCCGGGAGGTCGACCCGGTGTGGATCGGAAGCGGTGTTGGCGTCTCAATCACACGTGGATCGGATCGGACGCTGGGGACGTGAGGATACACGTCAAGCGCCGACGTCGGCGCGGCTGCTTTACGACGGAATTAGCGGGCTACGGCGGCGGAAAAGTGCGGGAGCTGATATCTGCGGAGGGAGTCCGACACCATGGCCGGCACCCAGCGCATCGTAGCCGTGGAGGAGGGAGACCGGGAGTTACTGTCCCGGGCCAACGAGCCCGGCTGTCGATCTCGCCGGCCCCAGCGTCAGAGAGTGCTCAGCCTCTGTACTGCCGCCCTCTTTTCCTGCCACCGCCAGCGGCCATAGCAGACCACGCACATCTCGCGCGCCTTGTGAAGCTTGATCTCGCCGCAAGAAGCGCACTCGCGCAGACGTGGCTTTCGCGGGCTCTGATTGCGCAGCGCGCGAATGCGGGCGCGGCAGCGCTCCTGAGACGCCTTGTACCTGTCGGGATATCGCTCGCGCCACCTGCGTGCCGACCTGGAATTCTGTTCCAGCTTGCGCTCCCTGTGAGAAAGGTAGTACTCCCTGTTGTAGTCCCGCTGCTTCGCCTTCCGTTCCTCTTCGTTCATCGCCATCGCGCTCGCCTCCAAAACACCGCTCAAAAAAGACCGCCGCAATGGATATAACATACCCTATCACCCGTGAATGTCAAGAGTTATTCTGAGTGATTTGAGCAGTAAGCATCGTTGCCGACGGGCGGCCACGGACAGAGTCGGAAAAGTCGGCTATCCCGCCGCTTGTACGGGAGTCCGGAAGTAGGAGACGTAACGGAACAGCTCCAGATACATACGCGCCACATTGGGCCACGTCATGGACCGGCTGAACTTGTAGGCTCGGTCTTCCATCTGGAGCAACTTTCTCCTGTCTGTCAGAAGCGAGTTGACGGCGGTGGCAATAGCTTCGGAGTTCTTGAAAGGGACGATGATGCCACGGCCGTCGCCCAGGATCTCCTTGGCGTAGGTAAACGGTGTCGCGACCACGGCTTTGCCACATCCCACCGCATACGACAGCGTGCCGCTGACGATCTGATCCTTGTTCAAGTAGGTCATGATGTAGACGTCTGTTGCCGCCAGATAGCGCATCAGCTCGGAATTGGAGAGAAATCGATTGTTGAAACGTACGTTCTTTTGCACTCCGAGGTCGCGTGCGAGGTCGGTCAGCTGGTTGCGGTACGACTCTCCCTCGCGCTTTCGCACGTGAGGATGCGTCTGCCCGATGACCAGGTACAGGACATTTGGTTTCTGGTCCACGATGGCAGGCAATGCCTGAATCACGTACTCGATTGCCTTGCTCGGACCGATCAAGCCAAACGTCGAGAGAAGCGGCCGATCATCCAGGCCGAGGAGTTTCTTGGTTCGTCGCCTGATAGCCTCTTTGCGCGTGAAGTTGGGAATGCCATGCGGGATCACGTGCAGTCGCTCCGGTGGCAACGTGTAGTGATCGAGAATCAACGGAACTGCCGCCTTCGCCAGAACAACGACAACAGATGAGAGATCCAGCATTTCCTGCGTAACTTCCTGGAAGCGCCCCTCGGGTTCAGGCAGGACCGTGTGCAGCGTGAGCACGATCGGCTTCTGTAATCGACGCATGAACTCGACAACATACTCCCCATGGTCGCCGCCATGGAGTCCGTACTCGTGCTGAATGTTAACTACCTGAATTCGCGAGCGATTCAGCTGATCCGTGACCGCAAGGTAGCTGTCCGGATCGTCCGAATCAATCTGATAACGGACTCGTCCCTGGTAGTCGTGCAGGTCGTAATCGTACATCTGGCCGAAGTCGTTGAGGGCCACGACAGCGGACAGATGGGAGGGATCGATGTCGTCGTACGCGTTCACCAAGTCGTACGTGAAGGTGCCGATTCCGCACTCACGAGGTGGATAGCTTGCTACGAACGCGACGCGGGGCGTCGCTCCGGAGGGCCTGGAGGGAAGTACCACGTAGGGGTCCTGCATCGGGTCTCGCCTCCTCTCACGAACATCCGTTTGAGTCTACCAGCCGTCAAAAACTGGGGCAATCCAGGGAGGGCTGTCAGAGGCTGTCAGGACGTTTTTGGGCACTCAGCCCCGCGCACCTCGCACCGGTGGGGAAGGGTACGAGAGTTGACTGACGGCTGAGGGGAGCATACACCACCTTGACACCGGTGAAGATTCCTGGTAACTTGGCCTTGCGTTTTGCGTGCTGAGCCCGCGCCATGCCTTTGGTGTGGCTGATTCCGGGCCTCAGTGCGACCAAAATTCATTGGAGGTCGCGGATGAAGAAACCGCTGGTAGCTCTGAGTTTGGCGGTCACTGCCGGAGTCGGAGCCATTCCATTGGCGGATGCACTGGCAGCCACTCCAGCAAGTCTCTCTCAGGTTGGATCGAAACCAAATCGATCGTCCACCCGCGGCGTTGTGGCTCAGCCCTACTCCTACCCCGGAAGCTCTTCATCGCGAGGACCCAATGCCGTGTCCGGATCCTCGATCGTACAGACGGCCATGCAGTATCTTGGCTACCCGTACACGGCCACCGGTAACAGCCCGAGCACTGGATTCAGTTGCATCGGGTTTGTTTCTTATGTGTACCGGTCGAACGGAATCCCCCTTCCCGGCGACCTCGGCAGCGCACTTGCGTACGCGCCCCAGGTTCCGTTCTCGCAGCTGCAGCCGGGCGACATTCTGTATTTTCAGAACACCGTCTGGAACGGCCTTTCGCATGCCGCCATCTACATCGGGGGTGGTAAGTTCATCCACGCCGAGTGGTACAACCGCGGTGTCGTGATCTCGTCGTTCAACAACGATCCGGTCGACGGTGGTACGTACTGGATAAGCAAGTATCTGGGGGCCAATCGCCCCTGGGGAGGGGCTGCGATCGGGTCAATCGTTGGGCCGGCGCCCGTGCCGGGTGCGCCGCCTGCTCCTCCCGGCACTATCACCCAGGTGGGAGCCCGGGTCACGAGTGGACCGACCGCTATCGTGACGGCTCTGTCGCTGAACGTACGAAGCCATCCCAGCAAACAGTCGATGGTGCAGCAGATCGTGGGACGCGGCTCATCCATGACCATCCTCAAACGGCGCGGCCGCTGGTACAAGGTTCAGCTGGGCGATGGGACGGTCGGCTGGGTCGTGGCCGCGGGCATCGGCAGAGGCGTTGTCAAGACCACCGTTACCACATCGTTTCCGGGCGCCAGCAGTGTGGGGCCCGCCACCACCATCGGTGCTGTGTCGACCCCGTCGCACCTGCGTTCACCGTATCGACGGCGAGCCGTCGCCTCGATCCGCGTTAGTGGTCTCCGAGTCCATACGGGTCCTTCGACCTCCGCTTCGGTGGTCACAACCGCCGCTCGCGGCCAGCATCTTCAGGTGATGGCTCGCAGGAACGGGTGGATCAGGGTTCGCATGCCCGACGGCACTGTCGGGTGGGTGAGCGGAGCGTACGCGTCAGTGGCTCGCCATACGACTGCGCGAGTTCCTCATTTTGCCGGCGGCGGGTTGCACAGCGTCATCGCGGGTCCCACTGCGCGGGTCGCGATGAACGTGAGAAGTATCCCCTCGCGGGGTGGCTCGATCGCCTCGGTAATCATGCCGGGCATCACGTATCGAGTTCTCGGCTGGTCGTCCAACGGCTGGATGCACGTGCAGCTTTCTGACGGAACGACCGGATGGGTGAGCGGTACCCTTGTCGGTCACTTCGGGAGCGCAACGAGCGCCCGGTATCATACTCGGCCTCGCTACGCGGGGGGCTCGGGCGGTTCAGTTCTCACCGCGGGAGTTCGGGTTCACACTCGTCCAGGCCTTCACACTCCTGTCATCACTCTTGCGGGAGCAGGTACCCACGTGCGTGTTCTCGGCTACAGCCGAGGATGGGCGCGCGTGCGCCTGCCAAACGGCACAACGGGTTATGTTTCTGGAGCCTACGTGCGCTAAGTAGGGGATCTCAAGAGCCGTGGGTCCAGCCCACGGCTCTTTTGGTTTCAGGGACGGGCGCGACAGGTTGCGCGGGTCCGGGCTTTCTATGCGGCTCATTCTGGATGTCCTTGGATGTCCTGTTCGGCGAGCCCGCGATTGGGCTACCGAACCGCGCGCGTACGACCGAATCCGGCGACGGACCCATGCCGCGGACCACGGGTAGAATCGAGCGAGTAAAGGAGGAGCGCCTGTGCTTCGACAAACGCTTATCCGCCTGTCCCAGCAGGAACAGCTTCGCGAGCTGGCTACCCGCAACGTGGTCGCACGCAGTATTGCGCGGCGATTTGTCGCTGGGGAGACTATCGACGATGCTCTCGGGGCCATTCGAGAACTCAATGGACGCGGGATGAGCGCTACCCTCGACAATCTCGGCGAGAATGTTTCGTCGGAAGAGGAAGCGCGTGAGGCCGCCGAGGCATACTGCCGCATCATACGCAGCATCAACGACAACGGGGTCAACTGCAACGCGTCCCTCAAATTGACCCAGTTCGGTCTCGACCTCGGGGAGGCCGTGGCGCTGGACAATATGCGACGTGTGATGGAAGCGGCTGCGCCGCATGACACGTTTGTACGCATAGACATGGAGAGCTCGGACTACGTCGATCGGACCCTGAGTGTCTTCTTCGATCTCTGGTCTACACATAAGAACGTGGGCGTCGTGCTTCAATCCTGTCTCTATAGAACTGCTGAGGACCTGGAGCGGGTGATCGATGCCGGAGCACGCGTGCGCCTCGTGAAAGGCGCGTACCTCGAGCCGGCGTCGGTCGCGTATCAGGACAAGCGCGATGTGGATGAGAATTTCATGCGACTGACGAGGACGCTCCTCGATCGTGCCGCCTACCCAGCCATCGGAACCCACGATTGCGCCTTGATCGATGCGGCGAAGGAATGGACGCGTGAACGAGGAATCGAGCAATCTCGGTTCGAGTTCCAGATGCTGTATGGCATCCGTCGGGACGTGCAGGCGCAGCTCGTGGCAGAGGGCTACAATCTGCGCGTCTACGTTCCGTTTGGAACGCATTGGTACCCGTACATGATGCGTCGCATGGCCGAGCGCCCGGCCAATATCTTCTTCGTCCTGGAAAATCTCGCGCGCGAAGTAAGGTCCGCCCGCTCCTAAGAGCTCGTCAGCGCGAGGGCGATGAGCAGGCCCCAGAGAGCGCACAGGAGCAGGATGAGGAGAATGGCTCTGGCGTTGCATTGCGCTGCCTCGATCCAGGTTGGAGGCGCACCTTGTTGAGGTCGGGACTCGGCGCGCGGGACTGAATTCAGACGTGCTGTTCCCGACATCATCGGCTCCTTCTCTGGTACATGCGTCCTAAGGTCGTCTGTTCTACTATATGAGCTTAAGCCGCTGAGGTCAAGGGAATTTTTCTAGAACCCTGCATGTTTTCGTGCCGAGCATGTATCAGGTTCCAGCCGTGGACACCCGCACCGAAAGCGAATTTAGGGATTGGAGTGGAGCGCTCAGACCGTCGCGAGCATTCGCCCGCTTACGCGGTGAGCCGCAATTCGTTGCGCGTGATGTCGATGTGAAACTCCATGTCCAAGACGCGAGCGAGACGTGAAAGGGTCGTGAGCGTGTGGTATGACGTGGGCAGGTCGCTGGCCGTTGCGACTCTCCAGGCCGCCCTCCGCACCTTCGAACAGACCTATAATCACATTCGACCGCATTAAGCGCTTGGTTACCGGACACCCGCTGCCGTCCTCGCCGTCTTCGCCCATGTGTAGCGCACGTACCGAACGAGTTCACGTCGTTGACCGTTTGGATACACGGCTGATAGAGTGAGATCAACGGTCCCGTGGTGTAGCCTGGTTTAACATGCCACCCTGTCAAGGTGGAGATCGCCGGTTCAAATCCGGTCGGGACCGCCAGTATCGGTGTTCATGAGCGCGCCCTTGTATCAGGGGCGCGCTTCCGTCATTTCCTGTTCTAGATGCACGCCGCGCATCTTTCCCATCCTGTCCGTCACCACCTTTGTCAGATCGTCATCCGTTCCCTGAAGGGAGTGTTGCTGTCCCGCCCGTCCCACGAATCGCGGAGGAGCATGGATCCCTTGGGAGCGCGATGCGGAAACTTCTCGGATCTCCGCCGCCACACGCTCCTTGCCTTCCCTTGTGAACAGAGGCGAATCCATCAGTGGTTCCAGACGCGCCGGTACGAGCAGCGTTCCTAGGAGATCGCCGTCGATTCCAGGGGATCGACACAGTTCCAGCGCTTGCGGCTTGGACGCGAGAAATGAGTCGGTTCCGCCCTCGACCACGAAATCCTGCACGTGGTCGGTCAGGATCTTTGCGCCCAGCCGGGATGACTGTTCCACCAGCAGGATGCCGTCAGGGTGAATCAGTCGGGATAGTCTGTGCACGGGGGTGAGCCCCGCGATGCCTCCGCCGACAGTGGCGACCGCGTCCCTCCGGGCCATGACACCTCTCTGCGATCCGTTGCGTGTATCACTCTATCCACGGCACCGCCGCGCGTGCGCTAGAATTGCGCACCCAAGGCAGGCGGAGCGCGATGAGCGAGAACGAGACTCCAAAACGTTACTGGATCTGGACCGTTGGTTGTCAGATGAACAAGGTCGACAGTGACCGTGTAGCCGGCACCCTGAAGTCGCGTGGCTGCATCCCGGCGGAACGCGAGGAGGACGCGGACATCGTCATTCTCAACTCCTGCGCGGTGCGGGAGAGCGCCGAGCGCCGGGTCAGCGGTAAGTTGGGAAACCTGGTGCAGATGAAGAAGGAACGCCCGGATGTGCTGATTGGGCTGACGGGCTGTTCCGTGTCCGCGGACTTTACCTCCACCGCGCAGAGATTCCGTGGCGCCGACATGTATTTTCAGCCGACGCGCCTCGATCAGTTCGTCGAGCAGCTCGACCAGTTCTGGCCGTCGACCCAGGACCCGGGCGCGATGTCATGTTGGCAGGAGCAGTCGGGCGAGACTGAGTGCGCCGGACCGAGCGCATACGTGCCGATCAGCAACGGCTGCGACAAATTCTGTACGTATTGCATCGTCCCCTACCGGCGAGGGCGCGAGCGAAGCAGGCCCATGCTGGATATCGTGGACGAGTGTGGCAGCCTGGTGAAGCGTGGAGCTCGAGAGCTGACGCTGCTGGGACAGCGGGTCAACGCCTATGGCCGCGATTTTAAGGACGGCACCGAGCTTGCTGACCTGTTGGCGCTCGTCAACACCATCCCCGAGCTGGTTCGTCTACGCTTTCTCACCTCGTACCCCAAGGACATGAGCGATCGCCTCATCGACGCCGTCGCCTCCCTGGACAAGGTCTGTGAACATATTCATCTGCCGATCCAATCGGGCAACGATGAGGTGTTGACTAACATGCGACGCGGATACAGCCGTCAGGACTATGTGCGCCTGATTGGACGGCTGCGCGAAGCGGTCCCGTCCCTGGCCTTGTCCACCGATATCATCGTGGGTTTTCCCGGGGAGACGGAGGAGCAATACAGAGACACGCTGTCGTTGATGGAGGAGGTGCGCTTCTCCACCGTCTACTCGGCGGCTTACTCCCCTCGCGCCGGAACGCTGGCGGCGCGCTGGACGGACGACGTGCCGAGAGACGTGAAAAAAGATCGCTTGCAACGGCTGGATGCACTGCAGCAGCACATTTCCATGACTCAACACCAGGCGCTCAAGGGAGAGACGGTGGAGGTGCTGGTGGAGAGCGCCCACTCCGAACGCAAGGACACGGCTCAATGGCGCGGAAGGACGCGCCAGAATCGGCTGGTGTTTATCCCTCGAGGCGGCCAGGATCTGATGGGTCGGACTGTCCACGTTCGAATCGAAAAAGCGAGTCCTTTCGCCATGCAGGGCACTCCTCTCTAGCGTCCGGCCTTACGCGCTTTTCTTCGGTACCCCCGCCGCGGACGAGCCGCGGCCAGGGAGGACGCCGATTCAGGTCGGTAGCGGCACGTCGCGACTGTGTCTAAACTGTGAGGGCGCATTTTTGTCGACGACGCGTATAGCTATTGGATGAGTAGGATTATGGACTCAGGAGAAGCACCCTCGGTCGAGGAGTATACGGACGAAGAGCGCCGAGGGCGGCGACGTCAGCTGGCGCAGCAAGCGATTTCGTTTGCATCGCAAAACCGATGGCAGGAAGCAGCCGATATCAATGGTAGGATCGTTGAGCTCGTGCCGGATGATGCCGAGGCCTACAACCGGCTCGGCAAAGCGTACACGGAGATGGGGCATATATCCCAGGCACGTGTGGCATACCAGAACTCTCTACGGGCGGATGCCGCGAACCTGATCGCGCAGCGCAATCTCGATCGACTGAGCCGCATCAGCGAGAGCGAGGCTGGGGAGCTCGCCAAGCAGGCCAGGCTCAAGCTGGACCCGCGCTTTTTCATGGAAGAGACCGGCAAGACCGGTGTTTCGGTCGTCCAGGATCCGGCTCCGACCAACGTGCTGGCCACCCTGACGGCCGGCAACCAGGTGAATCTGGAGGAGCAAGACGGGCGCCTGACGGTCACGACGATGGATGGCACGTACCTGGGCAGAGTGGACAAGCGACTGGGCACCCGGCTGCTGCGACTCATGCAGACAGGGAATGCGTATCAGGCGGGTGTCGTTGGTAGCGACGAGGCCCTCCTGCGCGTGATCATCCGAGAGACCTCCCAATCCCCGGAAAACGCGGGAAGGATTTCATTCCCTCCGCAGGGGTCGAGCGACTCGTTGCCACGACCGTACCTCCGCGAAGGACTTCGGCGGCGCGCTGTTACCTCTGACGACGAGGATGAGGACGACGTCGATCTCGATGTCGACTCGGAAGCCGAGGACGACGAGGAAGACACGTCGGAGTTCGGGTTCCACGAGGCGTCCCTGGACGAAGCGTAGACGAAGGCCGCATCTGATTGCGGGTGGCGAATGTGACTTATCTCCCGAATAGCGTGTGCTAGACTCGCTGTGGTGTGTCCAGTGGTTGACGCTTGCCGGCGACTCAATGCGTTCGCCGGCAAACGCCAACCATGGGATACCGATTTTCGAGCGTGCGTAACTGGAGACATGTGTGCCCATAGCAAAAGCAGAAAAAGAAGAGATCATACGAGAATTTCAGACCCACGACGGTGATGTCGGCTCGTCAGAGGTACAGATCGCGCTTCTCACGCAGCGGATCAACGAGCTAACCGAGCATCTCCGTACACATCAACACGACCACCATACACGCCGGGGACTTCTTGTCCTCGTCGGCCGGCGCCGGCGACTTCAGGCGTATCTTCGCCGTAAGTCGCCGGAAAGCTATGGATCGGTTATTGCACGCCTCGGGTTACGCAAGTAACCCGATTTTTTTGACGAGAACGTCGAACGTTCTCGCTGTATCCCGACCACTCGCCGTCGTACGCGCGCCTTTCGAGCCGCGTGCCGGAAGTCCGTCGCGGATAGGAGTCCGGAGGAGATATGGAAACGTACGATCAGACCGATGAGATAGCGGGAAGCACCTGGACGATTGGGACGGGACGTCTGGCCTGGCAGGCCGGCGGCGCGGTGACGGTGGCACTGGGCGAAACGGTGTTGTTGGCAACCGCGACGGCCTCAAAAGAGCCGCGCGCCGGAATCGACTTCTTCCCCTTGACCTGCGATTACGAAGAGAAAATGTATGCCGCCGGCAAGATACCGGGCGGCTACATCAAGCGAGAAGGACGTCCCAGCATCGACGCGGTCCTCACGTCGCGCTTGATGGACCGGCCACTGCGTCCCCTTTTCCCAAAGGGATTTCGCAACGATGTCCAGGTCATCGCGACCCCTCTGTCGGTCGACGGCGAGAACGACCCGACGATCATGGCCATCAATGCGGCTTCGGCCGCTCTGACTATCTCCGACATTCCCTGGAACGGCCCCATTGGGGCGGTCCGATTAGGTTATGTCGATGGCGAGCTGATTGTCAACCCGAAGCTGACGCAGCTAGCGAGCTCAAAGCTGGATTTGACCATGGCCGCGTCCCAGGATGCGATCGTGATGGTCGAGGCGGGCGCGACGGAGGTACCCGAGGACGTTATTCTCGAAGCGCTTTCCAAAGGTCACGAGGTCTGTCGCCAATTGGTCGCTATGCAGATTGCTTTACGGGAGCGGTGCGGCAAGAGCAAATCCGAGTACCCGCTCAAGACGGTCCCGGAGGAGCTGACGCGGGCGCTCTACGACTTTGTCGGCACGCGCCTTCACGACAACCTGGTCCATCCCACGAAGACCGAACGCGAGGGCGCGGTGGATGGCCTGGAGGCGGAGGTTTATGAGCACTTCGCGGATCAGGAGTACGATCCTACCGACGTCAAGGCCGCTTTCGGAAGCCTGGAAAAGAAGACGGTCCGCACGATGATCCTGGAAGAAAACATCCGTCCGGACGGACGCTCCCGCACCGAGATTCGGACGCTTAGCGTGGATGTGGGCGTGCTTCCGCGAGTTCACGGAAGTGGTCTCTTCAGCCGCGGACAGACGCAGGCGCTGACGATTGCCACACTTGGCTCGACAGATGACGAGCAGACGATCGACGACCTTGGTCCCGACCGCGCGAAGCGCTATATGCACCATTACAACTTCCCGCCGTTCAGCAC
>QHBP01000176.1 GCA_003244175.1 Chloroflexota bacterium | reverse complement strand
GCCAGCCCTTCAAAAGACTGCCGCCGCTTTCCGCTCCATCACTCTACCAACTCCCTTCACCAGCCGTCAATAAGTAGTACAGCCACGGCGCATCAAATCGCGCGCCTTCCCCCTGGCCGCCTGTTAGATGCTCGGGAGAAACGGCGGAGACAACGTTTTCGTCCGCCGCTTCCCTTTTTGCTCCCGCTAAAATGCGTGGATACCGCCGCGAAGGGGAGACATGTCACGGTTCATCATCGAGGGAGGTCATCCCCTCAACGGAGAGATCGAGGTCGCGGCGAACAAGAACGCCGTCCTCCCGATGATGGCGGCCGCGCTGCTCACCGACGAGGATTGCTTCCTCGACAACGTGCCCGCCATCGCGGATGTCGGAGCCATGGTGAGCATCTTGGCGGATCTGGGGGCAACCGTCGAGCACGTCGACTCTCAGGTCAAAATCAATTGCGCCGGCGTATCTTCCTTTCATACGCCGGAGAATCTCGTCGAACGACTTCGAGCTTCCATTGTCCTGATGGGGCCACTGCTCGCCCGCTTTGGACGCGCAAATATGCACCACCCGGGGGGCGACGCAATCGGAACCCGGTCCATCAATACTCACATGCATGCCTTTCGCGACATGGGCGCGCGGTTTGAAGTCGACGATAACTTGTATTCCGCGTTCGCTCCACCCGTCAGATGCGATCGCAACATTTTTCTTGACGAGGCGTCCGTCACTGCGACCGAGAACGCCCTGATGTTCGCCGCTCTGCAGCCGGTAGAGACAGTGATCCGCAACGCGGCCAGCGAGCCTCACGTCGAGAATCTAGCAGCCCTACTCGCCGATATGGGCGCACATGTCGATGGCGCCGGAAGCAATGTCATCTGCATACGTGGGCGAGATCGGCTTTCGGGAGTGCGTGGCCGGGTCTGGCCCGATCATGTCGAAGCCGGTACTTTCGCGGCCCTTGCCGCCGCGTGCCAGGGTACCGTGTCCATAAAAAACGTCATTCCCGGACATCTGGACATGGTGCTCCTCACCTTGGAGAGGATGGGGGTGGACTTCAGCATCGCGGATGGAGTCATGAGCGTACGGCCGTCCGAGCTGAGGGCCATGCCCAAAATCCAGACAGGCATCTGGCCGGCATTCCCCACTGACCTCGCATCGATCTTCTTAGTCCTCGCCACGCAGGCGCGGGGTATGACGCTGCTCCATGATTGGATGTACGAGGGACGCATGTTCTTCGTCGACAAACTGGTTCAGATGGGCGCGAACATCGTCCTCGCCGATCCCCACCGCGCCGTTATTGCCGGCATCTCTCAATTGCGCGGCCGCGAATTCGTCAGTCCCGACATTCGGGCCGGCATTGCGCTGGTGATGGCTGCACTCATCGCTTCAGGACCCAGTCAGATCGACCTGATCGAGCTGATCGACAGGGGCTACGAACGGATCGATGTGCGACTTCAGGGCATCGGGGCGGAGATCCAGCGTATCGACTAGCGGCCGAAGGAGCTCCGGCGTTCTCACCGCCGGGTGAATCGCGCCAAGAAGACGCTCTCGCGGCCGATACTTCGGCATGCTTTTGGCACACTTATTGCTCGTGTACAGATCGTGGCATCACGTATTCGGGCGCTTTATGTCAATGAGTGTTACAATTGAGCCCTGTCGAACGTTTGTACTCGTGACAACTGAATAGGGAAGGTTCGGGCTCAGCACGCATACACGCTACGACTTCCCGCTGAAGCGCGCGTTCCATTCGGACGCGCGCTTTGCATTTTCCCGGGGTACCGTGCTTAGAGTGACTAGGCACGGTCAGACCAGGACGTTGGAGAGGATATGCTATGCCGCCAGTGATCAAAGCAGCTTTCATCTGCGACTATGCGCTCACCAGTGATGACGGAAAGCTCAGCGCCATGGGGATCTTCAGCAACATCAACTTTCCCACGATGCCCAATGCCTACCCGCGATTCTTCGTCGTCATCATCCTTAGTCTCGACGAAGGAGGCCATCCCGTCAGCCTGGGGATTGTGGATGCGTTTGGGCAGCAGATGCTCGAGGATCAGCCGGCTGTGGACGTGCAGGTTGATGTGCCCGGCACCGATACCAATCTGGTCATCGACTTCAATAATCTTCCATTCAACCAACCTGGCATTCACCAGGTTCAGCTCTTTCTCGACGGGCTGCTGATCCACTCTGTCCCGCTCAGCGTGCAGATCCTTACCATCCCGAACCAGCAGCCATCGCGGCCGAACTGACTCGCTCCCTTCGGTCTCCGTCCGTTGCGCGCGACTCGTAGTCGCGGGCTTTTGGTTCCGCCGCTTTTCCAGGAGGTACGCTGGCACACGCGACCCGGGTCACCCATAAATAAAGGGTGACGCTACTACGGATATCCCCGACGTCATCTAGACGAATCGAGCGCGAAGGGTGGCCAGGATCTCTGCCCGATTGGATTCGGTCAACTCTAAGATTTCGACATTCCGCTGCGACTTGATCCTGTCCGCGTAGGGATTGCGCCCCGCCATAATCGTGCCCAGCAGGGGATGACCCGCACGCACGGCGTCCAGAATGGTGTGGCGGAAAGCCGATGAGTACAGCTGCATCTTGCCGATCTCGTCGGCAATCATTACGTGGCCACGCCTCATCGCCCCCTGCAGAGCCGGGACCGCGACTCTCTCCAGTTCTTGGAGATCCACGCCGTACTTCGAGACAGTCATATTGCCAGGACGTCCCGTGGCGGCGAGCAGACCCATCTCCCCGTCCAATGTGACGATACGAAAACCCTCCCGCGATCCACCGCTCTGTAAGTCTTCCGTGTAGAATCCGCCGGCGCGCAGACGCATCGTGCTGACGACCTGGCGGATCAGCGTCGTCTTTCCAACGCCGGGTGCGCCGATGATCAAATACGCGGACTTCACGATACGACCGACTTCCGGATCATCCCTCCGCACGCCCCTGACCGGGTGACGGTGTAGACACGGCTATCCTTAGGCCATGACGAGTCTGCCGTGCCCCTTCGCTTGACGACCGGAGTCGACATCATCGAGATCGAGCGCATTGAGCGCACTATTATGCGCTGGAGCGAGCGGTTTCTGCAACGGGTCTACACTTCTGATGAGATCGACTACTGCCGCGGCCGCGCCCAGCGCTTCGCCGGCCGCTTCGCTGCCAAAGAAGCGACGTCGAAGGCCCTTGGGGTGGGGATACGCGTTCTGCGCTGGAAGGACATCGAGGTGGTGCCGAACCGGAGGGGAAAGCCCGTCGTCTTGCTTCACGGGCGTGCGGCGGCCGCCGCCGAGAGTTGCGGCCTTACACGCTTTGAGGTCAGCATCACGCATTCCCGGGGCGATGCCATTGCCTTCGTCGTGGCTTACGGAGAGGATGCATGAAGCTGGTGACCGCCGCCCAGATGCAAGACATCGAGCGTCGCGTGGACGCCGAGGGGCTGGCTCTCTCCGCTCTCATGCAGCTCGCGGGTGCGGCAGTTGCGGACGCGTCCGTGGAAAGATCGCCCCACTCACCGATTCTCGTGCTGGTGGGTCCCGGTAACAATGGCGGGGATGGCTTGGTCGCGGCCCGTCGTTTAGCCGAACGGGGCCGCAATGTCTTCGTCTACGCTTTTCGACGAAGCAAAGTCAAGCTCGACGGTACGGAGTTCTGCTCCACGGACGACGACGCGGGGAGCGAGATGCTGTCGCGGTGGGTGCGGCAATGCGACGTGATCGTTGACGCCCTGCTGGGTGTCGGCCAGACGCGGCCAATGGAGGGAGTCCTGGGGAACATCATTACGTGCGTGAATACACAGCGGAACCCTGAAAGCTTCGTGCTTGCCGTGGACGTCCCCACAGGAGTGGATGCCGACACCGGACGCCTTCTGGGAGACGCGATTCGAGCCGATACGACCGTATGCATGGGGTTCCTCAAGCCCGGTCTCGTCACATATCCAGGGGCCGGATACTCGGGATACGTCGAGCTCGATGAGCTGGGAATCCCGCGGTTCGTCGCGGACGATATCCTTGCCCTGTACCCGGAGGACGCCGACATCGCGGCGCGCCTACCGGCACGAGAAATTGAATCAAACAAGGGAACATACGGCCGGGTCCTGGTAGTGGGTGGGTCCGTAAACTATGCGGGTGCGCCGTCCCTCGTAACACTCGGAGCCTACCGAGCGGGCGCGGGGCTCGTAGAAGTGTTAACCCCCGACGAGGTTCAGCGAACCGTGGCAAACCATGTGCTGGAGTGCATTTTCGCACCTGGCGCGCGTCCCCAACGGCAGCTGGGGCCCGATTGCATGAGGTCAATGGCCGAAGCATCTGAACACGCTCGAGCCGCGGTCTTTGGTCCGGGTATGAACCAGACTGACGAGACCCGAGATCTCACGCAATCCTTCCTAGACACTCGGCGCCGGACGGGAACGCACCCTCCCGCCGTCGTGGATGCGGATGCGCTGAACAATCTCAGCACTCTGGGAGATTGGTGGGAGGGCCAACAGGACCTGGTTCTAACTCCCCATCCCGGGGAGATGGGGAGATTGATCGGGTCGCCCGTTTCCGAGATCCAGAAAGACCGTCTAGACGTCGCACTGCGCGCCGCATCCCGGTGGGGTCAGGTCGTTATTCTCAAGGGTGCGGGTACGGT
>QHBP01000169.1:14202-22599 GCA_003244175.1 Chloroflexota bacterium | reverse complement strand
TTGTAATAGTCGACGATCGTCTGCAAGTAACGTCTGTCGAGCTCGTTGAGTCCCTCTGCGTCCACCCCTTCTCGCAGGAGAGCGTCATCCGCAACGTCCCGTGTGATAGCGCCATCGCCTCGCACCTGCGCATAATCGCGCACCCGTTTAAGGAGCCGGTTGGCGATGCGCGGAGTGCCCCGTGATCGGCGAGCTATCTCGAGCGCACCGGCATCGTCTATTGGGGTCTCGAGGAGAGCGGCCGAGCGCAGAACCACACGCGCCAGCTCCTTCGGCGAGTAGAAGTCCAGGTGATACTGGAGTCCGAATCTGTCCAGGAGAGGCGCGCTCAACATACCCGTGCGCGTCGTAGCCCCGATCAGCGTGAATGGCTTCAGTGGGATCTTGTACGAGCGCGCGTGCGGGCCCTTGCCGAGGACGAAGTCGACCCGGAAATCTTCCATGGCCGAGTAAAGAAACTCCTCGACGGCATGAGGCAGCCTGTGGATCTCGTCCACGAAGAGGACGTCGCCCGTCTCCAGATTGGTGAGCATACTTATCAGAGCATCCTGACTCTCAAGAGCCGGACCGGAACTCGCCTTGGGTGTCGTCTGCATCTCATTGGCGACGACGTGCGCCAGGGTTGTTTTGCCCAGTCCCGGCGGACCGTGGAGAAGCACGTGGTCCAGCGGCTCTCCACGATTGCGCGCGGCCTGGATCGCGATGCCCAGATTTTCCACGACGACGCGCTGACCCGCGTGACCATACTCTTCCAGCGACTTGGGACGCAGGTCGGCAATCAACGCCTGCTCGTCCGGCGCCTCCTGGAAGGCGGAGGTGGTCGACGCCGCATTCGTCACGGCGCGCCGGCGCCCACTGCCGTTCTCCCCGCTATCGGCCATTGACGCCCGCCTGCTCGCCTCGATAGATCTCGAGAATCAAATCGTCCACGGTTTCGACCTCCGGTTTTCGCTTGAGTGCGGCGTCGACTTTCGACGCGGCGTCGGCCCGCGAATGCTTCAGACTTATAAGAATATCGATGCTGTCCGCGCGCACCTCAGAAGACGGACCCGACGGGTGCACCGGCCCGAGGGGGGCGTACCCATCGTCTCGAAGCAGTGCTTCTTCGGCCAGCTTGCCGCGAAGGGTCGCCACCATCTTCTTGGCGGTTCGGTCACCTATTCCCGGCATCTTGCGAAGCAGAGCAACGTCCTCATGTTCGATCGCCCGGGCGATAGTCGATACCGACATGTTGAGCGCGCGGGCGGCTTTTTGCGGCCCGATGTCCTCAACCGATATGAATTTTTCGAAAAAGCGGCGCTCGTGACTGTTGTTGAAGCCGATGAGGATCGGTTTCAGCTGCCGGTCCGTGACGTGGTAGTAGATGTCCAGCTCGATTGGTTCCCCCTCGGGAAGATCCTCCATCGTGCGCATCACAAATTCGGGAAGGAATACCTCGTACCCGACGCCGGCGACATCGACGACAACGCGATCGAGCAATTTTCGCTTCAGTGTCCCGTGCAGATATGAGATCAAGGGTGGCTCCTCACGATCCAACCATGATAATGGGACACGCATATGAGACGCGGCCTTCGTCATCCGACTGTTCCCCGTGCTCTGCCCGGGCTGCTGGTTTTGGCGGCTCTCTCCGAGCTGATTTACGTTGTGGTCTTCCTCCGCGCCTTTCCCTTGCTGCGTTACTACCACGTCGATATCGACATGGGCGCGATCACCGCTCACTCTCATCGCGGATATGACGAGTTTGTCGGGGGGATCACATTGCTCTTTGTGTTGTGCGCGGCGGGCTTATACGTGCTTCGTGGCTCCAACGACCGCAAACTGCTCCCCTGGATTTTGGGATCGGCCGCGGTGTTCGTCGTCACCCTCGCACTCGTCTACCCCATAACGGCGATCGATATCTTTGCGTACATCGATCAGAGCCGGATCATGCTGCACTACCACGCAAACCCGATCTTTGTGCCGCCTGCCTCGTTTGCCACAGACCCGCTCATGCCTCTTTCGGATGGATGGAGTGGGGCCGGCTCACCGTATGGTCCCCTGGGGCTTATCATCGACGCGCTGCCGATGCCGTTCGCGGGAGCGAACCTCCTGGCCAACCTCATTCTTCTCAAGCTGATGTTCGGCGGGATGGTTGTCTCGAGCGGATTCGTGATCTACCGCATCCTCCTGCGGGTGTCCCCGCGCCACGCTCTCGGCGGCGCCCTGCTGGGCGCCTGGAATCCGCTGATACTCTTCGAAGGGGTAGCCAACGGCCACAACGACGTGGCGATGATGCTGTTTGCGCTTCTCGGGCTGCTGTCGCTCGTGGAAGGCGATCTCGTCCTCGGCATTATTCTCCTGGTCGCAGCCTGCCTGATCAAGTTCGCCACCATCATCCTCATGCCGTTGTTTCTGGTCTATGCTTTGAACCGACTGCCGACCAGCGCGGCACGCGCTCGCTTTCTCGCATTGGCTTCGAGCTTGGCCGCTTTCGTGGCGGTCTTCGCGTACTCCCGCTTTTGGCAAGGGCCGGATACCCTGGCGCACGTTCTTTCTCAAAATCAGAGATACCTGGACTCGTTCAGCAGCGTCGTGACCAACGTCACGCACTCGATTGCGCCGGACCGGTCCGCCGTCATCGGCCGGATTCTGTTTGGCTTTCTGTACGCCTTCGCACTTTTTCTCAGCGCACGAGGAACCGCCGGCTTATTGCGCGGCTGTTTCCTGGCGACCTTCGGTTTTGTCGCCCTCGCATTGACGAACGTGGAGAGCTGGTACGGCATATGGATCGTGCTCCTGGCGGCTGCGGTTCCTTTCACGGCCGAGCGCGCCGGCTCCCTGTTCTTCGCGTGGGGAGCATCTTTAGGTGCCGCGTTCTTCGGGTACGAGTGGGTATGGCGCGGTTTGAGCAATCCGCAGGCGTACGCCTACGTCAATAACAAGACGTACCTGCTGTCCTTCGTACCCACCGCGGTCGTTCTCGTCGTCTTCAGCGACGATCGTGCCCGGAGTTGGACTGCAAGAAGTGCGGCCACGCGGATTCGACACGTGCGCCAGGGCGGCGCGGCGGACGCGGTCGACGCTCGCCGATGAAGGAGACCATCGGCATCCTGCACTTCACGGCTTGGCCGGTGGCAGGAGGGGTGGAGATGATGATCGCATCGGAGGCGCGCGCACTGCTGGACGCCGGCTGGACGGTACGCATTGTGACGGGCCGCGGCGACGCGATCGATGGCGCGGAGCACATAGTCATCCCCGAAATGCTCCCTCCTTCGCGTAGAGACGATGTGAATGCGCCAGATGAGGACTCGGTTCGAAGGCTCTCCGCGCTCCTCGCGCGTGCGCTCCAGGGCTGCGGCCAGTGCTGGGTTCACAACATCCTCACCGTCGATCTTCACCCGGGATTGACGGTGGCCGTCCAGCGACTGGTCGACAAGGAGACGGACATCTCGTTCGTCAACTGGTGTTGCGACCTTTCGGCTGCGAGCGCGTTCGTTGATGGTGCCTTCAGAGGGTGGATGATTGAGTGGCTCACGACCCAATCAGACCTCGAGCACGTGGCGATTTCGCATGTCCGCCGTCACGATCTCGCCTGCGCGTTGGGAGTCAATCCCGATTGCATCCCTGTTGTGTCTCCTCCGTGCGATGTTCTCGAGTGGTTCGGGCTTCACCCCGGCACACGACGGCTATGCGATGCTCTCGATCTCCTCCAATCAGACATCGTGGTACTTGTCCCCGCAAAAGTTCTACCGCACAAGCATCTCGAACTGGCCGTCGAGGTAGGCGCGGAGCTACAGAAGCTCGTCCGCCTAGGACGGGTCCTGGTGTCGGGCGGTCTCTCTCCACACGAAACCGAGAGATCCTGTCAATTGCGAGAGACATTGCTGAGGCTGATCTCCACGTCTGGAGCGGAGAATACCGTACACTTTCTCGCGGACGGCGAGGGTTCTTATCTCGAGAGCCGTGTGGTGAGGGAGCTTATAGGTATTGCCGATATCGTCCTTCTTCCGTCGTTCGAGGAAGGATTTGGAATGCCGCTAATGGAGGCCGCAGCACTTCGCGTTCCGGTGCTATGTAGCGACATTCCGGCATTCCGAGAGGCGGCCGGCCAGTCCGTGCGTTTCTTTCCGACGGACGCTTCGTCGGGAGTCATAGCTCGAATGGCGCTCGCTATCGCTCGGGAACCGGTCAACGCGGATCGACGTCGTGCACTCGGTAGCTTCGCGACATTCACGGCAGGGGTGACTCACGTAGCATCTCGCGCGGGTGTCGCCGCGCCGGCGTCATGACTGTCGGGACAGCGCCCACGTGGCGAGTGTCAGTGCGCCGAAAAAGCAGAGCCAGGCGATCCAGAGGGAGCTTCTGGCGACAACCAATCCCACGATCCACGCGATGCTCAGGAAGGCAACCACCAACCACAGAACGCGTCCTCCTGCCATTGCTTTCCGTGGCCTCCAATCCAGCCATCCTACGACACCATGAGGAACATCGCTGCCGCTATCATTGCCTGGTGGCACCTGCCGTCGCTGAGATGTGGACGGCCTGGAGGGGAAGATACACCTATCTCGCATGTGTCTTTGCGCGCCCATCTGGGCTGCCCTTGTGCTTACGGCGTTGCCAGGCGGTACTGATTACGGCATTCCGGCTTCATTGGGAGCCATGAGCGTCTCCGCCGACAGCGCCGGGGTTTCGGCTGCGGCCGCGGCGGCGGCTTTGAATAGCCTTTCAAAGAGAGAGTCGGGTTCGCGCTCGCTCACACCGGTCAAGTTCGTCCTCAACTGGCTGCCCAACGTCGAGTTCGCGGGCCTCTGGGTCGCGGAACAGAAGGGATTGTGGCGGAAGGCGGGCTTGCGGATGTCGTATACGCCGTACTCCCAGGCGGTACACCCGGAGGAGGATGTCGTCAATCAGGGCGGCAATGCCTTCGGCTTCCAGAGCGGCGCCGCCGTTGCAATCGCGGTGTCGCGGGGAATACCCATCCAGGCGCTCTACTCCGACACGCAGAAGTCCGTCTTTGGACTGACGGTTATGGCTGGGAGCAAGATCAAGAAGCTGAGTGATCTCCGCGGCAAGCGCGTGGGGTATCAGCCACACGAGCTATACGTGCCCGAGACCATGCTCTCCTCCGTCGGACTCAAGCCGGCCGACTGGAGACCCGTGCCCGTCATGTTCGATATCAACCAGCTCCTTTCCGGACGCGTCGACGCCTTTCTGACGTTCGTGATGAACCTGCCGATACAACTGAAAATGCAGGGGATCAAAGTCCGCACCTTCCCAGCGGCAGAGTACGGTTTCCACTTTTACGACGATGTCATGTTCGCGCCCACGAGCCTCATCGCCCACGACTCGGGTCTCGTTCGCAGGGTCGTGACCGTGGTGGCGCGCGGCTTTGAGTACGCGCACACGCACGTGGTTCCCAGCGCCCGTTTCACGTGCCAAAAATACTACACGGCGAGCCCGGCGAGATCGGCGGCCAACGTGAAGCAACAGATCCTAGAGCTTCGGGCGTTTGGACCGTACAGCAAGGACCGGAACGGCCGTTTTTCTGGGACCATGGGCACATCCACCTGGCAAGACAGCATCAACATTCTCTACAAGTACGGTGAGATCAGCTCCAGGCCGAACCCGGCGACCATCTATACCAACCGCTTCAATCCCTATCGCTGAAGAAAGCGAGCCTCTCCGCGCCCCGGCAGGTTGCATGTCAGTCGTTCGCATTCAGGAAGTCTCGTACACGTATCCGGGGCCACCGCCCATCGAGGCGCTGCGCGACATAACAGTCGAGGCACGGGACCGCGAGTTCATTTCCGTGATCGGACCCTCGGGAAGCGGTAAGTCCACGCTTCTGCGCTTGGTTGCCGATCTCCTGCCGCCGTCTTCCGGTCGGGTCCTGATCGACGATGCGCCCGCGCATCGGGCTCGAGCTAACCGGTCTATCGGCTTCGTGTTCCAGGAGCCGGCCCTCATGCCGTGGCGATCATCCGAGAAGAACGTCCATCTTCCGCTTGAGATCGTGAAACGGGCGAAGAGCGACGACTCGTCGTCGCCGGAACGGCTCCTGGCGCTGGTGGGCCTGCAGGACTTCAAGGACAAGCGCCCCGACCAGCTCTCCGGCGGCATGAGACAGAGGGTGAGCATCGCCCGTGCCCTTACCTACAAACCGCGCCTCCTCCTCATGGACGAGCCGTTCGGAGCGCTTGACCAGATCACCCGCGACGACATGAATCAGGAGCTGTTGAAAATCTGGGAACAGACCGAGGCCACTATCCTCTTCGTCACGCATAGCCTCTCCGAGGCCATCTACCTCAGTGATCATGTGGTCGTGTTGTCGACACGTCCGGGAAGGATCGTGGACATCGTCCACCCTCCGTTTGGCAGGCCGCGAGAACCCGGAATCAAGAGGACGGACGAGTTTTTCGAGATGGAGACGCGGGTGCTGTCCGCGTTGGAAGGGGGAGGGACGCGTGCCTGACCAGACGCGGTCGGAGGCAATCGCAAAGACGTGGCCTGCGACGCCGTCCAGCGTGCGCCACCAATTTGGTCCGGGACTCGTAGCCACATACGGTTTGCCGGCGGTGGTCATCGCGCTGTTTCTACTGTTGTGGCAGGTCTTGCCCGGCCTTTTCGGGGTGCCGGCTTACGATCTGCCGAACCTGGGCTCGACTCTGTCCGGACTTCAACAGGACTGGCCGGATATTGGAACGGCTCTGATGGTGACCCTTCAGGACGCGCTCGCCGGCTTTCTCCTTGGCAACGTTCTGGCGGTCATGGGCGCTACCGCCTTTGCGTACTCGCCGGCGCTGGAGCGAGCTTTCTATCCGATAGCGATCATCGTGCAGACCATTCCAGTGATCGTCTACGCGCCCTTGCTGGACATCCTGTTCTTCAAGCTGCCCCTGGTACGCTCCGCTCCCGAAGCGGCCTCGATCGTCGGCGTATCGGTGCTGATCAGCTTCTTCCCCACGCTCGTGAATATGACCGTGGGCTTCAAGGCCATCGATCCCCAGATTCACGAGCTCATGCGCCTCCTGAACGCGTCGCGCACGCAGATCTTCTGTAAGTTGCGTTTCCCCTCGGCCATGCCCTTCCTGTTCTCGTCCCTCAAGATCACGTCAACGCTGGCTTTCGTGGGAGCCGTCGTCGGCGAATATATGGTGGGCGGCGGATTCAATCCGCTGGGGCACGCCCTGTCGTCGGCGGGTCTGCAATCGTTCCTCGGTTTCCAGACCAATCCGGCCAACGGCGCCGGCATCGGATATCAGATGTTCACCTTCTACGCCCGGCTCGACAAGCCGGGCATGTTCGCCGACGTCCTCGCCGTCTCGGTGATGAGCACCCTGTTCTTTGGGCTCATGGTTGTCGCGGAGCGCGTGTTCGTTCCGTGGCGGACAGGGGAGTAGTCGCATGGGTTGTGCGCCGGGGAACGCTGCTGCGTCATCTTGTACATGCATCAGTGCTTTACGTTCGTCTGTAGGGGCGTACCCTTGTGGTACCCTTGTGATCGCCCTCCCATTTCCCTATCTATCTAACACGTCCCTCACGCGCACGGTGACATGGCCGTCCTCTAATGGTGGCGAGCTCATAAGGATGTCACGGCGCCGGTGATACGAGGCTAGACACGTCTGAGGACGGCCATGTCACCGTGCGCGTGAGGGATGTGCTAATGGCGGAGCGCGGGAGGGCGAGGACAAGCCAGGGACAAGCCATCGCCCAGCGTGTCAAGCGGTGGGACAGGTGAGAGATGACCATCCAGGCATGGTCATGGCAGCTGGCTAAACTGTCCCGCGGGGACGTCAGCGTGCGCGTGAGCGCGGGGCGGCACGGCATGGTGGATTTGTGGGAGAGCCCGAGTCAAACAAGTTCGCGGACCATCCGCTCATTGAACACGACAAAACCTTGTTCCGCGAAAAAAGCACGCGCGACGTCATTGAACGACCACATATCGAGCTCGATGCGTTGTATCCCCTCGCGACCAGCCGCGTCCAGCACCTGGTGCATTAACGCGGCGCCCACGCCCTGCCTTCGGCAGCCAGGATCCACTGCGACGTTGTGGACGAGTACGAGATCCAGCGGGTATCGAAACGGGTTCTCGGGGCGGCGAAAGATTTGCGCGAAGATGTAGCCCAAGACTCGGTCGCGCTCCGCCGCGACGTAGATACGGTGGTCGACATCGTTTAGAAGACGTGCAAAGTAACCCTTTATGTCCGCACTCGGCGATGGAGGCTTGAAGAGGCCGGGGTGCGCGCCGGCATGCAAGCGCTGCACCGAGGCATTGGTGGCCACCATACCAGGAATGTCTTCTGACTTGGCTTCTCGCACAATCATGAGCTTGTCGTCAATGATAGTGGCATTGGTCCTGCGGCCCAGGCACTCTCGTCCTCCTTCTCTCCGGCCCCCGGTAGTATGTCTCCCCTCCGT
>QHBP01000169.1:0-14155 GCA_003244175.1 Chloroflexota bacterium | reverse complement strand
ATACTACTGGCAGCCGGAGAGAGACCACGCGGCCTACAGGTGGGTGGTGGGCCGCATCCCACCCGGACGGAGAGACCGTGACCGATTCGTCAAAGTCGGTAAACCCATGTTCATTAGGAGACCTGCCCAATGCGCCTGTCGGCGTGGCGCCGGGGAAGGCCCGCATCAGCGGGTAGCGGCCTCAGTCGAATAAGGGGCAACACGAAGTTCGTCATGGCGAATAGCTCAAGGCCGAACGGCAGGTACCCGAACCAGCCTAAGACCGGCATCTCGAAGATGTGCCAGAAGCCGACGTATGGGATGTTGTATTTCCATTTGGGCAGAGCCCAGTAATTCCAGGACTCCCAAAAGAAGCCGCATGTCAGGGCGGCGAAGGCGAAGCACAGGGGATAGCGCCACCGCCGGTTCCACACCTCGGAGATCATCGCAGGACGCCCGAACCGGTAGTTGATGGGGTCGAGCAGAAAGTACAGCGAGCCCCAAATGAGGCCGAATGCAAGTCTCGGCAGTAGTAGCGGCAGTGTGAGGCACAGTGCGCCCGCAAGTAGCATCGCGTTCAGGACCATCCTGGGGACCTGGGCCTCCGGCCGCGGCGGGCCGGGCCGGGGTCGATTCAAGGCCTGGAGGAAGAGAGCTGTTACCCACACCGCAGGCAGGACGGTACTGAAGTCGAGCGACGAGACAACGACGAACCACACGCCCGTGTATGCCTCACCCCCGACGTATATCCAGTTGTGGACCGCCAGATTGAGCAGCTCGAAGAGCCACCAAAACCCCGTCGAGATGGGAAACAGTGCCAGCCATAGGCGGCGCTGGTTCTGAAAGAGAGATTTCCCGGTTGCCGCCGCCGTTGCGGCATCCACGTATAGGATGTATCCCAGCCACAGAAAGGGAAACGAGTAGGCGGACACGGGTTGCCACCTGACGACGATCAGCGTCTCGCCCAGAATGACGAGAAAAAGCCCGAATCGTCCCCAGCTGCTGGCGAGCGCGCTGCGACCCAGCCGGCGGTGTATCATCGGCAAATTATATGGGCGCCGCCGCGAAGTCTCTTTGCCCCTTTGTTACAATCACGGGCGCCTGCGCGGACCCTTATCTCGCCGGCAGAAAGGAGCCTGGTGCTCGCAACGAGACCGACGGGCTCTCGCATCATCGGTATCGCCATCGCCCTCTATCTGGTGGTGGTACTGGCTGGAAGCATTTACTTCCGCATGTCCCTCACGCCGGACCGCGTACTGATCCTCATTCTGATCGCGGCCCTGGGCACCGGACGCGTCCGGCAGTTCTTCAAAGATTGGTCGATTTTTCTGGTTGTCGTGCTGGCATGGCAATTTCTGGGAGGAGCCAGCGGCCACATCACGCGCCTGCGGCCGCACGTGACCGAGATGATCGTGGCGGACAAGGCAATGTTCTTCGGCCAGGTGCCGACGATATGGCTGCAGCATCGCCTGTATCATCCCGGGCACACCGCGTGGTACGACGTCGCGGCGGTCGTCCTCTATCTTCTCCACTTCGTGGTCCCGATGGTCGCCGCCTTCGCCTTTTGGATGTGGAACCGCGCGGTGTTTCTCGAGTTCATGGTTGCCTTCCTACTACTCGCCCTCGCGGGCTTTGCCACCTACGTGTTGTACCCGGCAGCGCCGCCGTGGTATGCGGCCAACTGGCTGTTCAAGCTGCCACATGTCTACGAAATCAAGAATCACGTGAGCGTCGCGCACTCCATGTCCATCAGCGGGCTCTTTTCGTGGATGTGGGACCACGTAGGCTGGGATAGATTTGGCGCCATACCGTCCGAACACGCGTCCTTTCCCTTTCTATGCTTTCTCTATGCCCGCCGTGCATGGAGGCGCGCCGGGTGGCTCGTGTTGCCATACTGTCTTGCGGTCTGGGTGGCGGTGGTCTATATGGGGGAGCATTACGCGATCGACGTCGTCGTCGGCGTGGTCTACGCCGCACTCGCCTACGCCGTCGTCCGGCTGGCACTGGGCCGTCATGTATGGCCCGAGGAGGCGCGCACTGACCCGGTGAAGACCGGTTCGATCTCCGACACCGTCACGGTCTAGGATCTCTCGTGGCTCGTGCCGCGCGCCCCAGGTCCGCGCGGGGCCCCTACCTTGCCGGAGCCGCCATTGCTTGCGCCGTCGCCGACTACCTTCTCTGGGAGTGGCATTTTCACGACGCTCTGGCGTATGCGAAGGGCATCTATCCGCTCGACGACGCCGACGAGTGGCGATACGTGGCATGTGGCCGGCTGGTCGTGCACGGATACTCCCTGTTCCAGGACGTATTCTCCGCGCAACCGCCGCTGCTGTTTACATCGCTGGCGGGCGGAATGAAGCTGTTCGGAGATGGAGAAGGTGGAGCGCATACAACCGAGGTGATTTTCGGGCTTCTCGGCCTGCTCGCGGCCGCCTGGCTGGCATGGGAGCTAGGGGGAATGACGGCGGCGGCGGTTACGGCGATTTTGCTGGCAATCTCGCCTGCCTTCCTGGTGTACTCCCACACAATCGAGGCCGAGGGTCCGATGATGGCGCTGGCGACGCTGTCTCTGGCGATTCTGGCACGGCATGTCGCCTCGAGGAACGGGTGGCTGCCGGTGATTGCGGGTCTGGCCCTGGCGGCCGCCATCCTCACCAAACTATTTGCTGTCGAAACGTTCCTACCGGCGCTTTGGCTCCTGAGTATTCCCCCGGTGTCGCGCCGGGCGCGGCTTCTCGACATCGCCGCATTCACGGGAGCCGCAACGCTACCGGTCGTTCTCGAATTCCTCTTGATTTCGCCCGCACAGCAGTGGGATCAGGTGATACGTCTTCACAACGCGGCCGGCGCGATTGCCTTCGCCGGTGCGGATCCGGCTGCGTCCGTTCTGTGGAGGTTTCTAACCTTTGACGCCGGCCTTACCCTGGCCGCGCTTGGGGCTCTCGGATCGCTGCTGGTTCTACGGCTCTATCGAGAGGCCGTCTTCGTCTTCGCCTGGGTGGGAGGCACTGCCGTCATGCTTCTGTACTTCCATCCACTCTTCCCGCACCACCCTCCCATCCTTCTCACCGGTCTGGCCTGCACAGCAGGCATCGGCGTTGCCGCGTCGCTCGAAAGGCTGGAAAGGAGAGCGTGGGCTCGCGCCCTAATCGCGACGGCGGGCGCCGTCTACCTGCTGCTCGCTCCCCGCCTCCTTCACGCCGACAGGCACATCCTCTCTCAGGGTCTGGCGGACAATCCAGCCCTTGTGGCGTATATCGTGCGCCATACGGACGCCCGAGACCTCATCGCCGTGGACGATCTTCGCCTGGCCGACGAGAGCCGGCGCCTGGTCGTGCCCCCGCTCTGCGATCCGTCCAACGTCCGTCTTCGCGCCGGCTACCTCACGGGATCCGAGGCGATCCAAGCCACCGAGCGCTACCGGCCGAAGCTGGTCCTGTTCTCATTTGGGATATTCACGCAGGTTCCGGGCTTTGGCGCGTGGCTCGACGGTCACTACCGGCGCCAGTCGCTGGGAGGGTCCTCGACGGCGTATCTCCAAACTCGTCATTCTACGGTCGTTGGGGGCCGTCGCCAATGAGGCAATAGTCGAGAGGGATGCGGGCCGCCGCCTCTCCCCGATCCCAACTTGCTCCCAGTCCACATCTCAACCCACGATCGACTCAGCAATGTGTACACTCGCTGGCTCCTCCGCAAAGTCCCGTCACCAACCGTCACCTTGTTGTCACCCTTCTGTCACCGTTTACTGGCGTCGGGACGCCATTTTGAAGACCGAGTGACGGCAGTGACGGCGGTGACGGCATTTTACATACTTCCTCACGCCAGATGTAGGCCGTGTAGTTCCTCTCCGGTAGCCAGTAGTATCTCTCCCCTTCGTAGCGTCCTTGCTCCCGTGCGCGACATCGTGATCAACGGCACCTACTGGATAGGGGAAAGCCGGAGAGGGACCATACGGCCTACACCACACTGAGACGGTCACTCGGCCCGAATAGCATGCGTGCCCACCACCGATCTGTAGGCCGCGTGGTCCCTCTCCGGCTGCCAGTAGTATCTCTCCTCCGTAACGTCATTGCTCCCGTTCGCGACATCGTGATCAACGGCACCTACTGGATAGGGGAAAGCCGGAGAGAGACCATACGGCCTACACGCGTGTAAAGGCGAGCGTCCCACCAGGTGGCAATGGCAGACACCGTTATCGCCTCTGATGAGGAAGTATGCCAAATGCCGTCACCCCTGTCACCCTGTCACCAATGGGCGTCCACACGCCAAAGAACGGTGACAGCGGGTGACGGCATGGTGACAGGCGAGTGACGGGAGATGTCGGATCGCTGTGGCTCACGGAATTCAGGTCTCGGTGTGCACACGCGTTCGCTGGAGGTGGTAGAGGCGGGTCCGGCTGGAGCGGCTGTCGCTGATCGTGATGCCGGCGGCCCGCAGGTTGGGACGGATGCGCAACAGGGCGCGGCTCAGACTTGTGGGGGCCGCGGGCCAGCCACGACTGGCCCGGGTGGTATCGTCGGCATGGAGCTCGAGTGCTGCCAGGAGCTCGGTGGCCGTTCCCTCCCAGGAGGTGGTCGTCTCCAGGAGAGACCGGAGCGGAGCTGAAATGGGGGAAGCCTCGAGGGTGAGCTGGTTGGCCTCGGCGCGATTGGCCTCGTAGGCCTCGAGGAAGGCGCCGCAGGGCAAGTGCAATCCCGCCTCGGTGGCCGTCACCCAGCGGGCGAAGTCGGCCATGCGGGGATAGCCCTCGGTCGGTGTCTGGGGTAGGACGAGTAACCCGACGCAAAGCGCGTCCAGGAGCGCACCCAGCAGACGGGGCCGCGCCTCCTCGAAGTCCTCCAAGAAGTGCTGCTCGGGCCGGCGTGCCCCGTCGTCAATGGGCGGCAAGCGGACGATCACGGTGCGGCTCATCAGGTCGGCGCGGGTGGCCAGCTCTTCGATACCCGTCAGGAGCACCGGACGCTGGACGTCGATGATCGTCTCCTCGGTATCGGAGAACAGCTCCCGGGTGGAGAAGCCGCCGCCGGTGGACAGCCGGCACAGGCCGTCCGACAACCAGGGCGCGATGGAGGAGAGATTGTCGAGCAGGAGAACGTGGGCGTTGCTGGCGGCGATGACCAAGTCGCGATCGCTGCGCGGGGCGGAACGCACCGGGGCGCTGTTGGGATCGACCAGCGCGCGCAGCACCCGTGCGGTGGTGGTCTTGGCGCTGCCGTGCACACCGTGCAGGATCAGGACGGGAAACGGCCCCTGAGGGCGCAAGGCGCCCAGCATCTAGGCCAGCAGGAGAACCCAGGCGTGCTGGTCCTCGAGGCCCACGTTGATAAAGCGGCGCAGGTCGTCCAGGCTCTCTTTGCCCTGGACCGGAACTGGAAGGGGACGCAGGCCGCGCGCCCGGCGAAACATCACCGGCGAATCGGCAATCACCTCCCAGCGCTCCGATGTGATCCGGACCGCTCGCCAGTCGGGGTCGCCCAGGTCGAGGTAGAGGTCGCCATCGTGCTCGGCCACGCGGGTGAAGATGGGACGATCGGGGCCGTCGTACAGCGCCTGGCTTTCCAGCACGCCCAGGGCATCCTGCAACGCCGCCGCGGTGGGCGCCGCGCCGGAGGCCTGGTAGGACTGCCGTCCTAGCCAGCGTTTGAAGGCTGCGGCACGCAGCCCCAGCACCTCGTGGTGGGTCCCAACCGGCACGCGTGTGTAGGCGATTTCCCCCGTATGAAAGAGCTCGACGTCCGCGGCCAGCGCGACCAGGCGGGTTGCTTGGGACTTGGTTACCCGCTCCTGCACCAGCGCCAGTGCACCCCGGAAACAGGGCGCCCAACGCTCGCTCCAGGTCGGACGCTGCGGGCCGTCCCGGGCCAGTGGCCTCGGCAGCCCATTCCCGGCGACCCTCGGGCGTATTGAGGGTGGCGCGGTTCTGGTAGACGACCTCGCCGTTTTCCAGCCAGGTGTCGGCGGTCAGGCTGCTGTCGCGCTCGCGGCGCACCCTGGCGACAAACGTGGCCCAGCCGCTATCGAGCTGGTGTGCCAGGGCTTCGGACTCAGCCATGAGCACCCAGCCATCGCACCCCAAGTGTTCCGGAGCGTCCGTCGAATAGCGCGCGACGCTGCGCGCCAGCCGGACAACTTCGACGTCCTCCAGTGGCGGCCGGCAGTGCGCGACGTTGGCGGCGTGCAGCGCCTCTCGCAGGTCCGCCTCCCCCAGCCCGGCCCGGCGCAGGCGCCCGGCCAGACTGGTCAGTCGCCGATTCCGCTCGCCTTCCTCGATGTGCAGCGGAGGCCCGGCGTCTCCCCGACGCCGAGGTCCGGGAGGTTGTGGGTCGCGTGCGGGAGGGTCCGTGGGCCGGTGCAGCAGATCGAGTAATGCCGTCGGTAGCGGCGCTGGACCTCCCTCTCTGCCGGCGATGACCGTGTAACGGCGTCCGGAGGCGTGCAGGCTGGGCGGCGCGACCACGTAGCCGCCGGCGCCCCGCACGTCGATTCCGGGCCCGACCGCGCCGGCGAAGCAGGGAATGCGCACACCCGGCGGAGCCCGGAAATAGCGATGTTCGGCGCCGCCGCTGCGAATGCGCACGGTTTGGTCCAGGGTGGGTCCCAGCGAGCCGAGCAGCTGTTCCCAGGCCTCGCCGGCCCCGTGGCGCATATCCAGATCGATCACGACAAGATCGCCGGTGGGCAGACCGATATTGGCGTCGGGCCAGCGAGTCCACCAACCGTGGATGGTCGCCTCGTCGGCGGTGGCGTCGTGCAAGCCGTGGCGCGTCCGGGGGTGTTTGCCCGCCTGGCCGCAGCCCAGCCGACGGCAGGAGCAGCCGGCGGGTGTGGGATTGCGCAGGGGAAAGAGCGGCCAGCCGTGGCGGGCGTAAGCCAGCGCCGCCCGCCCGAGCCGAGTGGTGGAAGCCATCTCAGTCACGCCCTTTTCCGGCGCGCGGCGGACCCAGGCGTTGCTCCTGGGCAAAGCGCCGCACATCGTCGGTATGGACGCGGACCGACCGGCCGATCCGCACCACCGGTAGCTGCTTGCCGAGCAGGGCGTACAGGTGACTGCGCCCGATGCCGAGGACGTGACACGCCTCGGGGATGGTGAGCAAAAGCTTGTCCATGGGGTACCTCCAAACGGTGTCGGGAGTGAGGGAAAAGCGCCGGTAGCCCGGCTTGACCACCATCATCTCAACTCAGAGGGCCCCCTGGTGCCGAGAAATTCCGAAGGGGAGGGGGCAAGGCCGTAGCTCGGGCCTTTAGACCGTCAAGCCTCCCATTGACATGCTCGCGACGCGTAATGCGCATCCATCGTTCAGGTCATCATTAGCCCGTCTATTCACCGACCACCTGGCGGAATATCGTCACAACGGAGGGGGACGTCCCGGGTGGGCCGCGACAAGACCGCGCGCGTTCTAACGGACGCTCACGTGTTGGTCGGAGACTTGACGGCCTGAAGGCCTGACCTACGGTACACCCCAGAAGCAGTGCCCGAAAAACGCCACCATCCATGCTTGGGCGCCTGCTGGGTTTGATTCGTCCTGGTGCGTCCGGGCGCATTTCCTACGGCTTGACCTACCGCCAAACCTACGGGTCCCGGAGCGGCTCGAAGCTCTGTCCTTTTTTCGTCAGCCATCCAATGGCGGCAGATGACCGTGGCGGAGCCAGTCATCCAGGGTGGAACGTGGCACGCCCATCTGCGTAGCCACCGCCCGTACCGAAAGCACGAGGCGATTCCGGCGCAACGCGGTCCTGGCGGCCAGGTATCGTTCTCTCAGCTCCGGTAGATTTTCGGTGGGTCTGGGCTTGCGGCCGGCGCGTGGCAGTGGCCGGCCCAGCACCGCGCCGCGGTACCAGCGCTCCAGCTCGCTTTCAATCTGTTGCCTGGCGGCCCGTTCCTGCGCCCCGGCTCCGGCCAGCCCGGTAAAGCGCGGCTCTGTGAAGCACCAGACGCCATCCCGGCGCTCCACCAGCCCCAGCAGCCGAACCAGCGTGAGTCCGCGTTGCCGCTCGAGCACCAACCCTACCCGAGCGTCTCCTGGGGTGCTCGACCAGCGGTGAGGGAAGCCGGCCGGGGTGGAAGCCGTAGCGCCGGGCGTAGGCGGTGCTGCTGTCCGGGCCGACCGTGAGCGGCCAGACGCCGTACCTGGGGACCGGCGAGGGCGCCGTTCACCACGGTACCGGCGGCAGCGGGGACCGTCAAATGCTCGGAGGGGAGAGATACTACCGGGAAGCCGGAGAGGGACCACACGGCCTACACGCGTGTAAAGGCGAGCGTCCCACCCGGGGCCAGAGTGCCCGGCCCCCCTCCCGTACTCGGACCCTACCCATACTGGAGGTCATACTGGAGAGAGGGGTGCCCAAGGCGACATGTTTGGATGGGTGATGTCCGGACGACAGAGCACCGGAACTTGAGGGGGGGATTGACGCCCATCCACGAGGACGAGGAATGCGACTACCCGGGGCGGAGATGGCGGCGACGATGGCA
The DNA here is from genome assembly GCA_003244175.1 of Chloroflexota bacterium. Taxonomy (GTDB): domain Bacteria; phylum Chloroflexota; class UBA5177; order UBA5177; family UBA5177; genus QHBP01. The sequence continues at coordinate 5,706 of QHBP01000169.1, read as the reverse complement.
ATGGCAAGCACCCGTATCGCTTTCAGTGGAAGTATGAAAAATGCCGTCATCGCTGTCATTGCCGTCACCCGGCGTTTGAAATGGCGTCCAGATGCCAAGAACCGGTGACAGCCGATGACAGTAGGGTGACAGGCGGTGACAACAGATTCTCGAGTGCCGCCGTCACGAACTATCCGGGGACGGCGTCTCCACTCCTCGTTACGGCGACCCAAAAATACCGGGCGGAGGTGGCGCGACAACCTTGCCTGGCGTGTTTCGCCGCAGCTGGAAATTCAGGTGGTAGCGATGATGCGGGAGAATGCGGCCCGCCATGAGAGTCCCCAGATACCCGTTCATCGTGACGGTGACGGAAAAAAGGCGCGCAGCCGGGGTCTTCATCGTGTACTCACCATACGGCGACGTGATCGCGAAGTGGCGAGGATCGTCGAGGATCACGCGGGCGCCGGCCAGCGACGCGTGAGACTTGGCGTCGGTGATCGTGCCGTAAAGGGTAGCCGTATAAGCGCGGGCGGGGATCGGAGCCCTGGTCGCAGCGGGGATGGGTCTCGCCGTGGGCAGGGCAGTCAACCTCCTACTCCCGGTGTGTCTCCCCTTCTTTACCTTCGTGATAGGGACCGATGTTCCTCGCGGCAACGTGAAGACATGGGCGACGGGATGCGGCTTGGGCGTTGCCGTGGGCGCCGGACTGGCGGACGAGCCGCCACAGCCGGCCAGCAAGAGAGTGCAACAAAAAGCTATGACAGTCGGACGCACCATGATCCCTCCCCGCTCGTGACCTGCAACTCTAGTCAATGGTCCGCGGTTACCGCAAAGCTTCGCGGTACGCCTGGATTGTCTGTTCCGCGCAGCGGCGCCAGGAGAAGCTCTTCACCCGTTCCAGGCCCAGGCGTGAGAGTCTCTCTCGCTCTTCCGCGCTCCCTAATAGGCGTTCTAGTGCCTCGATCCATGCTTCGATACTTTCCGGCTCAACCAGGATTGCCGCGTTTCCCACGACCTCCGGGACCGACGACGTGGCGGCGGCGATCACGGGCGTTCCTTGCACCATGGCTTCGAGCGGCGTGAGCCCGAAGCCCTCATAGAGAGCCGGGTGCACCAATGCGGTACACGAGGCGTACAGCTGACGAAGGCGGTCGTCGGGAACGTACCCGAGAAACGTAATCAGGTGGGACAGCCGAAGGGATTGGACAAGGCGGACCGTGACTTCATAGTGATAGCCGGGCTTGCCGACGATTTTTAAGGGCACCTCGAGCTTTCGATCGCGCAGGACGGCCAGCGCGCGGATGACCGTCTCAACATTCTTCCGAGGTTCCACGTTTCCGACGTACAGCAGAAACGGACCCTCGCTCCTGATCGATGCCAGGCGATCGGCAAAAGCGGGCCGAGGCGCAAGGTAACTTACCGCAATCTTCCCGGGGTCGATTCCATAGTGAGTTATCAGGTCTCCCTTGGTGTGCTCCGAGATGGTCACAATACGGGCGGCGTGACGCAATGCCAGGGGTACCATGATCTGGAGCATTCCGCGAACTCTCGGCGCGAACCAGTCGGGAAACAGCGCGTACGTGATGTCGTGCACGGTAACGACGCAGGCGCAGGGCATGACCGGAGGGATCACATAGGTCGCATGGAAGAGATCGAGCTTGTCCCGGGCCGCCAGCAGAGGATTTGTGATCGGAATGCGGAGATACGACTGTCGCGGGCCGGTGCGATGAAAGCGGTGGATGCCGGCCGGTGTCCGCGTGAAGGCGTACGCGTCGACCGGAAAGCCGGCGGCATCCAGGCCGGAAAGAAGCCCCAGGGCGTAGGTTTCGTTGCCCGTCTCGTGCTGGCCCACCATGTGGGCGTCGAATCCTACGCGCATGCCTCTGCCGGCGTCGAAAGGCGGGAGGACACGGCGCCGGCGGTCGCCACGATCCAGGGATATGCGAACCAAAAGCCCGAGGTCGTCTGGAAGGCGATGAGCAGCGCGGTGAAGCCGGGCACGGCGCCCATCGCAATGGTGGTCGCGGCTCCTCCAACTCGCAGTCCTCGCAGCGATGCGCGGTAGAAGGCGAAAATGAGCCAACCCAGGGCGAGGATCCCTAGCAGCCCGGTATCGTGCAGCGTCAGCAAAAAGAGGTTGGGCAGCCAGGGGTGCGCTTGCCCCACCCCGCCGCCAAAGTTGAAGCTCCCGGTTCCCAGGCCGAGCAGCGGGTGGGCGCGCCAATCGCTGATCGCCGCTTGAAATATGACGAGGCGACCGGACGCCGAGCTTGATTGAAGATTGAACACGGCAAGGATGCGGGAGGCGAGCGGAGTTGCGGTCCCCAGGATCCCGGCGGCCAACGCGACCAGCGGTATGCCGGCGACGACCGGCATCAGACGGCCCCCCGATCCGCGATGTTGTTGCAAGAGAAGCGCGAACACGCCGAGCCCGAACAGGAGGCCAATCCATACGGTTCTCGTCTCGCTGGCGGCGATCGCCAGCAACACCACGACGAGTCCGCCCGCATAGCGGGCCGAGCGTCCGTTGATCGCATAGTCCGCCAGCAAGAGGAAGAAGTTTCCCAAGAGGAAGCTGCCAAATATGTTTGCCTCGTACCCGGTTCCATAGGCCATGGGAAGGCCAAAATCGCCCAACTGCACGCCGGTCACGCTGACGCCGGCAATGTACAGCGCGAGCAGGACGAGAGAGATGGCGGCCTCACCCACCGTTACCCACCACAAAATGGGCAGCAGGCGGCGAGCGTTACCGCGGTCGCGCAGGAGGCCGGCGACGACAGCCACCGCCAGGACCACAGCGAGTATCTGCGCATCCAGCTTCAACCCCCGCACTTTCTCCGATCCCACGAGCACCGTGGAAACCACGTTACAGAGCGCGTAGGCGATTAACGGCACCAGAATCGGCGAGACGAGATCGCGGACCCGAATCGTTCGTACCGCGACCGCGTTGATCAGAACGGTGGCAGCCAGGACGACGGTGATGAGGTCGATCCGAATCTGAGCGTCTCCGTACTGCACACCCACGCGATTCAATGCGGAGGTCACGAGAATAGCCGGAAGAAGTGCGACGGGAAACAGGAGTAGACCCGCCGCAACCACCAGCCCGAGAAGGGCGACACCGGCAATGGGGCTGGCGCCGGTGGCTGCGGCGGCGACGATGACGGCGGCCGCCAGGGGAACAACCGGAGCAGTCGAGCGGCGAGCTAGCACTACGCCGGCTCCAGCACTCTCTCGTAGAGTGTCGCGTACTCGCCGGCCATCCGGTCCTCGCCGAAACGCGCCTGCGCCCGCCGCCGGCCCGCCGTGCCCATCAATCGGCGCAGATCGGCGTCCTCCAGGAGCCGTATCAGTCCGTCGGCCAGCGCGCCCGGGTCGAGCGGCACGAGAAAGCCTTGCTCGCCCCCGGTGATCGCCTCCCGCAGCACTGGAAGGTCAGTTGCGACGAGGGCGCGTCCCGCCATCATCGCTTCCAGTGCGACCAGTGGGAAGACCTCGTACCGAGACGGAACCGCGACTACCGCCGCAATGTTCATCAGATCAGCGGTGTCACGTCGGAAGCCGGCGAATCGGACAGAGGAGTAGATCTCGAGACGTCGCGCCCGATCTTCCAACGCCTGACGCCGCTCGCCATCGCCGGCAAGGGTCAGAACCGCCTGGGGCGCGCGGCAAAGCACTATCCGCATGGCCTCCAACAAGACGTCGAATCCCTTTTGATCGGTGAATCTCCCGAGTCCCAGAATCACCTGCTCTTCCAGTCCCACTCCCAGGTCGTCTCGCACCCGCTCTACGGGCACGGTTGCATGCTGCTCGGGCACGCCATTGTAGATGGTGACGATGTCGTGCGACTTTGTCAGACGCCGCCGGATATACTCCTCTCGCATGGTCTGGGAGCAGGCCACGGTCACCTGGGCGGCGGCACAGGAAGTTGCTTCGACGAGTCGGTTTCGGATGCGATTCCGAGGGCCGGAATCCGTCACGAAGCTGGGGAAGTGCGCGGTGTACACGACCCGTTTGCGACAGGTTCGGGCGATGACGCCCGCATAGAAGCCGGCGAACTGGCCGTGGACGTGTACGATATCAGCGGTCGCCACCGCGGCGCGGAGGGAAGGCGCGGACACCGGGAAGCTGTATTTGCCGCCGCGCGGCAGACGGGCAGTGTCAACACCCTCGCGTTGGGCATCGGCGAGGAGCGGGCCGTCCGCGGGTGCGGCAATGACGTGCTCGCCCGGCACACCCGTCGCCAGGGAGAGCACCACTCGGGGGCCACCGCCGACGGCGCCCGAATGAATGACGTGAACGACTCTAGGCGAATGACTCATACACATCGAACATGCGTCGGGCCGAGGTGGACCAGCGGAAGAGGCGTGCGCGCATGCGGCCCCTCTCGCTCAGAGTGCCGGCCAGGGACTTATCGTCCGCGACGGCGCTCATGGCCTCGGCGAGATCACGGATGTCGTTGGGGTCGATCAAGAGCCCCGCATCCGCGACAACCTCGGGCAGGCTGCCGGCACATGCCGCCACGACGGGCGTCCCGCAGGCCATGGCCTCCAGCGGCGGGAGGCCAAAGCCCTCGGCAAACGACGGAAAGACCAGGGCCAGCGCGCTCCGGTACAGCCGACGGAGAATCAGGTCGGGGACGACGCCCAAGACTCTGACCCGGCTGGTGACGTGGAGCTCGTCAATCAAGGGCCCAACAGTCTGATCAAAATATGGGCCGTCACGCCTTCCGACGATGACCAGATGTGTTTTGGGACGGTCGAGGGCCGCGAAGGCACGAACAAGCCCTTCGAGGTTCTTTTGGGGTGAGAGCACGCCGACCGACAGGAAATATTCGTGCAGGGCGTATCGGTCCACCGCGGTCGCGTCCCGGCTTTCCTCGAAGTAGAGGTCGTTGACGCCTGGATAGACGACGTCGACCTCGGAATCCCTGAGGTGCAGCACCCGCCGAATCTGTGTCGCCGCGTGGTGTGAGTCCGCCACGATGCGATTGGCGAGCCGGCTGGCCGCGACCGTCTGGATGGCGAGCGATGCCCAACCCGCTCGCATCCCTGGCCGCCACCATTTGTTCCATTGCAGGAACATATTCACGTCGTGAAAGGTTGCTACCCGGGGCGCTTTGCACACCGGCAGGAAGTAGCTGGGAGAGTGAAAAATGTCGAGGCGATCGCGCCGCGTTTCCCGCGAGAGCGACAACCAAGTGCGCCCGATCTGGCCCCACCCCCCCACGCAGCGCTTCGTCACGTTGGCCCGATCGAGCTGAAAGAGAGGGTTGCGCTCTTCGTCGCCGGGACGAAAGTACAGCACGAATTCGTGGTTCGCATGACCCGCCAACGCGCGAATCAGACCTCGGGTGTACGACGCCGTTCCCGTGCCCTCGGCGGCCGCCCACGTGGCATCGAGGCCGACCCTCACGCGGAATCCACAACGCTTCGATAGACGACGCCGTACTCGGACGCGGCGCGCGCCCACGTGAAGTGGCGAGCGCGACCGAGGCCGCGCTCCCCTACGTCCTGGCGGAAATCCGCGTCCGCGCACAGCCGCACGATGGTTTTTGCCACCGCCGTCACGTCCATCGCGTCCACGATCACGGCCGCGCCGCCGGCGACTTCGACCAGGGCCGGCGCGTTCGATAGGAGGGTCGGGCAGCCGCACGCCATGGCCTCGAGCGCGGGGAATCCGAAGCCCTCGTCCAATGAAAGCAGGGCACTGGCGGTTGCGCCTCGATAG
>QHBP01000166.1 GCA_003244175.1 Chloroflexota bacterium | reverse complement strand
TCGCAGCGCATCTTCGACTTCGTGGAATTCCTCCAAGACGCGGGCTGGTCGGTCACGTTTGCGGCGGCCGGTTGGTGCCTGAAGTCGGTTCCGCGGGACGTGACGCTGGACGAGCGGTATGCCGGCATCCTGCAACAAGCGTGGTGTGCCGGCCTATGCCGGCCTCACCGACCGTTCGCGGACCATGATTGCCGAGGGCGAGTTCGATCTGGCCGTGCTGGCTTACTTCCACGTTGCCGAAGTCTGGATGCCGGCCATTCGAAGTCTCTCTCCGACCACCCGGATCATCGTGGACAACCTCGATCTGAACTTCGTACGTACCGCCCGCCAGAGGTTTCAGCAGCGCGAGCATCCCGGTGAGATCGGGCTTCTGGACACCGAATATGCCATGGAGATGATCCGCGAGCTCAACGTGTATGCCGCGGCGGATCTCGTCCTGGCGGTGTCCCAAAAGGAGACGGACCTGGTCAACGATCTCTCGGGAGAGTCCGCGCTCTGCCTCACCGTTCCAGATGGCGACGTCCTCGATCCATCGACGATCCCGTTTGCCGAGCGCCGGGGTATTGTATTCGTGGGCACGTTTCTTCATCCCCCGAATCTCGACGCCGGCACCTATCTCACCACGATGATCCTGCCGCAGCTGGATCCCCGCATCACCATGGAGCATCCGGTGTCTCTCGTCGGAGATGGGCTCAATAGATTCGCGGAGCACTTCAGTGGTGCGGGATCGCATGTTCGCTTGGTGGGTTGGGTTCCAAGCATTGTCCCGTACCTGGAACGAGCACGGATCGCGGTCATGCCGCTGCCGTACGGCGCCGGCACTAAGCGCAAGGTCATTCAAGCGCTCATGATGGGCACGCCGGCGGTGGCCACCACTGTCGCCGCCGAAGGCCTGGATCTGCGCGCCGGCGAGCACTTCCTATGCGCCGACGATCCAGTTACCTTCGCGCGCTCCATCACGCGCCTGGTGAGCGACTCCGAGCTCTGGCATCATCTGGCACGCGAGGGACAAGAGTACATGAGGACCATTCGGGGTCGGGAGCTGGCGCGAGCGGCTTTTCTGCGGGCGGTGACGGCCGCGCTCGAGAGGCGTCCCAGGTCGGGAGATCGCGCTGGGTACCTCGAAACGTACAGTCCTGGATTCTACGATCCGTACTCGCAGCTCGTCCGGCGTGTCCAGAGCGCCGTTCGAGCGACTCTCCCCATCTCGGCGACGGTTGTCGTGGTCAACAAGGGGGACGAGGAGCTGCTCAATCTCGATGGCCGAACCGCATGGCACTTTCCGCGCGCTCGCGGGGGCGGGTGGGCCGGCTACTACCCGCGAGACAGCGAGGAGACCATTGCCCACCTGAACGACCTGCGTGCCCAGGGAGCAGAGTATCTCGTCTTCCCCAAGACCTCCCTCTGGTGGCTGGACCACTACCGGGACCTCAAGTGGCACCTCAAGCTCTCGTACCGGCTGGTCCACGATGACAATGAGAGCTGCATCATCTTCTCGCTTTGTGAGGCGCCGGAATCGAGACAGCGTGAAGCGCAGAACGGGAAGCCTCTCGAGGAGGCCGATTTCCGCGTCCCGGCCATTGACTCCTCCCCCAGCTCCGCGCTGTCTACAATCGGACCGGCATCGCTCGCGCCCGTGGTGGCGGGTGACGGACACGCTCGACTTGACGGAGCGGGACGCATCGCGACCTGGCCGCATAGTGGCCATCCTACAGGCGACATAACACCGGAGCCGGCCCACCTGATGCTGGCGGTCGAGACCGCCCTCGCCCGCATTCGCGAGTGTACGATTCCCACCGCCGCGTTGATTCTGGGAACCTACCATGCCGGCCGGCCGAGCCACATTCGGCAGATCGTCTCCTCTTTAGCCGGATCGTCGCGGTCGCGGGTGGTGCAACGGTGGGTGTGCCTCGGAGGAAGTGGACCGGTACCGGAGGTGACCCAGGTCACAACGCGGGTACTGCGCGATGCGCGGCCAAAGTTTGAGGTCGTCAACGAGCTGCTTCAGAAGGAAGATCTCTCCTCCTACGACTACGTTCTGGTGCTGGACGATGACGTTCGCTTGCCCGAGGGTTTCCTCGATGACTTTCTCGCCGTCCAGGCGCACCTTCGCTTTTCCCTAGCGCAACCAGCGTGTGTGTCCGGATCGCATGCCGGCCACCCCATCATGGAGAAGCAGCGCGGAGTGCTGGCCCGGCAGACATTGCGGGTGGAGACGGGACCCATAGTGAGCTTCCACAGATCCAGCCACGACTTGCTTTTCCCTTTCGATCTGACCTCTCCCATGGGCCTGGGGTATGAAAACATCTGGCCCCACGTCCTGCTACAACACAACCGTACGATGGGAATCATCGACGCCATCCCCATCGAACGGCTCACACTGGAGCATGAGAGTGGGGATGGCCGAGCGGAGTCGGGAATGGTTCGGGCGGCGTTCCTGCGCGCCCACCACCATCTGTCCGACGAGACGACTATGAGGGTGCTGGACGTCGCGAGCCTGGATGGAGCAGACGCATGGACCGGATGACCGGCGCACCCATCATCAGCGTCGTGATCCCGACGTGCAATCGCGCCGAGCTGCTCGAAGCCACCCTGCACAGTCTGGCTGAGCAGAGCATAGCCATAGATCAGTACGAGGTGCTGGTGATCGACGATGGCTCGGTGGATGAGACCCCGGAGATATGCCGGCGGTTCCACTCCCGGCTGCAGCTGAGATACCACCGTGTGCCAAAGGTGGGGATCTCGGCCGCGAAGAACCTGGGCATCTTCGCCTCCCGTGGCGCCGTGCTGCTGTTCTTCGACGACGACGATCTCGCGGATTGCGACCTGCTGCTGGAGCACATTCGGGCGCACCAGCGACATCCGGAAGAGCATGTCGCTGTGCTGGGGTATACGACGTGGGCGCCGGCACTGCCGATCTCCGAGGTCATGCACTATATCACCGATGTCGGGCACATCATGTTCGGGTATCCCGCCCTGAGAGACGGCGAGATGCTCGATTGGACCAAATTCTGGGGAGGGAGGACATCCTGCAAGCGGGCCTTCCTGACCCGCCACGGAGTGTTCAATCAGAGCTTGCCGGGGGCGGAGGACGACGAGCTCGGCTTCCGGTTGGCCCGCCACGGACTGAAGGTTCTGTTTCATCGCAGCGCGCGCAGCTACATGAATCGCCCCTTCACCTATGACCAGTTCTGTGGGCGGTGCGAGGCGATAGGCGTCTGCCGCATCCTGTTCAGTCGGATTCACCCGGAACCGGAGATTCCGGACCACTATGGCCGG
>QHBP01000269.1 GCA_003244175.1 Chloroflexota bacterium | reverse complement strand
CAAGACCGGCAGATGGGATCGAAGGGATTGTCATTGATCTCACAGCCCTCGATGGCCGGGATAAATTCGTCGAGGAGAGCGGTGAGAGAACGAGCTATGCGGGTCTTCGCCTGTCCCCTCTCGCCGAGGAGAATCACATCCTGGCCGGAGAGTAGTGCATTTTCCAACTGGGGCTCGACCGTCTCCTCGTAGCCGACGATGCCGGGAAAGAGCTCCTCGTTCTCCTCGAGCCGGCATATGAGGTTCTTGCGCATTTCTTCCCTCACGGAAAGCACGCGGTAGTCAGAGTCGCGAAGCTCGCGAATGGTGGTGGGTAAGGACATGCCTGGAACTCCCTGTGATCGCGAAAGGGTGCAGCGTGTCGAGGTCCGTCGCGTGTCCCGCTGCTCGGACAAACAAGTACCGGCCCTGGGGTCGGGCCGTTGGAGAAAAGTCTGGAGGGGCGCCTCGGGGAGGCTACACGATATTGTACCCCGACATGCGGCGCCTACCCATTGGTCCCGGCTCTCCTACCAGAGCTACATGAGGCCCTTGTACACTCCTCCGTCCACCAGGACTGTCGTGCCCGTGATATAGCTCGCCGCCGGCGAACAGAGAAAGACGACGAGGTTCGCTACCTCTTCGGCCTCACCATACCGTCGCATGGGGATGCCCAACTCGGTCTGGCTCCGCACCTCTCCTAACGAAATCCCGTCGTTGGCAGCGCGTACCGAGGCGAGCTCCTTTGAGCGATGGGTCCAGATGTGGCCGGGCGCGACGTCGTTTACTCTCACACCGGCCGAGGCGAGCTGCGTCGACAGGGTCTTGCCGAGCCCCACAACCGCGGGGCGAAGACTGTTGGAGAGGACGATATCGCTTAGCGGCTGTTTGACCGAGATGGACGTCAAGTTGACGATGGCGCCCCGGGCCTCCCGAAGATGTGGCAAGGCGCTCCGCATCAACCGAACGGCGCTCATCACTGTGAGATCGAAGGCCGCGTACCAGTCTTCGTCGGTCAGATCCTCGAAGCTTCTGCCCGGCGGTCCGCCCGCATTCGTCACGAGAGCGTCGATCTTTCCGAAGCGGGTAACGGTGCCCTCGATCAACCGTAAGCAGTCGCCGGCAACTCTGACGTCTCCGGCCACCGCCTCTACTTCTACACCGTAGCGCGCACCGATCTCGTCCGCGGTCCGTCGCAGCGTTGTCTCGTCGCGGCCGTTAATCACGATTTTCGCGCCCTCGCGAGCGAATGCCTCGGCAACGGCTCTACCGATGCCCTGCGAGGCAGCCGCCACGACCGCTACGGCGTTAGATAACTGAAGGTCCATGTCCCTCCCTACTCTCCCTTTCCAAAGTGTCTCGCTGCCGCTCCAGTCCTCGCTGAACCTCGCGCTGGACCTGGCCTTTGACCAGGCCGGAGGCCAATTGCCCTAGCTTTCCACCGGGCATGACGAAGTCGATGATCTGCGTGACTCGCGTCGTGTCGTCGATTCTTTCACATTGCGTCACGATCTCGGCCTGGTTGCCTCCAGAAACTCGCAGAAGTCCGTAGTGAGGAGGTTTGTACTCTGCGATGCGACATTGCAGACGAATGCGCAGGCCATTGACCACCACCACCTGATCCCAGGTCGATCCCTCGGACACTGGGTATCCGATCAGATTGGAAATTTCCACGATATTGGGGTTCCACTCAGTGGATCGTTTTGGATCCGTGATCCCGGCAAAAACCGTGGGCGCCGGAGCTCGGATGTCGATCGTGACCTCAAACCGAGGCATGGCGTAAGCCCTTGATATTGCCGCTCATGTCGGCAACCAATGCTCGAAGAAGCCGGTGACCCGTCGAACATACTCTTCTCGATCCAGAAAGTACGCGCCACAATGTCGCGCGTCGTCGACAATCCACAGGTCTTTGGGCTCGCCTGCGGCTGCATACAGCCTGTGAGCGTTCGCCACGGGCGTCACTCCGTCTTTACCACCGTGGATGATGAGCAGGGGCCTGGGCGCGATGCGCCCGATCACGTCGATGGGGCGAACGGCGCCAAAGGGGTATCCGTGTCGCCAACGGTTTATCAGGTCGGTCAGCAGCACTATGGGACGCACGGGCAGGAGACGATACCGGCTATAGGCGAAGGCGATCACGTCATGGATGCTGGTAAAAGACGAGTCGGCAACGACGACCCGAACCGAAGGATCGCCGGCCGCGACCAAGATGGCGATGGCCGCTCCCATGGAATATCCGATCAACCCTATCCTCGCACCCGGCATCCGATGTTGAGCGAAATCGATGGCGGCGCGGGCATCGGGGAGCTCTTTATGAGCAAGCGAAAGAGGCGCCGGGTCGCTGTCGCCGCAACCCCGAAAGTCGAATAGTAGGACGTTGTTGTGCGCGCGCCAGAGGGCGGACCCTATGCCCAGAAGCTCGCTCTTGGAACCGCGATGCCCCGTGCATCCAATGATCACATGATCGGTATCGGCACAGGGGAACCACCATCCGCGCAAAACCACTCCATCCTGCGCCGTGAACTCAACACGCTCGTGCGGAACGCGTACTTCCCATGGCGTGAAAGCGAAGTCATCCCGCCATGTGCGCCGCCGTGGCTTGTTCAAGATGTGAGCGGTGTAAGCGGCGATCCCGACCGCGCCCGAAACGAGGGCGCCACCGATGGGAACCGCGTACCGAAGCTGCCTGGCAACGCGAGAGGTCATCATACCTTCCTGACGCCGGATTCGAAGTCCACGGCTCAGTGCGGGCCTTGAAACCCGTGGAAAGCCGCCTCCCGGGGATCTTCGAACGCTCGGTAATAGTCGATCCACGGACCGTCCTCGTGCTCCTCCCAGCTCACGTAGTACAGATCGTCGGGCCGTCTCTCGACGCGTGTCCGCAGGCGTCGATGGTCCATGAACACGACGAAGTCCTGTCCTGAATCTAGCATCATCGCCCACAGATCGCGGACGGCTCCCTTGAGCTTCTCCAGCTCACCCGGTTGCGGTGCTTCCGTGTCACTCACGAGCACTTGGAGACCGTGCCAGGGACAGAGGATAGTGGAGAGTGAGCGCGCCAGGCCGCACGCAAGACAACATCATGCCAGCGCACGCAGGAGAAGCAGGATTGGAAGTTGACACCGACAAGCAGCCCGCCGAGGGCGAGATTTTGGTTTTCACCAGCGGCGGCGGATTCGTCGTGAAGGGGTCAATGCACGAGGTCGCCCAAAGACTCACCTCGGAGGAGTGGCCGACTTTTGAGCTGGCAGAGACCGGGGACATGGTCATCATACGAAGCGCACAGGTGGTCGCCCTCCGGGGCGGGACCAAGAACAAAAGAGGCGCTATTGGATTCGCCCACCGCTGATGGGGATCGACTAACTTAGACTTCGACCACAACCGGGAACACCATCGGCCGGCGTTTGGTCTTCTGATAGATGTACTTCTGAAGTGTGTCGCGCGCCTTGTTTTGGATGTACATGGGTTCTGCCGCCGCGCTGGCGTGCATATGCTGGAGAGCCTTGAACACCTGATCGCGCGCCCCGTCGACGATCCCGTCGCCGGCGACATCCACAAACCCGGCCGAGACAATGTCCGGAGGACCCAGGGGCCGGCCCGTTCGCTGATCCACCGTCATCACGGCTATGACCACGCCATCCTGAGCGAGTTTCTGGCGATCGCGCAGCACGACATCCCCGATGTCACCCACGCCCAGACCATCGACAAAGACGTTGTTCGCCCCGACGTGGCCGCTATATCGTGCCGAATTTTCGGAGAACTCCATCACCCTCCCGTTCTCCGGCACCAGAATATTTTGCGGCGGGATGCCAAGGGACTCCGCCAGACGAGCGTGCAGAATCAGGTGTCTCACTTCACCGTGAACCGGAACCATGAAGCGTGGCTGAGTGATGCTCGTCAGCATCTTCAGCTCCTCACGACCCGGGTGACCAGACACGTGCACACGGGCGTCGGCGCCATAGATGACATTGGCCCCCAGCTTGAACAAATTGTCAATGTTGCGGGACACCAGCTCCTCGTTGCCGGGGATGGGTGTCGACGAGAAGACAACGGTATCGCCCTTGCGGATCTGAATTTGACGGTGATCTCGATTGGCCATGCGGCTCAAGGCCGACGCCGGTTCTCCCTGGGCTCCGGTGCTGATAACCGTCACTTTATTCGGAGACAGGTTCGAGATCTTCTCCCAGGGCTGGATCACACCCCCAGGATCGTGCAGGTAGCCCAGATCCAGAGCCATATTGACGTTTTGCAGCATGCTTCGGCCGATGACGGCAACCTTGCGATCGTGCTTGCGAGAGATGTCGACGGCCTGCTGAATGCGCGCGATCAGGCTGGCGAACGTGGCAACGATGACACGGCCCGGCGCGTTTCCGATTATCTCGTCAAACACCGGCCCGACTGTCGATTCGGAAGGGGTATATCCGGCCCTCTCAACACCTGTACTGTCTGCAAGGAGCACGTGAACGCCCTCCGTACCCAGCCTCGCCAGCGCTCCGATATCTGTCGGCTTGGAATCGACCGGCGTGAGGTCGATCTTGAAGTCTCCCGTGTGCACGACCAATCCAACCGGGGTTCGAATAGCCAGTCCGGCCGCGTCCGGGACGCTGTGCGCCACGCTGAAAAACTCGACGTCGAACACGCCCGCGTGAATACGATCGCCGAACTCGATGGTTCGCAGGTCCGACGTCCCCAGTAGACGGTGCTCTTTGAGCTTGACGGAAATCAGGCCGATAGTCAGCGCGGTCGAGTACACGGGCACATCGAAGTGAGGGAGGATATACGGCAGCGCTCCAATATGATCTTCGTGCCCGTGGGTGATGAAGAAGGCACGTACCTTCTTCTGCTTGTCCATGAGATACGAGACATCCGGAATCACAAGGTCGACGCCCGGCATCGTCTCTTCCGGAAACATGCCGCCACAATCAACCACAATAATGTTGTTGCCGTATTCAAAGACCGCCATGTTCTTGCCAATCTCTCCAACCCCGCCGAGGGGGATGATATGGAGCTTTGGCTTTGCCACTGCTGGAGAAACCTTTCTACTGGCTGTCAGGGCGGTTGATCGCTTAGGTAATGGCTTTAAAAGAGGGTAAGCTGCTCCGGGTCTGCCGGGTTGTCCAGCTCCTGGACGCGCGCCTCCGGCTGCTCTTCCGTCAACGGCTCGCGGAGAAATTCCGTCAGCTTTCTCATGTCCGACATCAACGTATCGCGCAGGCTTTGCTGATGAAGCGCTGCCGCCGGATGGTACATGTGAAAGAAAAACCGACCATCGTGCTCGCGTACCTGACCGTGTACGTCGCTGATACGCACGCCGGGAAAGAAAGTCGCTAACGAAAAGCGTCCAAGCGTCACGATGACCCGAGGATCGATCAGGCGTATCTGCCGGTCGAGGAACGGCCGGCAAGCGAGAATTTCTGCTGGCTCCGGCGCTCGGTTCTCTCGGTACCGTCCGTTGTCTTGATTGGGCCAGTGCTTGACAACGTTCGTGATGTAGACATCCGAGCGCCGAAGCCCGGCGAGTGCGAGCAGCTGCTCCAAGAACTGGCCCGCCGCCCCAACAAAGGGGCGGCCCTGCCTGTCTTCATTCCGTCCGGGAGCTTCACCCACGAGAAGAATGTTCGAGTCAGGAGGTCCCTCTCCAGGGACGCCATGGCTCGCGTCGCGATACAGATCGCACCGGGTGCAGCCCTGTACTTCCTCAGCGAGCCGCTGCAGCTCGGCAGTAACATCCCCCGTCGTCACGCACTACTCTCTCGTTCGCTCGCGATCATTCCATCCTTCGCGCCGAACACCGCCGCCGCCACCACCACCCGGTCGCCGGTCGCCCTCGGGACGCCGGCCGCCGCCTTCGTTGCCCCGGCGGAATCCTCCCTCGTTGCGGTCACGAAAGCCACCAGGACGCGGGCCACGATTGTCACCTCGCGGGTCGCGGCCTCCGTCGTCGCCGTTAGGCTCGAGCACCGCTCGATGGGACAGATTGATCCGGCCCATGGAGTCGATCCCCGTGACCTTCACCTCGAGCCTGTCGCCGAGATTAACCACATCCTCGACGCGTTCAACGCGGTGCGACGCAAGCTGAGAGATATGGACAAGACCTTCCTTGCTCGGGAGAACCTCGACGAATGCGCCGAAGTCCATGATTCGCTTCACGGTGCCGTTGTACGTCTTGCCGACCTCAACCTCCTCGGTCAAGGCCTTGATCATGTCAATGGCTCGCTGCGCCGCAGTGTTATCGTTGCTGGCGACAAAGACGCTGCCGTCGTCCTCGATGTCGATCGTCGCCTTGGTCTCCTCGATGATCTTCTTGATCATCTTTCCGCCGGGCCCGATGACCGTGCCGATCTTGTCGGGATTGATCTGGATGCGGGTGATGCGGGGAGCGTACGGCGAGAGCTCCTTCCGGGGCTCCGGAATCACCTGGACGATCTTGTCCAGGATGATCAATCGCGCGTCTCGCGCCTGTTGAAGCGCTTGCGCCATGATCTCTTGGGTCAGTCCGGACACCTTGATATCCATCTGAATCGCCGTCACGCCGTCTCGCGTGCCCGTGACCTTGAAATCCATGTCGCCGAGCGCATCCTCGACTCCCTGGATATCCGTCAAGATGGCGTACTTTCCTTCGTCATCGCTGATCAGGCCCATTGCAATCCCCGACACCGGCGCTTTGATGGGCACACCGGCGTCCATCAAGGCGAGTGTGCTTCCCGTGGTCGCGGCCATCGACGTCGAGCCGTTGGAGGAGAGAATCTCGGACACCAATCGTATGGTGTAGGGAAACTTTTCCTTGTCAGGCAGAACGGCCATGAGGGCACGCTCGGCCAGCATCCCATGCCCAATCTCACGCCGGCCAGGGCTGCGGAGCGGCTTGGTCTCACCCGTGCTGAACGGCGGGAAGTTGTAGTGGTGGATATACCGCTTCTTCGTCTCCACGCCGAGGCCGTCGAGCTTCTGCTCATCGTCACCGGTGCCGAGAGTGCAGATCGTCAATACCTGCGTCTGGCCGCGCGTGAACAGCCCGGTGCCGTGGGTGCGCGGCAGCACGCCGACCTCTACGCTGATCTGCCGAATGTCGGTCGGCCCACGCCCGTCGGGGCGTATGCCCTTGTCGAGGATGGCGTTGCGGACCTCCGCCTTGAGTATGGAGGCGAACGCCTTCTGCGCCTTCGCCTCGGCGCCGGCCTTCTCGGCTTCGGGGGCGTCGGCAGCAAAGGCCGCGACGGCCTCTTTGCGGACCTCCTCGGTGCCGGATTCGCGCGCTACCTTGTCGGGGTTGTTCGCCGCAATCCGCAGCCGATCTCCGAGTATGGCCTTCAGCTTGTCCATATCGCTGGTATCGGGCACCGGCACCTCGAACGGACGCTTCGGCACGGCGGCCTCGCGGATAAGCTCCTCCTGGATCTCGATGCTGCTCTGTAGACCCGCGTGGCCGAACTTCACGGCCTCGAGCATTTGGTCCTCGGTCAGCTCGCTCGCCCCGGCTTCCACCATCAGCACCGCGTCGCGGTTACCGGCTATCATCATATCGAGGCGGCTCTGCGCGAGTTGCTCGTAGGTCGGGTTGAGCACGAACTCACCGTTCACATGGCCGACGCGCGCCGCGCCGACCGGCCCCTTGAACGGGATGTCGGAGATGCAGAGCGCGGCGCTCGAACCGATTATCGAGAGCACGTTCGGGTCGGTCTCCATGTCTACGCTGAGGACGGTCACCATGACCTGGATCTCGTAGTAGTAGCCCTTGGGGAACAGCGGGCGCAGCGGGCGGTCGGTGAGGCGCGATGTCAGCACAGCGGCCTCGCTCGGCCGGCTCTCGCGCTTGATAAATCCGCCTGGTATCTTGCCGGCGGCATACATCTTCTCTTCGTAATCCACTGTCAGCGGCAGGAAGTCGGTGCCCTCGCGCACGTCATACGCGCCCACCACAGTCGCCAGCACCACATTCTCGCCATACGTGACCAGCACCGCGCCCTGCGCCTGCTCGGC
>QHBP01000064.1:338-3267 GCA_003244175.1 Chloroflexota bacterium | reverse complement strand
ACCTCTGGACCTCGCGTTGCCGCCCGGCATCCCGCCGCTCCAGCCCGAGGATCACCTCGTTCTGCCGCGCCAGTGCCGCTCTCAGGCGCGCGACTTCCTGCTCCAGTTCCTCCCGACGAGATCGTTCCTGCGTCAGGAGCATCCGGAGCGTTGAGGTATCCGACGAGCCGTGGGGGAGGCAGTCGTCCATCGCGCCTCGATACTACGCGACCCTCACCACCGCGTCAAATTCCAAGTCTCACGCTCTCTGAGCACTTACACAGCGAGTCAGTCTGTTGACGGGTGCAAGTTCACGGTGTATCGTGTAGGCGGTGGGCGGCGGCACAGGGATCGACGGAGAACCGGGCAGACGTCGGCAGGGGGGAAGCGCTGCAGAGAGGAATATGGGCCTGCAGGCATGGCTTATACATGCCGGCGGTGTCTCTTTCGGTGGCCACGACGTTTGTCGACTCGGAGCGGGCACCCGACAAACAACGGTGACGGGGCGTCCCGGAATGCGAAGTGAGGGAGATGTGCCATGAAGTCGAAAATCGCGCGTGCGTGTATCATCCTGTTTGCCGCCGGTGCCGCGGCGGTCGCGCCCTCGGCCAACTTGCGATCTGTCCATGCGGTCACGTGGGCAAACCTGACACCTTTGCAGCGTCGCCTGCTATCGGGCGTCGCGCAGGTGCAGCTTGACCCCAATCTCGCCCTACGCCAACGAGCTTTGAGCCACTACTCCCGTTTCGGGAGCCCGTGCTCCGTGTATTACGGCACCAATGTCAAAGTCAACCAGAATTGTCTCAGCATCTCTAATCACCAGGGGGCGGCTCAGACAGAGAATGAAACCGCGGTCGCCGTTGACCCCAACAATTCAGGCAATGTTGCCGCCGGCTACAACGACTTCCGTCGCGGTGATACTACCTGTGGCGGCTCCTACAGCGCCAGCAGGGCCCAAACCTGGAGTGACTCCACTTTCCCGGACGGATACACGAACGGCGCCTTCGGCTCCCGAGTCGAATACTGGCAAGCAAGCGGGGATCCCTCCGTCGCCTTCGACACGCGGGGCAACGCGTACTACGGCTGCCTCTTCTTCGACCGCGGACCCGGCGTTACCAGCAATCCGGATCAGTCCAACGGCATCTACGTCTTCCGCTCGACCGGTGACTCCGGAGCCTCATGGAACTTCCCGGGACGCCCCGTCATCGAGACCAGTACGACCGCCTCCGTTCCCTTCCACGACAAGCCATACGTGACGGTGGACGACCATACAGGGAGCCCATTTCGAGACCGGATCTACGTCACCTGGACGGACTTCGCCGCCGACGGCACCGCAAACATCTACGGGTCCCACTCAGACAACTATGGCGAGAGCTTCAGCTCCCCCGTGCTGGTGAGCAGGAGCAGCTCTCTTTGTCCGGCATCCGTGAAGGGTGCGAGAAATTGTGACTCAAATCAGTCTTCGCAGCCTTTTACCGGCAAGGACGGAATGCTGTACGTCGTGTACGACAACTACAACACGGCGCCACCCGTAACGGACAACAACGAGTACCAGGTCCTGCTGTCGAAGTCCACGGATGGCGGCCTCAGCTTCAGCGCACCGGTGCTCGTCGCGCCCTTCAACGATCTCCCGGACTGTGCCGCCTATCAAGGCGGCCAGGATGCCGGGTACCCCTGCGTGCCGGAGAAGGACTCGAGCCAGAACTCCGTGTTCCGGGCCACGAGCTACCCCGCCGGTGCGGTCGATCCGACCAACGTGCACCGGGTGGTTGTGACCTTCGCGTCCTATATAAGCAGGGATTCCAATCCCAGGAACGGGTGCGTCCCCACGGGCTTCTCACCGTACTTCAATCCGCTCTATAAGGGAGTGAAGGTGGCAGGCGCATGCAACAACAAGATCCTGGAGAGCGTGTCGAGCAACGGAGGGGCGACCTTCACGGGAGGAGCGGTGACGGATCCTGCGACGCTGCCTGTTATCTCGGATGCCGCATCACAATCCAGAACCGACCAGTTCTGGCAATGGGCAGCCTTCAGTCCAGGCGGAACTCTCGCCGTCTCTTACTACGACCGGCAGTACGGTTCCGACGAGGTTAGCGGGTCGTCTGATATCACTCTGTCGGGCTCGCGGAACCTCAACACTTTCGCGTCCACCCGGGTCACAGCGCGCTCGATGCCTCTACCAACTCAGTCTCCAGATCCCCTCAGCAGTACCATCTTCATGGGAGACTATTCGGGTCTGGCTGCGCCGGGCAACGCGATCCCAGTGTGGACGGATACGCGCGCGCTGGACCTGTTCCTCTGCCCGGGGACGGGAACGGCGGCAGTCCCGCCTGTTCTGTGCACGGCTGAGGAATCCAATGGCATCGTCGCGAACCAGCAGGATATCTCCTCCGCCAACATCCCAATTCCTACTCCATAGATGGACTCCGGTGGCTATACTGCATCGCAGGATGCCAGGGTAGCCGGAGGGGAGGGATTGTGTCATGAGAGAGGTTGCACTGCCCCAGTCTGCCCTCTCGAAGGATGCGGCGTCGTTTTTGGCCTGCCTCGCGACGGTGCTTGAGCTGCCGGCTGAGCGGCTGCCGGAGCCGTCCAGCAGTGAGGATCCCGCGACCGGTTGGACGGTCTCCCGGTGGCTTGGTGGACTCGGATTGGGGCTGGTGCGGGTCGCCGATCCTGCCTTGTTTTCGTGGGCAGGGCCCTGGATCGCACGCGTGCATTCGCCCGATCAGGCCGGTCGTCGCTGCGTGGTGATGTACGGCGTCCCTTCGGGAGTCGTGTGGGATCCCGCCGGCAACGGCGAGATCGAGAAGGCTTGGATCGAGGCCGGCTTCCTCATCGCAGCGGCGGACATCGCGCTCGCGCTTCCGCCTCGGCCGGCTCCCTCCGTGGCGCGAGGCACCGTCGAGGGGATCTGGGTCGCCGCGGCCGCCGGGGAACCGGCGCGGCG
>QHBP01000064.1:0-300 GCA_003244175.1 Chloroflexota bacterium | reverse complement strand
AGAGGCGGCGCGGGCGCTTGCCGGACGGGGCCTGGAGGGCGACCGGCATCCGGCGGGAACCGGGACGTTTCCCTCCGGGCTGCCTGGCAGCGCGTTGACGCTGATCGCGGCCGAGGTGTGCGAGTCGTTCGACCCGCCTTTGGAGCCGGACGTTCATCGCCGCAACCTCGTCACACGCGGCATCGACCTGAACGGATTGGTCGGGCGCGAGTTCATGATCGGCGCGGTGAGGTGCCGCGGAATGCGCTTGTGCGAGCCCTGCGCGGTGCTCCAGGGATATGCGTCGCGGCCGGTGCTGCG
>QHBP01000186.1 GCA_003244175.1 Chloroflexota bacterium | reverse complement strand
GTCGTGGCACCGGCGACGAGGCCGATCCTTCGGTGTCCGAGGTGCAGCAGGTGGGTCACCGCCTCATGCACCCCGGACCGGTGATCGCAGAGAACGGCACTCGCCGTCAGACCCGGCACTTCGCGGTCGAGAAGCACGAGTGGGCCGGGAAAGAGATGGAGCGCCTCGAGAGTAGCCGCATGCGATTCGGACTCCACGGCCAGAATCAGGGCGTCAACCCTCCGCTGCCGGAGCAGCTCAATGTACTGGGCGTCCAGATCGGGATCACCCTCGGAATTCGTTAGCACCATCGAGTACCCGGCGTGACGAAGCGTATCCTCGGCCCCTTTGGCGATGTCCGCAAAGAGCGGGTTCGATATATCACGCACGACGAAACCCACGCTGTGGGTCGTGCCCATCCGCAGACTCTTTGCCAGGAAATCGGGTTTGTAGCCGAGCTCCTCAGCCGCCGCGAGTACTCGCGCTCGCATACCCGGGCTGACATCCGGGTGATCGTTCAAAACGCGCGATACCGACGACGCCGCAACCTGTGCATGCCTCGCAACGTCGAGTATGGTAGAGGTCAGTGATTTGCTCGGGGTCGTCACCGCCGTGCCCCCTAACCCATGTGAAAGGCTTCCTCAAGACGCAGGGGCCACCCGGTAGCCGTATCGATCGTGACGTCCATGATGTCCTTCATGTACTCCTGCCAACGTCCGTTGACAGGATCGGCACTGATGCGCTCGACAAATGTCTTGAAGTCGGGCTCGGCCTCCAGGTAGGCAAACTGGCGTGTGCCATTCGTATCGAAAAAGATCGAGTAATTCCGAGCACCTGCCTTGCGCAGCGCGTCCAGCATGTCTGGCCAGATCTCGTCGTGGCGCCTCTTATACTCACTCTCGTTTCCCGACGTGATGCCTAGGAGAAAGGCCACGCGCTCCATATCTCCCTTCCCCCTACAATACTGGCGCCGGCATGTCGTGTCTGGAAACGAGGACCTTCTGACCCGTCTCGGCCGATCTATATGCCGCGTCCAGCAAATCCACCGCGACCGCTCCGAGCTCCCCCGGCGCCGGCGTGCCCACTCCCCGCGTGATCATGTCCACGAGATTGCGAGACGTCGCGGACTCCGGATAGCTCTCGGCACTGTCAAGAGCAGGAAAGTTGCGCACTTCGCCGTCGGCAAGGTGAATGGACAGCTCACCCGGAATCGGCGTGAGGATGATCGATCCAGCGCTTCCGTAGATTCGGATTTCATGATCTTGCCTCTGACCGGGAGCGATAGCGCCGTCCGACGCCAGAGCGCCGACGGCCCCGTTATCAAATCGGACGGCGATGGCGTCGACGAGATCGACCTGAAGACCGTACTTTTCCATGAAGGCGAAGACCTCCGCCGGCCGGAGGCCGGTGACCCAGAGCATGAGGCCGGCGAGATGGGTCACCTGCAGATGTCCTTGCCCGCCCCCAGCAATAGCGGGATCCGAGTATGTCTGCTCCCCAGGGCCCGTCACGGGAAACTCGAAGGAGCTCCGGTATGCCTCGGGATTGCCGCGCAGGTACTCGATGACCATGGATGCAAAGAGGCAAGAAACCATCTGAATCTCGCCAATGCTTCCGGCCCTCACCGCCTCACGCGCTGAGTGGGCATGGCTCGTGTGATTCCACGGGTAGCCGACCGTCAGGATGAGGTCGCGTTCTCGCGCCCGGCGAACAAGATCCCACGCGTCATGTGATTTAAGCGTGAACGGTTTCTCCATCATGAGATTTACGCCCGCGTCGAGCACATCTCGGCCAACTGAGTAGTGAAAGGCGTGCGGAAGGGCGACGATCACGCCGTCCGGCTTCACTTTACGTAGCATTTCACGGTGATCGGCAAAGAGATTGTCGAGGCCGAAGTGCTCCTTCACGGCCTTGAGCTTGGCCGGATTGGTGTCGACGACCGCTACCACCTCCGCCGCTGGATAGGAGAGCAAGCTGGGCAGATGGAACTGCGTCGCCCACCAACCCGCTCCGATTACCGCGACTCTCGCCCTGTCCATCTCACCACCTCCCGCCTGTACAGGCCGCCCCTCATCCGCCCGTCGCGCGGTACTTGACAACCCAGTCTTCGTCCAGGACCAGACCCCATCCCGGTCCTTGTGGAACTGCGTACATACCGGAGACAACTGGATTGCGGTTCGCAATCATGTTCCAGAAGATCGGATCGCGCTCCGGTAAAAAAGTCTCGACATACGCTCCCGCGCTGGTGCTTGCCAGCAGCTGCGCCGCGATTTGGGGCTCCTCGTGATGAGCCATACGCACACCGAACACCGATGCCATGCCGGCGATACGGCGCCATTGGGAGGGCCCTCCACTCCACGAAGCATCGAAGTTGCAGACGTCGATGGAGCCGCCGTCCATGAGCTCCCTGACTCCGTTTGGAGTCGTCTCGCTCTGGCCAGCGCAGGTCGGAACACCGGTCATCAATCGCACGTCGCGCAGAGTCGCGCGGTCGTGCATCCACGCGCACGGTTCCTCAAACCAGACGAGATCGCAGTCTCGCGTGAGCTGAGCGAACCGAACGGCATCCCGAAGTGTGTATCCTTGATTTGCGTCGGCCGCGATGATGAAGTCAGGACCAACGGCATCTCGCATGCGGCGCGTGCGCGCCGCATCTTCCTCCGGCGACCGACCTCCAACCTTGAATTTGCAGCCCGCTACCCCTAGATCTCGAAATCGTTCGGCCTCCCGGTCGATTGCCCACGGATCGTCCGAATAGTAGCCGCCGATGATGATCATGGGGAGGTCATCGATATATGCGCCCCACAGGCGCGAGAGCGGTTGGCCTGCCATTTTGCCGACTAGATCCCAAATGGCACTATCGACGCAGGCCATGGCCTGGAGCGCCAACGTGCGGTCGCGCAGGATGTTGAAGGTCACCGGCAGCATTTGTGTCCAGCAGCGCTCAACCTGCCACGCATCCGCACCACGCAGCAGAGGCGCAATCTCGTTGGCGATGATACCGACAATCTGCGCCTGCTCTTCGTCGGCATCACCGTTATAGGCCTCTCCCACGATTCCATCCGCCGTGTAGACCCGCGTGACAATCGTGCACCGATTGCGCATGGAGTAGTAGCTCCCGCGATAGACTCGGTCCAACGGGACGCGAATCGGGATCGTCTCGATTCGCGTAATCGGGGCAGCACTCCGCGCCGTTTCGATCATTTCCCGAGAACCGTCCGCACCGCCTCATGAACTCTCTCCGCGGATGGAATGGAGGCGTCCTCTAGGACGGGGCTGAACGCGATCGGAGCGCTGGGAGTCCCGATCCGTACCGGCGGGTGATCGAGATAGTCGAACGCCCTTTCGACGACTTCGGCGGCGACGCTGCTGCCCCAGCCTCCGTGTACCGTCTGTTCCTCAACCGTCACCAGGTGACTCGTCCGCTGCACGCTCTCGACGATCGTGTCCGGATCAAAGGGGAGCAGAGATCGCATGTCGATGACTTCCGCCTCGATGCCGTCTGACGCGAGTCCGCCGGCTGCCTCGAGCGCCACCGGCACCATCGCCAGCGATGCCACCAGCGTCACGTCCTCCCCCGCGCGCAGAACCCGTGCCTTTCCAAACGGAATGGGCCCTTCCGACGTGTCGAGTGGACCAGTGTTTCCGAGCAGCTTCTTGTGCTCGAGATACACAACCGGATTCGGATCGGAGATCGCACTCAACATCATGCCGTACGCATCCTGCGGCGTGGATGGCGCCACCACCTTCAGTCCGGGAGTAGTGAGGTACCACGACTCGGTCGTCGCCGAGTGTTGCGATCCGAAACGCAGTCCACCTCCTCCCGTACACCGGATGACCAAGGGCACATTCATCTGGCCCGCGGACATGAAAAAATATTTAGGAGCCTCATTCACGATTTGATCGAATGCCACCGCGGCAAAGTCCGAGAACATCATTTCCACCACCGGCCGGAATCCAACCAGAGCCATCCCTATCGCCGCTCCGACAAAGCCGGTCTCGGAGATCGGCGTATCCGTCACGCGATCCGGACCGAAGATATCGAACAGCCCCTCGGTGATCTTGAATGACCCACCCGCCGCGGCAATGTCCTCTCCAAGCAGAACGACGTTTTCGTCCGCCTCCATGGCATCCCGCAACGCCCGATTTATGGCTTCGCGATACGTCACGCTTTCACGCGTAGACATTGGTGATTACCTCACGGAGATCCGGCCAGGGCGCCGACTTTGCGCGCTCCGCCGCAGCATCTATGTCGGCGCCGATTTCGGCATCGATGCGGTCCAGATCCGCATCCGTGTGCGCCTCGGACTCGGCCAGCTTGTCGCGTGCAATGATCAGTGGGTCCCGTGCCATCCAAGCCTGAACTTCCTCGGCGGGTCGGTACTTCGCTGGATCGCTGCGCGAGTGTCCGCGATGCCTGTACGTCTTGCATTCGAGAAACGTGGGGCCCTCCCCCTCTCGAGCGCGAGCGATGGCGGCGCTTGCGGCATCGAAC
This sequence comes from Chloroflexota bacterium, assembly GCA_003244175.1. Lineage (GTDB taxonomy): Bacteria > Chloroflexota > UBA5177 > UBA5177 > UBA5177 > QHBP01. The sequence goes on along the minus strand of QHBP01000186.1, from coordinate 3,132 downwards.
ACCGCGATCACGTCGTTCCCGTCAACGATCTGGGCGCGCATCGCATACGAAGACGCGCGGATCGCCAGATCCTCCACCGGGGTGGTGCTTCGTAGCGCGCTGTACTCGCCGTACAGATTGTTCTCACACACAAAGATGACGGGCGCTTTCCACACTGAAGCGAGGTTCATGGCCTCGTGGAAGGCGCCAATGTTTGTGGCGCCGTCGCCGAAAAACGAGAGGGAAACACGGCCGTCCCGTCTCAGCTGCGCGGCCCGACCTAAACCGACCGCGACCGGAAGCCCCGCGCCAACTATCGCGAACGAGCCATACAGTCCCAGGTCGGATTGCGTTAGGTGCATGGAGCCACCTTTGCCACGATTCACTCCGGTGGCCCGCCCCAGCAGCTCGGCAAATGCGGCTTCGAGTTCGAGTCCACGGGCAAGTGCATGGTGGTGACCACGATACGTGTATGTCGAATAGTCGTCAGGCCGCATCGCGCGCGCGGCGCCCACCGCAACGGCCTCCTGGCCCTGGGCCAGATGCGTGGTTCCCGACATCAGTGATTGCATGAAGAGCTGCTGAACCATCTCTTCGAAAGCACGAATCCGCACCATGTCCCGATACATCGCTACCAGGTCGGGGGTGGTCGCAGCCTCAACCTCGGTGCTCACAGGCTTCGTCCTCCTCCAATCACGATCCTGCCAACCTACGCGGCGGCCCGCTTCGACCGTGCTTCAAACCTGGAGCTCAGGCGATCAAAGGCGACAGCCAGGATGAGCAAGACTCCCCGCGCGATGTCCTGATAAAAAGGATCGATATTCATCAAGACCATGCCGTTATTTAACACGCTAATGACCAGGAGCCCCACAACAGTTCCCAGGATGGTCCCGCGTCCACCTGTCAGGCTGGTCCCACCCAACACGATGGCTGTGATGACCGAGAGCTCCATGCCCAGGGCCGTGTTCGGAGAGGCAGAGCCCAGCTGCGAAGCGTTGATCAAACCGCCCAGCGCGACGCACAGACCGGACAACAAGAAAGCAATGAAGATTATGCGCTTGGACCGTATACCCACCAGCCGCGCCGCTACCGGGTTTGAGCCGATGGCGTACATCCAGCGCCCGTACGTTGTGTTTCGGAGGACGAACCAGAAGATGGCGACAATCAGAACCAGAATGATCACCGGCATCGGAATGTTCAGGAACGGCCTAGCCGTTCCGATCGTCGAAAAACCGGTTATGCCCACGACTTCGCCGTGGGACAGAACTTCGGTCAGACCACGGAAGACGGCAAGCGTGCCCAGCGTCGTGATAAGAGCATTGATCTCGATCACGGTCACGAGAAACCCGTTGAGGACGCCAAGGCCCGCGCCGGCGGCGATGGCGGCAACCACCCCCAGAAAGAGGCCATGATTCTGGGCCACGACCGCCAGGACCATGCCGCAAAATGCGACACCGGAGCCGACCGAGAGGTCGAACTGTCCGGCGATGAGCAGCATGGTACCGGGAGCGGCGATGATGCCGATGATGGCCGCCGCCGTCAAGACATTGAGAAAGTTATCCCAGGTGAAAAAAAATGGCGCGGCGAGCGTGAAGTACAGAAACTCGGCCACCAGCAGCACGACGAGAGCCGTGACGGTCGAAACGACGATTATTCTTCGCGAAGCAGGCACAGTCGGAGCGACCGCCGCGACCGCGCTGTTCGCGAGCTCTGTGGCGGAGCCCGCCGTCCCGCCAGTCTGCTGCTCATCCGGTCCGCTTCCCAGCGCATCCATTTAGTGCCCCTCAGCGATCAATCGCTCCGTGGTGATCTCATCACCCACCAGGTTCACAACGATCTTGCCACGTGCCATCACCAATGCACGGTCGGCTACCTGTACCACCTCCTCGTAATCGGAGGTTGATATCAAAATTGCCACGCCATCCTTCGCCAGGGAACGAAGGAGCTTGTAGATCTCCTGCCGAGCTCCGACGTCGACGCCTCGAGTGGGTTCAATCAGAATGAGCGCCCTTGAGCTTCGCTCGAGCCAGCGGCCCAGGAGAACTTTCTGCTGATTGCCCCCCGATAATGTGGCCAGAAGTTGCGCTGGATCGTTGCGCGAGCGCACTCCCAACGTCTCATGCCAGCGACGATAGCTGGCAGCCTCTATTCCCGCGGAAATGAAGGCGCGGACCCTGGCGAGGCGCGGCCACGATGGCGCGGCAAGGTTTTCCGCCACGGACCGTACCATGAAGGCGGCCTCGCGTTGGCGGTCGGCGGGCATCAAGCCCACACCGGCATTGATTGCTTCGATCGGGTGGCCAAAGGACTTCGTCTCGCCGTGAAGCTCGAACACACCTCCCGACAGAGGGCGCATGCCGAAAAGCGCCTCGGCCACCGACGCCGATCCTGATCCAATCTTTCCATACAACGCCACAACCTCTCCCAGGAAGACTTGCAGGTCGACCCCGGAAAATTCGGTGCCCGACGAGGCGCCCCGGAGACGGACCGCCGGCCGCTCGGTCACCTTTCTGGAGGTTGATTGCGGGCGACCAACATCTCCTACGGCTCGCCCCACCATCGCTTGCACCAGTTCCCGGCGATCAAATTCCGTCACTTCCCCATGCGCAGCAACGTTGCCGTCCCTCAGCACCTGGACGCGGTCAGCGATCACGGGAACCTCATCCAGTCGGTGCGTGATATAGATGATCGCGACGCCACGATCACGCAGCCGGCGAATGAAGTGGAAGAGGCGATCAACCTCCTGAGAGGAGAGTGCCGCTGTGGGCTCGTCCAGAATCAGGCAATGCGCCTCTTCCGTCAGTTCTCGCGCGATCTCCACGATCTGACGCTCGCCGACGCGTAACTCGCCCACAATCGCGTTGGGATTCAAAGAGACCTCGAGCTCGGAGAGCACACGGTCCGCGGTCTCGCGAACGGCCGGCCAATCGACGATGCCCACACGGGCGGGGAGATGGCCGAGAGCGATGTTTTCGGCCACCGTCAGAGTAGGTGCATCGACAATCTCCTGGAAGATCATGCGGATCCCGAGCCGGCGGGAAGAGACCGGGTCCAGAGCGTGACGAACGTCGCCATCCACGTCGATCTCGCCCGAATCGGGTTTGTAATCGCCCGAAAGAATCTTGACCAGCGTCGATTTACCGGCCCCGTTCT
>QHBP01000377.1 GCA_003244175.1 Chloroflexota bacterium | reverse complement strand
TTGCATACGTGTCCATCTATATAGACTCCCGCCAAGTTCCAGAGCACGTCGTTGACTTCGGCGCACAGCCTATCATGATGAGGCGCAAACGTCAATGGGCAATTTGTCGAACGATGTAACGGAACGGCAGGAAGTGCCAGAAAGCGTTGAGCGGTCGGACCCAGATCAGCAGGACCTCATCACAGTCGTCTCGACGCACACTAACGACAGTTTGGTCGACTCAGACGGTGTCCGGCGAGAGATGCCGGGCGGTCCAGCCTTCTACATTGCCCGGGCATTTGATCGACTAGGCCAGCGCTACCGCCTCATAACAGGTGAAATCGCTCAAGTGAATGTCTTGAGGCGTTCACATGGGGAAGAATATTCCATTGGAGCGATACCCCTGATCTCGCTCCCCAGGGCGATTCGCAGTCAAGCGACTCTGCTATCTCCCGTGGTGCGGGAGATCGACCCGGAAGCACTTCCTCCAATTGCGGGTCTCCTCGCGGTGGACCTGCAGGGCTTTGTCCGCGAGCCGATGAAGCCGTTTCGCGACGTCACTCGACTGTTCTCGCTCGCCCATCTACTCGATCGAGCCGGGCTCGTGAAAGCGGGCGAGGCCGAAGTAGAGAGATTGGACCGCCCATCCCGGCGCGCTCTCGACTCCTGCACGACCATGGTCACTCGGGGTTCGCGCGGAATCATTCTGCGTCAGCGCGGGCGAGAGCGGAAAATTGCCGTCTCTCGCGTCGAGGCCGAGCAGACGATCGGAGCCGGAGATACTCTTCTTGCCGCTATGGTCGTCGGCCTGCTCGACGGATTCGATGTAGGAGAAGCTGCTCTCAGGGCCAGCGACTTCGCTTCTCGGAGTCTCCGGGAACGGGAGAAGACGTAAGTTCCATGAAGGAGCCTCTGAGCGGGCGTTCTCTTGCGCTCAACGTGCGCGCCTTATAGGGAGTGGACGAAAAATGGAAGTATACTACGGGCATCATTGCGAACCTGCGGGAGGAGAACCGTGAGCGTTTTGCGCAACCGGAGCGGTGTGGTGATCGCCCTTGTCATGGTGCTCATCATGGAGGTCGACGCCTACGCAACCGGAACCAATCCGTTCTTCGTCCTGGTCACTGGTCTGGCTCTCGGATCGTTGTATGCGCTGGTGGCGCTGGGCTACACGATGGTCTACGGGATTATCGAGCTCATCAACTTCGCTCACGGCGATGTGTTCGCGGCCGGCGCATTCATTTCACTCACGGTGATGGAGCACATCGCGGCTCCAATGGTGCAAAATGTCTCGTTCAATGAGGGCCGGCACACCCTCGACCTCCTCGGCGCTAGTGTGCACGTGGACATGCTGTGGCTCGTCGTGTGGACAATCATCCTGAGCATGGTGGTTGCGGCCGTTCTGTGCGGCCTCCTCGGCGTTCTCATTGAGCGCATTGCCTACCGTCCGCTGCGCAATGCGCCGAAGCTGGCCCCGCTGATAACGGCCATCGGCGTCTCGTTCATCCTTGAAAACCTGCTCTTCCAGTGGAGGGGCGGCGTCAATATCTCGTACCCCTCGGTGATGCCCTCGCAGGCGATCACCCTTTTTGGCGCCAGTGTCCGCAACATTGACTTTGTCTCGATTGTGGCGGCATTGATACTTATGCTCCTTCTCGATCGCTTCATCAATCGGACGAAGATGGGCAAAGCCATGAGAGCCGTGGCTCAGGATCGAGAAGCGGCGCTCATGATGGGGGTCAATGTGGATCGGATCATCTCGCTGACGTTTTTCATCGGTTCAGCGTTGGCGGGAGCGGGAGCCGTCGTGTACGGGATCAACCAGGGCAGTGTTGGCTCCAACATGGGCTTCTCCTTGGGGCTCTTCGCCTTCACCTCGGCCGTGCTGGGAGGGATCGGGAATATCCGCGGCGCGATGCTGGGCGGACTCCTCATCGGAATTATCAAGCGATTTGTGGATACTCTTGGCAACGGTTCCGGCACGGAGTGGGCGGACGTGGTCGTCTTTGCGCTGCTGATTCTGGTGCTCGTCTTCAGACCATCCGGGCTGCTGGGCAGCCAGGTTCCGGACAAGGTCTGATGGCGCGATCAATCACGATTCCCGGCCGTTCCAGTCTTGGTGCTGTCTTAGGCCGTCAGTCGACGAGTCGGGTGGCCATCACCGCGGTCGTGTTGGCCGTCATTCTTTACCCCTTTGTCGATCCTTCCACAGGGGATATTGACGTTGCCGTCTACGCGTTCGTCAACGTCCTGCTCGCCCTTGGCCTGAATGTCGTGGTCGGGTACGCGGGCCTGCTGGATCTTGGTTACGGAGCATTTTTTGCCATCGGGGCATACAGTCTGGCGATGCTGGCCTCCGCTCACTTTGCGGTTAATGGGCATTCTGTAAGCAATCCCCTCCTATCCTTTGGCCCCAATGGCATCCACGTCGCATTCTTCTTGATGATCCCCATCGCCGCGCTGGTAGCCGCGTCCTTCGGGGTTCTGTTCGGCGCACCAACACTGCGCTTGCGGGGTGACTATCTGGCCATTGTCACGCTGGGCTTCGGCGAGATCGTTCCAAAGGCGATCGCCAACCTGGGACCCGATAACAGCTTCGGATGGCCGGACATCACGGGCGGCGTGAATCGAATCACCGGCATTGACTCGCCGCCGGACTTGCACGTCGGCGCCCTTCACGCCAGTTTTCAGGGTTCGGACCTCCGCCCCTGGTACTTTCTGGGCTTCTTCTTTATCGTGTTGACCGTGATCATTATCTCGAGTTTGCGGCGGTCCCGCCTCGGTCGGGCCTGGTCGGCAATTCGTGAAGACGAGATCGCCGCCGCCCACATGGGGGTCAACATTACCCGCACTCGCCTGCTGGCCTTCGGTCTAGGAGCCGCATTTTCAGGCTTCGCGGGGGTTCTCGAGGCGAGCCGCATCGGGAGCATCGACTACACCCAGTTCAGCTTCGATATTTCGATCCGCATTCTCGTCATGGTGATTCTGGGAGGCATGGGAAGCATACCCGGGGTGATGCTCGGCGCCATCATCATTTCGTACCTCGACCTGACGTGGCTTCAGGACATCAACAATGGTTTGCATCAGCTGGGCGTACAGCTCCATGCGGGTCCGAGCGTCGTCGGAGACTTTGGTACGTGGCTGGCCAATGTGAATCTCGCGTCGGCGCACCCCTTGATCTTCGGATTGATCTTGCTCCTCATCATGTTGCTACGCCCCCAGGGTCTCTGGCCGTCGAAGACGCGTGCACGCGAGCTCAGGCCCGAAACGGCGAGAGTGCTGGCGGAAGAGAATCAGGACCTCTACGCTACACGTTCTGAGCCAGCCGATGGATGAGAATCAGCGGGTGGACCGCGCCGCTGACGAGATCCTAGCTCTTACGGACGTCACGAAGCGCTTTGGTGGTCTGGTCGCGGTGCAAGATCTCACTCTCTCGGTGGCACGTCACAGCATCACCAGCATCATCGGTCCCAACGGCGCCGGCAAATCGACGGCTTTCAACTTGATCAGTGGACTGTACAAGCCTGACATCGGCACGATCACCCTGGATGGTGAGAGCATCGCGGGGTTGTCGCCCGATCGGGTGCAAAAACGCGGCATCGCGAGGACGTTCCAGAATCAACGTTTGTTTGCCAACCTGTCGGTGCTGGAAAACGTTCTCATCGGATACCACTCGCGCCTGAAGGCGGGTCTGTTCGGCGATGTGTTGAAGCCGCCTTGGGTGCGGCGAGAAGAAGCCGAAGCTCGAGAAAAGGCCATGGAAGCTCTCTCCCTCTTTGGCGATCGCCTGGCGCCGGTTGCCGGTCGCCGCTGCATGGATCTGCCGTACGCCGATCGACGCATGCTTGAGCTGGCGCGCGCGATCGTCTCCGCGCCCAAGTTGCTCATGTTGGATGAGCCCACAGCTGGCATGAATCCCACCGAGCTCAACGAGTTCATGGACTACGTCCGGGCGATTCGGGAGCGAGGCATCACGGTTTTACTGATCGAGCACAACCTGCCGGTCGTCATGGGGATCTCAGAGTGGATCGTCGTGCTCGATTACGGCACCAAGATCGCCGAAGGACTGCCGGCAGACGTGCGTCAGAACGAGCGCGTTATCGAGGCGTATCTGGGGAGGAAGGCAGTGAGCGCTTGACGGTGCTGGGCAGCAACGCGGGACCGCTGCGGTGACGAATAGTGACGTTACGGCCGTGAAGGACGACGAGCCTCGAGTCGCACCGGACCGCACGGGTCAAGCGATTCTGCACTTTCACGATGTCGACGCCTGGTACGGACAGATTCAGGTCCTGCATGAAGTTGGGTACGTCGTGTACCCGGGCGAGATCGTCGCCTTGCTGGGCAGCAATGGCGCCGGCAAGACCACCACGATGAAGGCGATCATGGGCATCGTTCGTCCACGGAGCGGCACCATCGACTTCGCAGGTCGCCGATTGGACACTATGTCCACTCCGAGCATCGTCAAAGCCGGCGTGGCTCCGGTGCCGGAGGGCCGGCGCATCTTCGGAAGGCTTACCGTCGAAGACAATTTGACCATGGGTGCATACGTCCGTCGCGATCAGAAAACTGTCACCGGCGACCAGGAACGCGTGTACGATCTATTTCCGCGGCTCAAGGAACGGCGAACGCAGGTGGCCGGCACCATGAGCGGCGGCGAGCAGCAGATGCTCGCGATCGGACGAGCGCTGATGTCGAGTCCCAAGCTGCTCATTATGGATGAACCGTCCATGGGACTCTCTCCGATCTTTGTCGAACGGGTATTCGACACCATTCAGACGATCAACAAGCAAGGCACGACCATTTTCATGGTCGAGCAAAATGCGTTTATCGCCCTCTCCATAGCGGATCGAGGCTACGTGCTGCGCTCCGGCCGCATCGTCCTCGAGGGTCCGGCGCTGGAGCTGCGGGAGAGCGACCAGGTCCGACGCGAGTACCTTGGCGAGAGCTGATAGCTCACGAATGGGCCGCGGCACGGGGGAGCTCGACGCCTGGCGGCTCCTCCCCTACGATGCCGGCGATAGCGCCTCTCACTTCGCGTTTTCGGACGCGCTGGTGAGACTCGCGAGTCGACCTACGATCTGGTGGCACTCGACCGCCCGGCCCACCCTCATCCTTGGCCCCGGGCAGCGTATGCCCGCAACGGGCGAGAGGGCAGAGAGCATGGTTCGGAAGATTCGCCGGCAGGCGGGAGGTACGGCCGTGTACGCGACCGACGCCGTCCTTGGCCTCGACGTCGCTCTGCCCGCCCGCCACCCTCTTGTACTGCCCGACGTCGTCGAGTCATACCGGTGGATGGGAGAGATGTGGATCGAGGCTCTGGCCGTTCTCGGTGTCCGGGCCGGCCTTGTCGGAATCAAAGAAGCGCGCGCTGCCAGGACGAAGGCAAGTCCGCTGCGCGATCTGGTCAACGCCGCCTGCTTCGGAACCCTATCTCCGTATGAAGTGACGGTCGAAGACCGCAAGCTCGTCGGCCTTGCCCAGGTGCGGCGACGCAATGGCCAGCTGCTCCAAGCCGGCATCCACCTTCGGTTTGATGCAGATGATCTGGCGATGCAGCTGGATGAGCACCATCCGCAAAAACTGGCTGTCGAGCTTCGGGCTCGTGCCACCGGCCTTCATGAGATTGTCGACCGCTCGGTATCCCTCCACGACGTGATGGACGCGTTCAACCACGTCCTTCAGAGGCGATTGCATGTCCAGCTGGTCCCTGGACAGTGGGACGAAATCGAGCTGCGACATGCGGAAGCTCTCTGGTCAGCCTAAGATTGCCGCCATCATCTTGGCCACATCCACCGTCTCAGCCACGTCGTGTGCCCGCACGATGCTCGCGCCACCGGCGATGCACATCGTGGCAAGCGCCAGCGATCCGGCTAGGCGGTCCTGAACGTCGGACCCCAACACGCGGCTGATCATGCCTTTGCGGGACGCTCCTACCAGCACCGGCTTGCCCAGTATCGACAGTGAGGCGAGGTTGCGCACGATGACGAAGTTTGACCGCCAGTCCTTGCCACCGATTCCCAGGCCAGGGTCGACGACGATATTGCCGGCACGCACCCCACGCTGCTCGGCATTTTGAACAAGTCGACCCAAGGCCGCCACCACGTCACCCATCACGTCATCAGCCTTCGGAACTCCGTGATGGACCAGGATCAGGCGGGCGCCGGCGCCGGCGGCAACCTCGATCATGCGAGTATCGCGGAGACCGGACACATCGTTGACGATAGCCGCTCCCTCGGATAACGCCCGACGGGCTACCTCCGCCTTGGACGTATCGACGGAGATGGGGAGAGAAAAGCGCTTCGACAGCTCCCGGATGGCTGGAATGACGCGCCGAAGCTCTTCGTCCAGACTTACCGGTGTGTGACCGGGTCTTGTCGACTCACCACCGACGTCCAGAATGGCCGCGCCCTCCGCCACCATGCGCTCCGCGAGCTCGACGACGCGCTCGCACTGATCGAGGAGACCATCGCCGGAGAAACTGTCCGGTGTGACGTTGACAATGCCCATGACGGACGCGGGATCATTCATGACGCCGTTCCGCGGATTCCACCACGCTCCGCAGTAGCACGGCGTTCGTCACGGGTCCCACGCCTCCCGGAACGGGTGTAATTGCGGAAGCAACCCTTCGGGCCGCCTCGAAATCCACGTCGCCGACGATTCCATCTCGCTGCGCGTTGATCCCCGCGTCCACGACGATCGCTCCCGCCCGCACCATATCTCCCGTCACCAAATGTGGACTCCCCGCGGCCACCATGAGTATTTCCGCATGGAGTGTGTTTCTCGCAAGGTTTCTCGTCTGCGAATGCGTCACGGTCACGGTTGCATTACGTTGGATCAAGAGCTCCGCGACCGGATGGCCGACAATCTTGCTTCGACCAACGACCACGGCGTCCTTGCCGGTGCCGTCAATGCCACAGCTGTCCAGCAGCTCGACCATGGCCAAAGCCGTCGACGGAACCTGCCCTGGAATCCCCAGGTACAGGCGGCCGGCGTTCTGCACGGTGATTCCGTCCACGTCTTTTCGCGGGTCGATCAGATTGCCGATATCCGCCTCCGACAGGTGGTCTGGGAGGGGCAGCTGGACCAAGATGCCGTCGATCGCCGAGTCCTGGCTCAAAGTCGAGACGGTCCGTTCAAGCTCGCTCACGGAAACAATGTCCGGCAGGGAGAAACGCCGTACCTCAATGCCAACAGGACGGGCCACCCGTTCCAGACGATTGGCGTAGAGGAGTGCTGGAGCGCTGTCGCCGAGCATGATGAATGAGACGACCGGATGGACGTCCACTCCTCGTAAAAGAGCGGATCGGGCAGCGACGTCATCGAGGATTCCAGCGGCAATCGCTTTGCCATCGATGATCGCCGCCGTCAACCCCCTTCCCCCGTAATGATCGCTTTGACACGCTCCATGACCTCCTGCTCGAGAGCTTCCGCGTCTGCGAGGTCACGGACTTGCAGTCGATGCGCATTCACCCACTCTTGGTCGCGAATCGTCTGGAGATTGATCTCCACGTTCAGGGCCGCCGACGCGTAGCCGCTGCGGGCGCAAAGCGCCGCGGTGCCCACATCGCTCGCCGCCGAGGTGTTGCCAATGGGAGCGAGCTCTCCAGCTAGCCTCAGGACCTCCACCGCGACCCGCATCGTCGTAAGGGGCGGATCGACGGCGCCCTTGAGCGCCAGCTGAACGGCTTCCTGCCTTGCGGCCTTTTCCTCATCCGATTGCTTCGGCAACCCAAGCGCTTGCGACACCTGACCGTAGGCATCAGAATCCTCCTGGATCAGCGTGTGCGCGCGATCCCGCAGGCAGGAGGACTCCTCGCGAATGCCCTTCACCTGCTCCTCGACGTTTGCGTATCGCTTGCGTCCGACGGTGAGATTGGCCACCATGCACAAGAGCGAAGCCGCCATCGCCGTTTGCAGAGCGGCCACGCTTCCGCCACCCGGGATGGGCTCTCCGGACGACAGGCTCTCGAGAAACCGCTCGATATCCGGCACAGATCCCTCACTTTGATGTCGTCCCATACTACCGAGTCTGCACCCGTTCGAAGCTGAAGCGAAGATATATGGTCGGACATCCTCGATCGCTAGTATCTTTCCCTCTTCCGAGTTTAGTCCCTCAGAACAACGCTGACACTGGCCGCGTCAGCCGCATCTCGCGTTGCCACGAGAGTCGACAGCAGGCGCGACTCGCCCGCCAATTTTTGATTGAAGAGCCGAATCGCGGTGCTCGCTTCGTCTGTTTGCTCCGGGTGCTCAACGGCGCCTTCCCGCCACAGGTTGTCCGCGACGATCGTGGCACCGGGAAGAGTAAGACGGAGCGCCCAGTCCAGGTACAGCGGGTAGCTCGTCTTGTCGGCGTCAATGAACACCAGGTCGAAGCTCTGCGCATTCAGGCGTTCCAAAGTCTGTTGAGCCGGGCCCTCGAGAATCTCGATTTTCCCGCTCAGTTGGACATCCGCGATGTTCTCTCGCGCCGTCATCGCGTGCGTCGGATCGGCTTCGAGGGTGGTGATCCGACCTCCGTCCGGCAACACGCTCGCCATGAGGATGGCGCTGTAACCGAATAGCGTCCCGATCTCGAGAATGCGGGACGCATTCGACTGCACGACGAGTACTTGCAGCAGTCGTCCGAGCTCGAAAGGAACCTGAATGGCGGGCAGGCCATGGGCCAGGGAACGCTCAACCAGGGGAGCGAGAGCATCGTTAGCGCCGCCGAACAGCTCTTTGGCATACCTGCTGAGGCTTGGGTCGCTCATATCTTCAGCCCTCCTGCACGCGTTCGGTCTGCAGGCAGTATACGTGCATACTTAAACCAGGCTCGGATCCATGGACGGCCGAGGACTTCGTCGTAGGTGAGGGACCAGCATGTATAAGACATGGACCGGCGAGGCCGCAAACGCCGAATCCCTGGCCCGCAACCTAGAAGCGCACCTCAACGAACATGCGGCGGAGGTTATCGCGGTATCGTATGCCGTGGCCGGCTCTCATCATGTCCTCGCGGTATACAGGGAGCTCGACGGGGCCCTAGACGTGCACGAGGAGGCGGCGGTGACACTTGCCGAGCAGATCATCGAAGAAGCTCCTCCGTGGACCGGAGATCCGCGCTCCTCTAGCCCTGGACCGTTCGGAACGGCGACTGAGTAGGCGCGTCCACCCCGGTCTCCTGACTGGGCACCCAGATACGCACCTCGGTCCCCACGTCCGGCCTTGACTGCACACTGAGATTCCCGCCGACGGAAGCAGCTCTTTCGCTCATGATTTGCAGCCCGAAGTGCCCCTCCAAAGAGCGTCCAACCTCGAACCCTTCGCCGTCATCTCGCACAGCTACTTCCATTCCGCCGTCCTGAGCCCGGATGTCCAGCGCGATGCAGGTAGCGTGTGCATGCTTGCGGACGTTGTTGAGCGATTCCTGCACAACGCGCAGCAGCTCGACTCGCGCTTTGGGTCCAACGTCTGGTACATCCGGCTGGCAGTTCACCTCCATCCGCACTCCGGCGACGTGACTGAACTCCTCTACGTACCCCTCGATCGCCTCGCGCGCCGTCGCCGACTGGACGTCGGCGCGCAGGGTCGTGATCGCGTGCCGGGCTTCGATGAGAGCCGTCTCGAGCACGCTCTCGACATCCTTCAGTTGTTTGCGTTCTATCGGCTCCGCCGATCTCTGCAGCCATGAAACGCGCATCTTGAGAAACGCCAGATGCTGTGCGAGACCGTCGTGAATCTCGCGCGCGAGTCGCGAGCGCTCTTCCAGTACGGCCCCAGCGGCGACTTCCTCGTAGAGCAGGCTGCGCTCGAGCAGAACGGAGGCTTGAAGCCCGAGCGCTCGCAGGAGGCGCATGTCGTGAGAGCTAAATTGATCACCCGACGGACGCACAACCACAAGCATTCCGACCCTGCGACTCGAGGTATCCAGAGGCACTCCCAGAGCCACCTGCCCGTCGCCGCCTTCGTCGAAACCGACAACGACGCCGGCGGCGCCGTCTCCCGACACGTCGGCGCACCCGGCTCCAAGCGCGAGCATCTGTTCGCTGAGCGGATCGCGGGTCGCAGTCTGAGCTCTGTCTGCCACAAGTACCCTCGCATCCGCTCCCAGGGACTCTCCAACGACCTGGACGATGTGGGCGACCACCGCGTGTACGACTCGCACGTTTGGCGCCGTTCCTAGCTGTTGTAACGCCTCCAGCTCGCGCGCCTGCCATCGCAGCCGCCGGTAATCGTTTGTCCACTGGGACATGAGAGCCAGGAGAATTCCCCCGAAGAAGACCACGAGAAGTATGTCACCGGGCTGCACGACTCCCAGAGGGTACAGATGCAGGCCGTACTGTAGCTGCGCAAACCCCGCAATGGCCAGGCTGAACGACAGCCAGAAGAACCACGTACGCCGCGAGGACTTTGCGATGCGCCAGAAGATAAAGCTGGCAAGAAAGAAGAGCGCGCCCGCGCAGAGTTGCAAGGCCTTGTCGGTCGAAGCAGCGACGGGCGCCGTCGTCGAGTGGTACGCCCAAACGGTGGACACGAGTGACAGCGCAAGGACCAGAGCCGTCCCGGTGGTGACTCTGCGACGGCGCAGGAACACGGGCGTGGTGCGCTTGACCAGAAGAGCAGCGGCCACGAGTAAGCACCCACCAACAATGCGATCCACGCCCCAGCCGTACGTCACCACGCCCGCGTTCGACACCGCACTCGCAACCAGCGGCACGACTCCGAGACCCGCATGCGCCGCGGCAAAGACCAGAAACGCCAGTCCGATGTAGAGACTAGACGAAAGCCCATAGAGGATGAACTCGCCCAGAGCGAAGTACGCGGCTCCCAACGCGATGAGGAGGGACGCGACGGCAATAGATACCGCGAGGCCCGGGCTGTGTATGACGTTCAATGCGGTGCCATGCCGTGCCGACAGGATCGTGACGAGACAGAGAAGCAGGAGCAGTGCGACCGCAGGAAGCTCGTACGCTGAGAAGGGGCGTTCGGTGCCGGCGCGCTCCTGACCGGAGTCTTCAACCGCGGGAGAGGTGGGAGCGGTTGCGCGCGCTACACGGGCATCCGCGGCATTTCGGTCCTCTCGGTGCGCCATCGCCATGTTTTGTCCCTCAGGCGACCGAGGGAACGGCCAGCGAATCGACGATCTGAACCAGCGCCTCGACGTCGAAGGGCTTCCTCAAGTAAGCGTCCGCTCCCGCCTGCTCCGCCAGGTCTCGTGCGTTTTCTAAGCCCGTGACAAGGATGATAGGTGGAGCGGACTCCCGCATGGCAGCGCGGATCTTGCTGATGACCTCCACACCGTTCATCCCCGGCATCAGATAGTCCATGACGATCGCCGCGGGCTCCAGCAGGAGGGATCTCTTTTCCGCTTGTCCCGCGGTCGTGATAACCACGTCATACCCAGCAGACTGCAGGACGTCACAGAGCAGCCCAGCCAGAGCTGCCTCATCTTCGACGATCAGAACCGTGCGGCCCATGCGACCCCTGCGCGTACGCGTCCCGGCGCAGTGCCGGGAACTCAGCGCATCGTAACGCGAGCGAATACCGCAAGTCTATAGAAGCAGGGATGGAGGCGACGGTCGGAATCGAACCGACGATAGGGGTTTTGCAGACCCCCGCCTTAACCACTTGGCCACGTCGCCATAAAAAATGGAGCGGAAGACGAGATTCGAACTCGCGACCCCCTCCTTGGCAAGGAGGTGCTCTACCACTGAGCCACTTCCGCTCGGCCTTTCGGCACGACTTTGTATCACGTGGCCTCTCCAATAGTCAAGAATTCGAGGCACGCCAGCCGCGTGATATACTGCTCGCCGGAGGAAGATCAGTGACAGGTGTGGCCGGCGCCGCGGTCAGAATCGCGACACTTTTTCTGATTGGAGGACTGGCCTCCTCCACCCAAACGAGGAAAGTCTCTGCCTCCGTGCTCCCCGCGCCGGCGGCTCCCGTCAACGTGCGGCTCGTGGCATCTCCTCAGCTCGTGGATGTAGGCGACAGCATCACCTTCTCGCTGACCGCCTCCACCTGGCCGGCGCCGGCGAGCGTCTCCCTGTCCTTTGTGTCCGCGCACCATGGGTTCACAGGCACGATGCCGTGGGACCCGCCGTGCGGGTGCTTTGACGTTGCCGTCAGTCTCGCGACGCGCACTCACGGCGTGGAGCAGGGACAGGCCACAGCGAAGGTGAGCTACAAGCAGTCAACCTTCAGCGTACGGACCACGTTTTACATTCGTGGCCTTGCTTCAAGCGGACATGGGCTGGCGCCGGGAGGCGCGCCGCATCTGAGCGTGTGGGTATCGGATCCGACTCCCCCGCCGGGCGAGAAGGACAACTTCTGCGCGTGGGTGCGCACCGCCGACGGTCTCGGCGTCTCCGGTATTCCGGTGCGCTTTCAGGTCCATTTTCAAGAAGGAACCCGTAAGTGGAATGCGGGATACACGCCACCCTCCGGGCTGCGCTGCGTTCGTCGCTCCATCGGCGCGGTGGCGGCAGGCCAAACGGTTCGGGTCGTGGTAAAAGCCGGTACTCTGCGAGCGTCGACCAGCTTCACGACACGCGAACCCGCTCGCTCAGGCCTATCGCTCTAGATCTTCGCATCGTACTGAGCGCGTCGTGTCGGGTTTCTCAGCACCTCCATGGCCACATTGAGCTCCTTGATCTTTGCCTCTGCCTGTGAGCGTTTGGCAGGGTCATCGTAGAACCTGTCGGGATGGATGGCTGCGGCGTACCGCCGGTACGCACGCACAATCTGGTCGTCGGTGGCGTCCGGCTGAAGACCGAGCAGCTGGTAGTAATCGGGGCCATTCATGGCTGTCTCCTTGTGCCGGGCGCTGCGTATGCGATGCTCAAGAGATTGTTTCTCGTCGTAGGGATCCCAGCGCGCATAGCCAGGACGGTCCTTCGTGACTGAACGATAGGTTGGGGCGGCGTCCGGGACTCGACCTCCGGGCCGTGGGTCCCGTCTCTTGCTGTTTGGATGCATACGCTCTTCACCGACGGAGGGGGACGGGACGGTCCGTTCCCTGCCACCGATCCCCGTGCGAGCCCTCACCCGCCGCCGGAGCTTTTTGGGCACTGGCAGCGAAGCACCCAGAGCGAGAGCGCATGCACCAACTCCCACCACAATGATCAGGAGGCACAACAGCACCAGGTGCATGAGCTAGCGAAAAGGCTCCGGGGTTGACGTAAAGAACCAGGTGGTGCCGAGGGCCAGAATCGAACTGGCGACACACGGATTTTCAGTCCGTTGCTCTACCGACTGAGCTACCTCGGCGCGAGGCCAATGGCGGGATCATGTTATCACAGGGGCCATATAGACACCGCCCTATTGAGGGCCCCTGTACTGCCATCATCGCTCTATCTGTCAACAGTTTCATCATCTTTTCATCTTCTTTTCGTCATCTTCGCTGACGCTCGCAAGCTGTCACGGTATGAGCTGAGCCCAGGACCCCGTCTCGCTTTGGGGTCGCACGGCCCACTGTGAGCCTCGTAGCACGGCCGCACGATCCTCGCCGGCACGATCACCGAGGCTCCACGATCCCGCAGCTCCCGATCCCCGAGGCTTACAGGCCACGATTACGGCCGGCACGATCCTCGCCAGCCACGATCATAACCGTGCTCCTGCGCCTAACCACGACGTTCCATCGCCCGTAAGGCCCCTGAGTCCTCATCGCTCCCAGGACCGCTTAGCGCCCAGCGCTCGGGCCCTTTATGTCGATCTCACGTCGGAGCTCCATCGCCCGTCGGAGCTCCATAACGTCCGCTAATACGAGCACCAGTGCGCGGGTGTGGGAAAAGCGGACCCCCCCGTCTACGCGGCCGAATCGTACACACTCCGCCCGTCATCCCAGTAGCTGTCGAACACGTGCTGGTAGACGACGTCGCACTTCTGCGCGTAGAGCTGCCGGGTGAATCTCTCCGGCAGCTCGTCCAGCTTCTCCTCGACGGTCAGCCGCACCGAGGCGCGGGAACGTTGCTCCTTGCGCCAGTCGAGGACCAGCTTCTCGCGCTTGAGGACGTCGAGCAGGGACTCGGCGACTCGCTTGACCTGCAGCCGTTCGGCGTCGCTCAGCTCGGGCGAGGGACGCATCAGGAGGTCGTAGACGGCGAGCTGCTCTTCCGAAAGAGCCTCGGCGACGGTACGCTGCTCCTCGGCGTTGAGGTCTTTGGTGAAGGCGATCAGCTGCTGGAAGAATTCCTCGACGTTG
>QHBP01000397.1 GCA_003244175.1 Chloroflexota bacterium | reverse complement strand
ACGCGCTGGCAATGACGAATGCCGCCGCTGCCGCGCCGGTTACAATGTGCCTGATCATCCGAGCCTCCTCTTGCACGGTTCGATGATCACGTGCCGCGCCGAGGAGTCATCTCGTGCGCGGCCTCTTTCTCTCGGGTCACCGAGAAATGGGAGTGATTGGGCAAATCGATCTAACCGATCTAACCGATCTAACCGATCTAACCGATCTATGCGATGGAAACAGGCACTCCTTTCCACGCTGTCCACCTCGCGCGATATCTACCTCATCGCCCTCCTTTCCACTGGAACGATCCAACTCCTAAAGCGAGCCTACAAAAGAGGCGCAAGCAATAGCAAGTATCAGTAAGGACCTCTGAATATCTCTGCTTCTGGGTACCATGAGTTGACCGAGGGAGAGCCGGAGGCAGAATTGGCCCGCTGGATTCGTGCACAGGAGGCTGCGGCTCTGCTTGGAGTGCATCCGAGCCGCATTTCTGTTCTCCTCAGGCAGGGCAAGCTTACGTGGCGCCCCGACCCACTCGACGCGCGGGTGCACATGGTGGATGCCGAGCAGGTGCAGGCGATTCTGAACGAGCGCCGCGAGCTCTATGGGGACAGGGAAAGCGAGGCAGCCGGCGAGAACTGATGCACGTGAGACACGTCGGACAAGATGACGACATTGGTGATGGGACGTGTTCGCGATGGTACCGGAACTTTCGAACCTTTTCCACCGCGCCCGGCTCGGAGGGCGACCCAGGTCAGGAAGGCGGGGGGGCAATGATGGACCTCGACGAAGCGCTCGCTCTGAAGAATGATCTGATCGACTGGAACCAGCGCAGCGGCAGCGCTTACGACGAGATTCGCATCGTGACGTACGACGGCTCCATGTTCTGGGTCGAGGCATACGCGACGGAGCCGTGGAATCAGAGCCAGCTTATCTTTTCCGATCCAGCGGCGTTTATGCGCTTCAAATCCCAAATTGATCCGCAAGCCGAAGGGACGGTGCGTTCACCTATGGAGGTTACGGATCGTGCCCACGCGAACCTGAAGGAGCATTGTCAGGAGTAAATAGAGAGCCGAATTCGCGGAGGGAGCCAGAAGTGGGACCTGACGATCTACTAACATGCTCGCGAGGCAAGGACGAGCGCGGCAATCCGCTTTCACCGATGCTCTCGTTGGATATGCGGACTGACGGGATCTTCCCCCGCATAAGACAAATGTGGCGAGTATGAAGATCACGGCTTCCACTGGTGGAGGCTCCGCTGGCTCAGTATCGAGCGCTACTGATCTGCCGGCGGAGTGCCGGCACCGCCTTCGTCCTCCGGCATTCGTCGCCGTGCTAGGCCCGGTGTAGGACGAGCATCTCCACCAACTCCGCGTAGATCGCGGGACCGTTCCGTGCGGCCCAGAGAGCGTCGAGATCGGTCTGCCTCAATTGAGCCGGCATCTGCCGGCATCTGCTACCAGCTTGCGGGCGGATATAGTTCCCGCCCTTATGAGACGGACATGACGCTGATCGCCCGCGTCGAGCCGTCCAAGACTATGGTAGTTATGCCATACTAGCCAGGTCAGGTCCGTTCGATTCGCGATGAGGAGCTGGCCGTCATAGGTGGGGGCGGAGACCGCCGTCTTGACCCAGGGGAAGCGCAGCCGCCAGCGATTGGACTGCAGAGCCGGACGAGGCTCAGGCACAGCGCCCGTTTGGAGACCGTCATCAAGCGGCGGATCCACGTAGACCGTGCGGGTGGTTTCACTTTCATCAGCACTGCTCATAACTGCGGCCTGCCTCCGCCGAGATCTGAGTCTAGAATGCACCCCTCCGATCGCGCCGTCAAGGGATCCACGAGCGCAAACGACTCGATTCAGCAGCCCAACCACATAGCACTTGCCATGTTCCCGTGCTTCCGTCCGTTGGACTCGCCCGGCAGTGCGTGCGCGGACGGTACCCCACAGGAACGGTGAGACGCTCCGGGTGTGAGCGCCAGCTCCTCATAGAGGGGGGAAAAGCGCGTCCTCGCAGGCCGGCCAGACCCTAGTATCTCCCTGAACCCTCAGGGACGCCACGACGCCTGCATGTGCCGGCTCTCGCTCCCGTCCTGATACCCCCTCAATCCATCTCCAGACCACCGGTCGCGTTCAAACGGCATCCATTGATGTACTCCGCCTCATCAGATGCCAGCCACACTGCGACCGCCGCGACCTCCTCCGGTGCTGCCTTGCGGCGCACCGGAATCTGCGCGATGCGCGCCGGCTCGCGCTCTTCTGTCGTTTCACCGGCCAGTGCGGCCAGTCCTGTCTCCAGTACCGTCGTCATGTCCGTCAACATCCGCCCAGGCGAGATGGAGTTGACGCGCAGACCATGCGGTGCAAGCTCCGCGGCCGCCGCTCGCGTGATGCACTCGACGCCGGCCTTGCTCGCCGCGTAGGCCGTGAAGTTCGGGACGGCCATGCGCGCTGCGGCGGATGTCACCGTGATGATGCGGCCGCTCCCTCGCGACAGCATCACTCGTCCGGCAGCCTGGACGCAGTACAGGACACCCAGCGTATTCACGGCGTACATGCGCTCCCAGGTCGCGGCCGTCGTTTCGAGAAGCGGCTCGATCACCTGGATCCCCGCCGCCGCGACCATGATGTCCAGCCTGCCCCACTCGTCCACGGCATGGCGGACGATCTCGTCCACACTCACCGCATCACTCACGTCGACCTGCATCGCGGTGCTTTGACCCCCCGCCTCACGAGCCAGCCGAGCCGTGTTCTCCGCCGCGCCGGCATCGATATCCGCCGCCAGCACCGCGGCGCCTTCCCGGACGTAGGCGAGCACGATCGCCCTCCCCAGTCCACGGGCGGCACCGGTCACGATCGCCACACGATCACGAAGT
Source organism: Chloroflexota bacterium (assembly GCA_003244175.1). Classification (GTDB taxonomy): domain Bacteria; phylum Chloroflexota; class UBA5177; order UBA5177; family UBA5177; genus QHBP01. The sequence goes on along the minus strand of QHBP01000397.1, from coordinate 11,012 downwards.
CGCATGGTCGCCCTCGGCTGCTCCGGAACATTTCGCCGCGTCACGCGCCTCGGTCGCTAGCTCCACGATGTGGGCGGCCGTCAGGCCGTAGCGCCGGAAGAGGTACGGCGGCATGCCCGCTTCGGCAAAGCGGTCCTGCACCCCGCACAGACGCAGCGGCCGCTGCAATCCGGCCACGGCGAGCTCCTGGGCCACCGCCCCGCCGAGGCCGCCAATCGTCGTGTGATTCTCGGCCGTGACCAGCGCGGGGACATCTCGCGCCAGGGAAAGCACCGCTTTCCCGTCGAACGGCTTGAGCGTACTGACGTGCAGCACAGCGGCAGATACCCCCTGCCGCGCGAGCTCATCGGCGGCGTCCAGCGCATACTCCAGCATGAGGCCGGTGGAGATGATGCCGACATCGCTCCCCTCTTGCAGCATTCGCGCCTTGCCGATCTCGAACCGGTACCCGTCCGGCAGGAATACGGGCACCTGCCCGCGCAGTCCTCGCATGTAAACCGGGCCCCGATACTCTGCCAGCGCCTCCACCGCTTGGGTGATCTCCACCGCATCGGCCGGATCGACGACCACCATGTTCGGAAGGGCACGCATCGTCGCCAGGTCCTCGATGGCCTGATGCGTCGGCCCTCCGTTCGTGGTGAGGCCGGGAAGGAACGCGATGATCTTCACGTCCGCGCGACCCAGCGCCAGCGCGATAGCGATCTGATCGTACGCCCGGCGGGTGGCGAAGACGCCGTAGGTCGTCACCCAGGGCGCGAAGCCGGAGCGCCAGAGACCGCCGGCAATACCCATCATGTTCTGCTCGGCCATGCCAATCTGGAAGAAGCGGTCCGGGAACATCTCCACATACGGTGCAATGTCGGTGTACTTCGCCAGGTCGGCGGAGAGTACCACGATGTCCTCACGCCTCCTCCCCACCTCCACCAGCGCGGCTCCGAACGGCATGGAGCGGGTGTTCCGGGCAGCGGTGAGTTCGCTGTCGATCATCGCACCATCTCCTGGGCTTCCAGCTCATGCCGGATCGCGCTCCATTCGCTGTCGGGACCGGCCGGACGAACGTAATGGACCTTCTCGCGCCGCTCGAGGCTTGGTACTCCCTTGCCGGGAACCGTATCCGCGACAATCATCGCCGGTTTGTCGCGCAAAGCGTCCGCCCAGTGGAGCGCGCCGATGATGGCGGGAAGTTCGTTGCCATCGATACGGCGCGCCTCCCATCCGAATGCGATGAATTTCTCCGGGATCGGTTCGACGCCCATGATGCGGGCAGGCGGTCCGTCCGCTTGCAGCTCGTTGTTGTCGACAATTCCGATGAGATTGTCAAGGGCGTAATGCCCGGCTGCCATCGCGGCTTCCCAGATCTGACCTTCCTGTAGCTCACCATCGCTCAGCATGCAGACGATCCGGTTCTTCCTGCCGGCGAGGCGTGCACCGAGTGCCATGCCCACCGCTTGCGAGAGTCCCTGGGAGAGCGAGCCGCCCGTAATCTCGAAGCCTGGCACCACCTCCGTGGCGTTTTGCTCGATCCTGCTCCCATCAGACCCGTACTGCCGCAGCTCTTCCGGTGCGAAGACCCCCAGCTCGGTCAGTGTGGCGATCAAGGCAATGGCATAGTGCCCTGTCGAGAGGACGAAGCGATCGCGATCGGGCCAGTCGAGGTTCTCAGGGTCGAGGCGCAGAAACCCAAAATACAGCGCGGCAAAGAGGTCTGCGGTTCCCAATCCCTGACCCACGTAGCCGTGCCCAAGCCCTTCCACCATTGCCAGGACATTGCTCCGGATCCGCCGAGCCACTGCGGCAAGCTGCTTGAGGTCGGCACCGGTGGTAGCAGTGCCTGCGTCCGGGACGTTCATGACGATCCTCCTAATCCAGGTGTTCGCGGAGCGGTCCCTGTGTGCGTGGTCATTTCACCACCACGGGATTGATGGGTGAGCCAGTGCCACCAACGATCTTCAACGCGCCAACCGTCATCAGGAACCGATACTGGCCGTCCTTCTCACAGTCGGCCGCAAGGGTTTCCAGCCACGCCATCTCGAGCATCGTCACACCGAGGCGCGTAATGAGGTACGGATGCACGGGTTGCGTCGTCCTGGTGCGGGTGGAAAACGTCTGCTCGTTGCCCATGGTGTCCGTGCCATAGACTGGTATCTCCATCTCATAGAACCAGGTCGCCATCTCCTCGGTGTAGGTAATTCCCGGTTCGTTCACGGCATCACGCACGTACTGGAGCGTTCCTCCTTGGAGGAAGTTCAGGTAGAACCCCGTGCGCACCAGGATCATGTCGTGCTTCTCAATCGTCACACCCTGACGCCGAGCGGCGCCAAATAGGTCCTCCATCGTTACCTCTTCGCCGTGGTCGAGCGAATCGACACCGCGATATCGAGCCACGTCCAGCAGTACCGCAGCCCCCGCGATGCCGCGCTCCGCCACCTTCTCGATGCTGTTGCGGGTCAACCCGCCAACGGTGGTGTCAGCGTCGTACCCGTTGTATAGCCGGTCGTCATACCAGATGTGGCCGAGAGCATCGAGCTGCGTCGTGCCGTGACAGTAGATGAAGATGGCGTCGTCAGCATACTCGAAGCCGGATCCCGGCGCGGGCTTACGCTTCCCCGCAGCGTACAGGCCGTGATCGTTGGTCACGAAGTGCTTGGTCGGCGTTCGTGGCGGCCATACGAGATCGCCATCGGGATGTCCGATCGGAAGCCCGAGCGTAAAGACTTTGCCGGAGCGCACACTGGCGACACCACGCAACACCTCCGTCCGATGGAGCACATTGAGCATGCCAACCTCGTCCTCAGGGCCCCAACGGCCCCAATTCGTCGGCGCGTCCGCCAGAATCTCGGCGATATTCCTGGACATGCGGCTCCTCCTCTTCCAGCCTTACCACTGCGACCAGAGGGCGACGGGTCCCTCGACCGCCACCGTACCGTCGCTGCGCCCCAGCGTCGCGAGCACGCTCTCCGATACTAAGATGGATGAAAGGCACAGGGTATTACGGATGCGCGCCAGACGAACCGTTTGGAGGTCGCTGGTCGATGTTCTGATGGCCAGCTTCACCGCCGCGTCTGAGGTGTCCGCCGCAAGTGGGCGCTTGATGGTCGTCGTGGTCATGCCGGAGAGGGCATTGACGTAGGTCGTGTGCCAGTCCACAGAATCGATGACTCCGCGGGTCGTGAAGTCGGCCAGGCCGAGTCCATTCCCGTTTCCATCCGTGCCCGCGGTCAAGCCCAGGACCACGATCTTGCCGACTGTCGCGCCGCCGGTCAGCTGCGGCACCGGAAACCGGCCAGTCACGTTCGGGTCCATTCCGTCGCCGCTGATGTCCTTCCCAATCTCGTCTACCACCAGGACGTCGAGGCGGTCGACCGGGAGACCGGGCAGATGCTTCCAGGCCAGATCGAGCAGCTCGGGCTCACGCCGGGCGAAGGCGGCGGAGGGCAGGGCTTCGACGTGGCAGATGCGATGATACGCGTTCTCGATAAGGGCCAGCCCAACGATCGGTGGCGCTTGTCGCAGAATGGCGGCAGCGAACGCGGGAATGGTATCCGCGAAGCGTTCCGGACCGAGACCATGGAGGGTCTGCGCCCCCTCACGCTTCCCCAGGCCGACCGCCAACATCTTCGTCAGGCCACTCTCGCGGGGTCCGCGGAACGCGGTGTGGGGCTTGACGCGGTTGACGAGGATCAGCCGATCCGCGCTATGCGCCTCACTGCTCCAGTACACGGGAGCACCGCAAACGTGATCGAGGACCCGCACCGCCATCGAATCGTGAATCGGCGCCGACATAGTCTCTTCGGTGATTCCAAGATGGGCGAGGACGCTTCGTTGACCGGAGGAAGTTGCACCCCCGTGACTCCCCATCGCCGGCACGATGAACGGTTCCGCCCTGCGAGAGTGCAGCCACGCCGCGACCGTCCGGCCAATATTGTCGATTCCGGCAATGCCGCGGGAGCCGAGCGCAATACCGACACGCTCTCCCGCGATGTCGGCCAGCTCCGGTGTGCCCTCCAACTGGCGCCATGTGGCACCCGGAATGTCCGCGATGCTGCTGCGGTCGAACTCCTGCTCGACTCGGTACATCGGCGGCAAGGACACTGTGGCGGCGAGATCCGCGAGAAAGCTCACGAGGGCGCTCCTTCCGATCCAGTCGGAGAGCCGGCAGCAAATTTGCCTCTGTACAGCTAGCGTAGCAACCTGTAGAATAGCCCTACAAGTTGATAGGAGAGCCTATGTAGAAATCACGGTGTGCATCGGAGGCGCGGCGTGCATGTGCGCGTCGTAAGGCTGTCAACGACCTTCCATGAGGTGTCAGGAGGAGTGCGATGAAGCAACGCGGGACTCTTCGGTTGATCTCCGTTTTCTTGGTGGTGTGCGCCACGTTCTTCACCACCGCAAACGTCCACTATGCGCATGCGGCAGGGAAGAAGCTGACGATCGCCTTCATCCAGATCGGGATCAGCGCCAATCCGTTCTGGGCCGATCAGGCTCGGGGAGCGACCGAGGCCGGCCGCCGTCTCGGTATCAATGTTCGCAACATCAGCGGCAACCAGAAGATCTCCGACCAGGTTCAGCGAATGAACGAGGCGATCGATCAGCATGTCGACGCCATCGAGATCATTCCGCTCGACCCCAAGTCCATCGAGCCAGCTCTCAAGCGCGCGCAGAAGGCCCACATTCCCGTGCTCGTGCTCTACAGCGTCGCTCCCAATGCGACCATGATCTCGGGCTTCGACGACTTCAACAGCGGCAAGATCGTCGGAAATTACGTGTCACAGGTCCTGAAGAAGAAGTACGGATCGGTCAAGGGTCAGGTCGCGGTCCTGCGTGGCGCGCTCGGCCAAACACTCGACAGCCTCCGGACGAATGGCTTCGTCAACGTGCTCAAGAAGTCTTCCGGCATCCGGGTCGTCTCCGAGCAGCCGACCGATTGGACCGCCGACAAGGCGGTGTCGATCATGCAGGACTGGCTGGTGAAGTACCCGAACCTGTCGCTGGTATACGGCTTGAGTGACACCATCACGGTCCCGGCGCTCGACGTCGCACTGCGCAGCCCCTCCGGGAAGCACATCCTGTTCGCCTCGATCGACGGGGATCCCATCGGACTCGCGGCGATTAAGAACGGACAGATGCTCGCCACGGCTTTGTACGGCCCGATCTACGCTGGCTTCCGCTTCACCGAGATGGCGTACAATCTCGCCAAGCATCACTCGATGCCGCATGTCCGCTATCTGAAGAGTGCGCTCGTCACACAGCAAAACATCAACGCTGCTCTGAACATGGAAAACGCCATGTCCAAGCAGATCCACACGTTCAAGTTCGACCAGGGTCTGGCCAGCGCCTTGAAGCAGTACTCGCACTAGCGAACATCGATCTTCACGGCCCTCACGGGCTAGTGGCACTCGCCGCGGTGAACATGGGTCTGGCTCGTGTCCACCGCGACGACGCCTCATCCCAACTATGATCGTGGGAGCGCACACGCGTGGCTATGTTGATTGAGAACATCGCTCAGCCTCTGCCCGAGGGTGCGGTCAACATGCTCGAGATGCGCCGCGTGACGAAGCGCTTCCCGGGCACGCTGGCCCTTAGTGATGTGGATCTGACGGTGCGACGCAGTGAGATTCACGCCCTTGTGGGACAGAACGGGGCCGGTAAATCGACGCTTGTCAAGATCCTTGCCGGCGATTACCGAGCGACGTCCGGTACGATCACGATCGCCGGTACCCTGGCGGATATCGGCAGCACGAGGGATGCGCGCGAGCTCGGCATCGGCATCGTCTACCAAGATCTGAGTCTGTTGCCGAATCTGACGGTCGCGGAGAACATCTCTCTCGGACGTGAGCCCATGAGGGGTGTTGGGCTGGATCGGACCGAGACTGATCGCAGAGCGACAGAGGCGCTGGCACGCATGGGCATCGACCACATCGATGCCCGAACGAAAGTTCGCTCGCTGGCCTTACCGGAGCGCCAGATGGTGGAGATCGCCAAGGCGCTCAGTCTGGCGCCGCGCATTCTCATACTCGACGAACCAACGGCCGCTCTCACCCAGGACGAGGCCGGACGTCTCTTTGCCGTCCTGCGATCCCTTCGACGTCAGGACATCGGAATCATCTACATCACGCACCGGTTCAAGGAGATTCTCTCCCTCTGCGATCGCGCGACCGTACTCCGGAGCGGGTGTGTCGTCGGCGTCTTCGAGGCGGGCGAGATTACGCTCGACGGTCTCGTCGAGGCAACACTCGGCCGGCGGTCGGATGTCGTGTTCCAGCGAACGACCGAGAGCGTGCAGACAGCCGGATCCCCTTTGCTGGAAGTCAAGAACCTAAGCGTCGGCACGCGCGTGTGCGGCGTGACCTTCGCGGTGCGGCAGGGGGAAATCGTCGGCATCTGCGGCTTGCTCGGCGCGGGGCAGAGCGAGCTCGGTCACGCTCTCTTCGGCGATCGGGAGGAAGTAACCGGCAGTGTCGAGCTGCACGGAAGGCCGGTCTCGGTGCGTACACCTCACCGGGCGCGCGGCGCCGGTGTTGGGTTCCTTTCGGATAGCCGGCGCGAGGAGGGCGTGTTTCCCGACATGACGACCGAGGAGAACATCGGGGTTGCCTCGCTCGGTCGCTTCGTTCTGGCAAAGATCGCCCCGCTGATCCGTAAACGTCTGCTTCGTCGTGAAGCGGCGCAGGTCGCCACGAAGACCAATATCGCTCCCTCTGCACTGGGCAGACCGATTCGTCTCCTGAGCGGTGGCAATCAACAAAAGGCGCTTCTCTCCCGTTGGCTGATGCGTGGAGCGGAGGTCTTCGTCTTTCTCGAACCCACTCTGGGCGTCGACGTTGGCGCGAAGATCGAAGTGTACCGGCAGCTCGAGGGGCTGGCCGCGGTCGGCAAAGGCGTTATCCTCATCTCGACCGATGTTCCCGAGATCCTCGGGCTCTCCGATCGCATACTCGTCATGGAGCACGGCCGCATCGCCCGCATGTTTGAGCGCGGCGATGCATCTGAAGAGAAGCTGATTCTTGCCATGCAAGGAGCGGGTGTGAATGGCACTCCGAACTAGACTGCAGACACCGTTCAGACCACCCATCGATGTGGAGGGAGGAACGGTGCGGTCCACTGAGTGGGCGTCCTATCTCTTCGGCAAAATCGGTATCGTGCTCATCGCAGGCGCGCTGTTCCTCGCCCTCAGCCTCACGTCATCCGCCTTCTGGTCACCGCCAAATCTGGACAACATCATGATCCAGATCTCGGTGCTGGCCATTGTCTCGATTGGAGAGACGATCGTGATGCTGTTGCGGGGCATCGACCTCTCGGTCGGATCGGTTGTCCTCTTGAGCAGCGTCGTCGTGGGAGCGTTGACGGTCAACCATCACGAGCCCATTTTCCTGGCGATCGCGGTTGCTCTGCTATTCTCGCTCGGCATTGGCCTCATCAACGGCGTGCTCATCTCGATTGTCGGGGTCGAGCCGATCATCGTGACGCTCGCGATGCTTCTGGCGGTGCAGGGACTCGACCAGGTCATCCTGGCGCAGAACGGTTCGTGGATTCAGGTGCTCGATCCTTTCTTCAATGGGCTGTACGAGAACCAGCTCCTCTTCTTGCCGGTGATGGCGGTCATCACGCTCGGTCTGTACATCGTGGCCTCGATTATCATGCGCAGCACGCCGTTTGGGCGTAGCCTCTACGCGGTGGGCGGGAACCCGCGGGCAGCACACCTCGCGGGCATCAATGTCACCGCCGTCACCGTCGCCGCCTATGCCCTCTCGGGCCTCTTCGCCGGCATCGCCGGACCGCTGGAGGTGGCGCAAATCGGCACCGTGAGCCAGAACGTCGCGTCGGGACTGGAGTTCAGCGCCATCACTGCCGTGCTCGTGGGTGGTCTCAGTCTCACTGGGGGCGCGGGCAGCGTCGAGAATACGCTTGTGGGGGCGGCAATCTTCGGCATGATCGATAACTACCTCACGTTGAACAGCTTCTCCATCTACTACAAGCAAGCCGTGTCCGGCTTCCTCATCCTGGTGGCCGTGGTCGTCCTCAATCTGGGGCGGCTCCGAAGCGAGCGCTGAGATGGATCGACGAGTCCGGCCTTCGCGGGAGAATCTCGCACGCCGTGTGCGGGGGTTCTTCAGGTCCTCAGCTACCACGGATGTGCTGCTGCTCGCCGTCCTCATCGTCGTCTTCGTGGGCGTGGTGGGGCATCTGGAGCCTGCCTGGTTCTCGTGGAGAACACTCCAGACCGCCATGAGCGAGAACTCGCCACTGGCGATCGTCGCCGTCGCCATGACGTTTTCCATCATCTCCGGGAACATCGACCTTTCACCGGGAGCGATGATCGCCCTCACGGGCGTGATCGTGGGCCTAGTCTTTGAGCGCGACGGGAATCTGGCCCTCAGCTTCGTCGCCGGCTTTGGTCTCGCTATTGCCGTGGGGTTCGCTCACGCCGTTCTGGTCGCCAAGCTGCGCATCAACGCAATCATCATTACCCTTGCGGCGTACATCTGGGCGCGCGGTATGGCCATCGGCCTGACCGGCGCCAACCCGATCAACATCAACACATCCTTCATCAACACAATGAATACCTTCTCCTTTGCCGGGATCACCATACCGATCGCCCTGGCAATCGTGGCTTACATTCTGGGCTGGTTCTTGCTCAGACGCACCCGCATGGGTCGCTACACTTTTGCCATGGGCCAGGATGCGCGTGCGACGGAGCGGGCCGGCATCAGCATACTCAACCAAAACCTGCTGATCTTCGGGTTCATGGGGTTCATGATCGCGGTGGGCACCGTGATTACCATCAGTCAGGTTGGCGGGGCACAGCCGCTGGAGCAGCAGGGCTTCGAGCTGGACGCGATCATTGCGGTCATCATCGGAGGCTCGAAGCTCACCGGCGGCGAAGGGAGCATGCTGCAATCACTCATGGGTGTGGCGTTCGTCACAGCCGTCAACAGCGGCCTTGGCAATGTGGGCCTCACCGATGCGGGCTATGCGTTCGCCAAGGGCTGCATCATCCTCGGTGCTCTGACGCTGCAGGTATTCGTGCACCGCCTGGTTGCTCGGCGCATCCAGAGCGCTCAAGTGCCTCGCACGACCATTACGCGCGCACCCACGGTGGCGACCGAGTGAACTTCCCACAGATTAGCCGCCGCCGCCTCTCGACCGAAGTTGCCGAGCATCTGGAACGAAAGATCCTGAACAGCGACATCGACGAGGGAAGCCGCCTCCCGTCGGAGAAGGAGCTAGGACTGAGCTTTGGCGTGTCGCGCAACGCGATTCGTGAGGCGCTTAAGACGCTCGAGGAGCGGGGATTAGTACGAGTGGAAAACGGTCGGGGGGCGTATGTCACGGCGCCCAGTGAGGAGATGCTGCGCTCGGCTATCACGCGGTACGTGCAGTCCCGGCTGACCTCCGATACCGTCGATGAGTTCTATCAGTTCAGAGAAGTGCTGGAGGGAGCGACGGCACGTCTGGCCGCCATGCGCTCCGGGGGACACGACTTCCAGGCGCTGTCGAAGGCGCTCGCTACCATGGAGGCCAACGAGGACAATGTGGACGGGTGGATGCAGGGGGATGTGGCATTCCACCGCGCGCTGATCGGCGCAACACACAACCCCTTCTTCATCACCTTACTGGAGCCGGTCGTTGACCGTCTGCGAGAGGCGATTCGGGTCAGTTTCGACGCGGAGGGCGCGCGCGGTGGGCTCGCCTGCCACGCTGCCATCTTGGCATGCGTTCGGAATCACGATCCCGACGGCGCGCACGATGCCATGCTCGCAACCTTGCGGGACTCGGCGCAGCGTGTAAAGCGCGTGCTGCAGGAAGAGAGGGAAGTGGAATGAGCCGGCCGCGCATCGCCGCCGTGCGAACGTTCTTCGTCCACGGGTATTACCGCAACTTCGTTTTCGTCAAGATAGAGACCGACGAAGGTATCGCGGGCTGGGGTGAGTGCAGTCTGGAGGGCAAGGAGGGGGCGGTCATGGGAGCCGTCGACGATTATGCCCGCGAGCTCACAGGCCGCGATGCGTGCGCGATCGAGGCGCACATCCGCACCATGACCCGGGATTCGTTCTGGATGAACGGGCCGGTGTTGCGCAGCGCGATGGGCGGCCTGGAGACCGCGATGTGGGATGTGCTCGGCAAATGGTTGGGCGTGCCAGTGCACACCTTGCTCGGTGGCAGGCTGCGGGATGAGATCGAGGCCTACTCCAATGCGTGGTATTTCGGAGCGAGGACAGCCGAAGATTTCGCGGCCGCCGCCGAGCTTCCCCTGAGTTCAGGCTACCGTGCCCTGAAGTTCGATCCGTTCGGCTACGCGAGCGCCACGCAATCGACGCACGAATTGCGCGAGGCGGTGGAGAAGGTGGCAGCAGTACGATCGGCCGTCGGTCCCGACGTGCGGATCGGTTTGGACGCACACGGACGTTTTGGCCTGATGAGCGCGCTCCGCCTGCTCCGCGAGCTCGATCGCTACGATCTCTACTTTGTCGAGGAGCCCCTCCACCCGGGTGATGCATCCGGACTCGAACAGGTAGTGCGGCAGTCCCGAATCCCGATCGTTCTCGGCGAACGCCTGTACTCGCGCTGGGAGTACCGCGACCTCCTGGAGCGGAGTCTCGTCCCGATGATCCAGCCGGATGTCATTCACGTCGGGGGAATCCTCGAGCTGCGCAAAATCGCTGCCATGGCGGAGGTGTATGGCGTGGCCATTGCCCCGCACAACGCGGCCGGACCGATATCCACCGCCGCGACACTGCAGGTTGCCGCCTGTACTCCGAATGCCGAGATTCAGGAGATGTTCGCGCCCCAGGATGCGCCGTGGCGCGACGACCTGGCACGACCGCCAATCGCCGTAGTGGATGGGAAAGTGCAGATTCCGCACGGACCGGGGCTGGGAATCGAGCTGGATGAGGAAGTGGCGCTAGCCCATCCGGGCAAGCCGCGCAGCCTCGACTTCTACTCCGCCGGCTCGATTTTGGAGATCGAGTACAGGCCCCGGTGACCGGTCAGGACACTTACGGTCACACGCC
>QHBP01000182.1 GCA_003244175.1 Chloroflexota bacterium | reverse complement strand
AAGTGGACTGCTCTACCTCTAACCATGCCAGATCAGGACCCAGGTTCGCCACAGAGACGTGGCCGCCTACGGCTACAGACACCGGCCCTCCCCGACTCGGTCGCCGTCACCACGATCGTGCTGTGGGTAACAGTCGATCCGCGTTCCGGCTCTCCGGTGACTGACTCCTCAGAACCAGACCGCCAGGTTACCCCCGAGCAGCCCGATCACCAAGCGCGCTAGGGGGGCGCGGTGCCGTCTTCAGGTCGCGAGGACGTACTCTACCTCGATGTCGACGACGTCGTCCGGCTGCACGCCCGCATCTTCCAGATCGCCGTTGGCGCCAGCGCGCGATCGCCTGCGGGCCGCTCCTGCATTGGAGAGCGCGTTGGCTCGCCCTATCCATCACGCGACGTATGAGGGCGCCGACATTGCGATGCTGGCTGCGATCCTCGCCCACGGCATCGCACAGAGCCAGAGCTTCCTCGACGGCAACAAGCGCACGGCCCTTATCGCCCTGTCCACGTTCCTGGCACTCAACGACTGGGACGTTGACGTGCCGGACCTCAGCTTGCGCAGCTCATCCTCGACTTTGCCGCAGGCGCCTCCGCTGATGCGCTCGCCTACGAGCTGCGCGCCGCGCTCCGCTCGTCGGCATCTCAGCAGGGGTCGCGCAGACCGGGCTGAGCGTCGGGGGCGTACTCCTACACCGCAACTACTGGACCGCCACGCTGATGCGCATGCGCCGTCGCGTGCGCCCGTGAGTACGAGAATGCATTTCCCCAGTCAACTGTCTCGTATCTCTTCGAACTAGAGCACTGTCTTTTCCGAGGAAGACGAGTTGACGCCACGCATCACGTTGGCAACCACCGCCGCAGTCCGCGAATCCACCGCCGCGCCTTCAGGCGCATCCTTCTCATGTAGTGATGGGTTTGACCAACACTAGTAGAGCGAATGGAAGCTCTTGCCCGGCGGCTGATCTGAGCCTACAAGTCAAGTTCATGTCTATTACCGCGCGTCGACCGGGGGGATGGGCCGAGATCGGAGAAGGACAAGGGAAAGCGTCGTGGGCCCAGCAGGATTCGAACCGCGATCCGCGGATTATGAGTTCGTTGTGGCCTTGGAACTGATTGTACATGGATGTCCACCATCGTCCACTTTTGGCTTTCTGCCGAGGGAAATGGTTCTTGGCCAGCGGGCGTTCATCCACTGATGTCCATCAACGTGCGTACTTGTCCACCGATATTGTGGTCAAAATTGTGGTCAAAACGGGAGGTTCATTTGAGCCGCCCGCGAGATCTTACCGAGGGAAAAGAGAATAGTTGCGGTCGACCAGGTAGAGCTATGGGCGTTGAAACGTAGCCGTCGTTGTTTCCGAGCCTTGATTTCTGGGTCGAGTGGGCCAAATTTGGTGTTCGCGTATCGGTGTTCGAGCGTTCAATGTCTAAACAACGTCTCGTGCGCCAACGCATATCACACACTAACCCCTCGTCGAGAATGCACATCGCGGACATCATGGCGAACCAAAACACTCACTTTGCCCCCCCCCCCGAGGATATTTGAAGCAGTTTCACCGGTTGGGGGGACATGCTCCGAGTGCTGCCGAAAGAACACGATGTAGCGCACTCCAACCACGGCAAAGGGGTTGCCTACCTGCCCAACGTCTTGATGCTGCTCTCGAACCGAACGTCTCGAACATTGAATTCCCGAGAAGACGAATGTACGGAATGTCTTGTCGCAGCCCACCAAGCACACCAGAGCATCGACCATGTAACCGCGACCAACGTGTTCGATCGAGCCCGTGATGACCTCTCGACTGATTAGCGAGGTCTTCATGCCTTCCGTGCCCATGATAATGCATCCGAGATGGCGATTGTGTTGAACTCCATGGGCTGTGATAAGACGAAGTCACGGATATACTGCTGTTCATCATCATGGCCGGCATTGATACGACCAAAGGCGCGATTCGCAATTAGCTTTTTCCGCTTGTCGCGCGACCGATCCGCTCGGGATACATTGATTTCCCGCCCGGATCTGATATCTGTCGCTGTTGAGGAATCGCTCCGCTAAACGTACGCCCCTGCCATTGGACGAACTGCGACCCGGGAGTGCGTCGTCGCCGGTCAGCGAATCCAGAAAGTTGAAAAGCTGCTGTTACTGTGAGCGTCTGGAGACCGGGATGATGACGTATTCACGAAGCAGAATCGGGTGATCTTGGATCGGCACCCGTCCATCTCGTGTTTGGACGAGGGGTAGGCAGTTGCCATGGGAGCGACGCTCGCGCACGCAGAAATACGGATCGTGCTCGAAGAAGTCTTCAGGCGGCTACCGTATTATGAGTGGTTCGAAGAGCGAATCCGAGGTCCTCAGACGATCGGGGCGCTGTACGGGAAATTGTCGATTCCGGCCGAGTTTTCCGCATGGCCTCGCACTCGGTAATTGTCTACCGCAAATGACCCGGCGTGTACTAGCTCTTCCCTCCATCCCCGTCGAATCCGATAGGTTGCCAGCCGACAGACGGCGGCACTGGAAGCGCGCGTGCGGGTGCGAAGGGACGCCCGCTTCCGCTTTCCCATCAACGCTTTCAGACAGGAGAACTTGGCTCAGGAGACGAGGCGCCACTCATGGGAAACCGGCTCCTTGTCGACGCCGGGGCCGCAATGACAATTTTGGGGGTGGCGAGATCCGCGGCCGGAGCGGCGGTATCCCGCCAAGAGGCTCCCCCACTTTGATGACGAATGGCCAGGTTCATGGGAAGGAGGTTACTCGCATTCGAGAGACTCGGCGACTTGCAGCGGCTCATATGCTGTTGGAGTCATCGAAGCTGGCCCGCCTCTAGATGCCGCCTTTGAGCAGGTTGACGTTGGTGATCTTGCCCTTGGTTTGGCCGTACTTCGGACAGGTAAAGTACACCCCAATTGTGCAGCGGAAGCCATCGTTGCATGGCTGGCAGCCCGGGGACGGCTTTGCCTCGCCGACCCGAATGGAGACCGAGCTGGATCGGCTCTGGGACTTGCGATCAGATGACGCGCAAGCTGTCGCTACCGAAAAAAAGATTGAGGCGTGATTAAACTAAGGTATATATGAGGCAGCGCCGGTGATGGTCGATGTGCGTCGTCCGCTAGCGACCACTACTTGCCCAAAGGCTACGATCAGTGCTCCACCTGCGCTCATACAACACTTAGAAGACCTTTGTGCGGCGCAGATCAAGCCCGAGTCAGTCTAAGATTAAAGGTCTACCGTCAAACGGGCATGGGCGGCGCTCGCATTGACGAGTGCAAAACATGAGCGAGCTTCAGGCGAGGTGGAACTTGATCGCGTTTTCGACCGTCCGGCTCGCGCTGATGAGAACTGTCAGTCGGTCGGAGTCCGTCATCACCGTCAGCGCGCTTTTTCGAACCGCGACCAGTTAGGTAATCACTATTGTGCATGGCGCTCTCATGGCTGCTGATATCCGCGAGCAACCCTCGGTATTCGAGCGGATCCTACGTCAGGGTGTCCCCCGGATTGCCGAGGTAGCGGCAATCATCCGAACCGCTCGGCCGAAATTCGTCCTGCTCGCGGCCAGGGGAAGTTCCGACCACGCCGCCCTCTACGCCAAATACCTCCTAGAAACGCGCCTTGGGCTGGCGGCTGGGCTTGTCTCTCCCTCCACGGCCACTATCTACGATGCTCACCCCGACCTGCATGGTGTGCTCTTCCTTGCTCTCAGCCAATCGGGCTCTTCACCCGATCTGGTTGAGCTTGTGATCCGCGCCCGCTCTACGGGAGCCGTAAAGGTCGCTATCACCAATGCTCCTGACTCCCCTTTGTCGCAGGCGGCCCAGTACAGTCTCGACATCTTGGCCGGCCCTGAAGAAGCGGTACCCGCTACCAAGACCTACACAGCGGAACTCCTCACGCTCTACCTGCTCACCGGGGCCATAGCGGAACAGAATGACGCAGAGGTCGAGTTGATTCCGGAGGAGGCGAAGCGGGTGCTGACCTCTGAGCCGGATGTCGAGAAGATAGCCGCCCGCTACCGGTTTGCCGAGCAGATCGTCGTCACGTCACGCGGGTTTAATTACTCCACGGCCCGCGAGGCCGCGCTCAAGCTCATGGAGACGACCTATCTCGTGGCCCACGGTTTCTCCTCCGCTGACCTCCTCCACGGGCCGATGGCCATGATCCATCGCGGCTTCCCCGTCATTGCCATCGTGCCCCAAGGTCCCGCGGGCTTGTCTCTGCGTCCGATACTTGAGCATCTTCGGACGCTCTGGGCCGACGTCCTCATCGTGGGCGACGGCGCCTTGTGCGCGCTTGCGACGGTGTGTCTCCCCGTGCCCATCTCGATCCGTGAACAGCTGAGCCCCATTCTCCTAGCTATCCCGCTGCAACAGTTCACCTGGCATCTCGCCCGTCAACGCGGAATCGATCCTGATCAGCCACGGGGTCTTCGGAAGATCACGGAGACTTGGTGATCGTGTTTTAGTATCAGACCGCGGGAAGTCAGGGGAGCCGTTCGGCCGCCCCGTCCAACGACACCTTCCTTGCGCTGAGTGCTTGGCATTCTCTCCATATCCAGTGGTTAATGGGGGTTTAGCGCAATACGCAAGTGCCATACGCGGACCTGCGATTTGCCTGGCAGTCACATGAATTGTCCCTCCCGAGAGCCTAAGTTGCCGATGACACTTCCCTCCTCAAAAGATCCGTCTCTAAGCAGCCAGAAGGACGATGATTACGGGCAGGCCGTCCGTGGCAATAGGGCCTAGACGGCTTCATCTCCTGCTCATTGCGGCCGCCCCCCTTCCACCTCCCGGTAGCGCTCCTTCATACATGTGTTGTATGTGCATTCGGAAGGCCAGCAGAATTATCTAAACTGGTGCTTCGGAGATAAAGGCGTTAAAGCCGCTTCCTCCGGCAATGTAACCGCGTTCTGCCGCGAGCCCAGCTACCCACTCGTGGGTCTTATAATCGCTAACGGAGACGAGGGCGAACCTCTGACTGAATCTGGCACTGAACGCCCTCTGCGTCAGGTCGATGATCTTCTGCACCGTCGGGAACCAACTCATCGGCCCAGTCGCGCACCATGCCCTGCTTCCGGACAACCTCGGTAAAGCCCCCCCCGCTATCCCTTACGCTAACGCTTCCCCTCCGGAAGGATACTGGTTTTCTTCCTGCTGGCGTTTGTCCTGTGACCGACGCCAGCCGGCGATGTACCGATCCCATATTCGATCGACAAAGACGCGCGCCTCTCTCGCACCCAAAGGGTACCCGTCCTTGTCAAGCACGTTTCCCATGGCATCGCACACGCCGAGGACTGCGGCGTTGTCCCGAGCGATTCCGCCAACGGCGACCACACGTGATCGACTGACAAATACCTGCGAACGAAAGGCGAAGAGAACGCTGTCCCCGACATGGGCGCGAACACCGGCCTGAAGATGAAGGGAAGCATAATAGTCGATAGCATCCGGCGGAAGCGGCAGGAATTCGGCCATCAACCTATCACCGGCGGGAGTGGCAAGGAGTGCTCTGGCGGCACGCGAGCGTGCGTAGAAGCCGCCGCCGAAGCAGTAGGCGAGATCACCATCCACCCCCGCCACCTCACTGACGTACACCATTGCTGGCCGCTCCGGCTGTGCGCTTACCGCATGGAGCGGTGTGTTACCTGTGAGGGCGCTGCCGGGCTCACCGTGGGTGGCCCCGCTTGCTCTCAGGAGGCCCATGGTTGCTGCGCAGGTTATGCTTGGCGCGTTGACCTGCCGCACGTCCACACTAAGATCCCGACGGAGGAGATTTGCAGCCCTGATCAGTGACGTGAGGTTCGAGGCGGGCTGGACCTGCCTGGATGCGTAATCGAACAGCAAGCATGGAAAGGCGGTCAGACCGACAACCCGGACGCCGTCAAGCGCGGCGATGCCNNGCCTTGAACCGCCGCTGGAAGCGCCGCGATGGGGAAGCCACCCTCCTGCCCTGGATACCGGAAGTCGTTGGGCTCCAGAATGCGAAGGAGCAGATCCTGCTCCACACCCACTGCCCTGGCAACCCGGGCAACTGCCTCAGCCTCCTCGACGGTAAATACGGTTACCACCTCTGGACGCATGGACAGCACGGCCGCTATGTCGCGACTGGGGATCTGCACCAGGTGCCCCACATGCCCCACTGGGACCCCATAACGGTGGAGCTGTTGGGCTTCCGACGTGTCGACTGCGACCGCTGTCGGAATGCCGCCTTCCGCCGCTGCTCGCGCCATGAACGGGTTCCGGCCCACTTGCTTCGTCATCACGTAGAGCAAAAGTCCGTTGTCTCTGGCAGCCTCGGCAATGACGCCGGCGTTCTCGATGATGCGGTCGATGTCGAGCACGAAGGTGTTGGGCCCGATCGAGCCCGACCGGTGGAGATCGAGCGCCGCGGAGACGACCTCCGGATTACGCTCCATCGTCATGGAGAGAAACATGATCTACCTCACGCTTCAAACACGTCTTGCAGGAAACTGATCCCATCCTGCGGCTGTCGGACCCCCAGGAACTCCCCGGCTGTCGCCGCAACATCGGCAAGTGAGGTGCGGGTTCCGAGAGGCACCGGATGCACGCGAGGGCCCGCCACCAGCAGTGGCGTCATCTCACGGGTGTGTTGGCTGTGCCCGATCGTAGGGTCGTTCCCATGGTCCCCAACAATCATCAGCAGATCCTGCGGCCCCATCTGCTCCAACAGAGAGGGGAGAAAATCATCCACGTTCTGCAGGATTTGAGCCCAGCGCTGCGCGTTCTGCTCGTGTCCGGAGAGGTCGCCCTCTTGGACGTTGGCCACGATCAGTCCGCTCTCCATCTCCTGCAAGGCGGCCAGGGTCTTGTGGAGCATGGTTACGGTTGAAACATCTGGCGATTGCACCGCTTCCTCGCACTCCACGACATCCGCTGCCTTGCCGAGGAGGTAAACTTCCAGGCCGGCGGCGCGCGCGATGTTTGGGATCTGCACGCCGACATCAACGCCGATCCCGAGATGGCGCACGCGGTATCGCTCGTCATAGACGCCGAGGCCAGGGCTGTCGACGCCGACCGTTCCCCGCGGACCCTCTCGGAGGTGATGCCGAATATCGTCGAGATCGAATCCCCAGCCCATGACCACGATGACGCGGCTCAAGGCAACCGCCGAACGGACGATCCGCCCGATCTCGAGGATCGAAGACACGGGCATCTTGTCGTAGGGCGCTGTGACGTTGATGTTCTGCCCAGGATCAGTCTCCATGTTGTCGTGCACTACCGCGAGACCGTCGACCAGTAGCATCGGCGAGAGGGGCAGAAAGTCCTCCACTGTGTGCTCCTGCTCCTCAAGGGCCTGACGGATGGCGTCACGGACCTCGCTCATGAGCTGGCTCCGGACCATGCCAGGGATGGTGCCCATGAGTTCCTGGTGGCCCATGTACGTGTCCGCGCCGGGATACGCGAGCCGGTTCCGGCCGTACGCGCCCTGCGGTGGCCCAGACGGGAGGCCCGCTTCGGGAGCCACCGCGGCGAGGCCGAGCGCCGAGAGCGCCGGCAACTGAAGGCCGTCGACCCGCGCCACGATGTGCGCTAACGTATTGGCGCCGACATCTCGTGGCCGTGTCTCGGCGACATCCGGCATCGCGCCGATGCCCAGGCCGTCCAGCACGAGAATCACTACCCGTCGCCTAGTTATCGGCATAGCCTGTCGCTCCTCCGCATAGCTTTCCCTGAAAGAGCGCCTGACATCTCTGCGGCACCCTCACACCCCTACTGATGATACCCTGGAACTGTACAGGGACGTGGTGGAAGCGGTGATCGACGCCGACCTTCAAGGGACAGCTACTTCTAACTGCGTTCCCCTCCCGCACCGGCGGCATCCCGCACGACCTCTGACCACTAACGTGCAAGAGGTGGAGCTATTCGGTGATCGAATCGCGTCTGCAGAGCGGCTGAAGGTGATTACATTCCCGACTCGGCCTGGCGGAATTTGAACGTGGCGAGATTCTTCTGAGGGACTTGGACTACTTCGTCGGCTCCGTCCGCGCTCCGCTGCGACTGTCCATAACTACTAGCCCTACGGGGAGACGCTCGACCCGCCGTGGAGGACCGGAACGCGGACGAGACGTACTTTCGTGAGAAGGAGGAATGGAACCGCTCGGTAGTTGAGGAGTTGCCGGACTCCTCCCCCCGCTATCGTGGATATGAATATCCGAGGGTGGTACAGGCTTCCCCCGGACGGCTAGTCGGCAGCCTGGATCGTCAAGCGCTGCCTGGCGAGGTAATCGATGACCTTCGCAGTGAGGCGCATTCCCAGGAGCACGTGCTGCGGCGAATCCACGAAGGCATCAGCCTCCTCCAGGAGATCGGCCTGGCTTTCATCTAGTGCACCGTGAGGCCGATCAGCCGGAAGAGGTTGATCAGCAGGCCGACGAGGATGGCACCCAGAGCCCCGACTGACACTGGCATGACGGGGAAGTGTGCCCGGTTGTTCAGCCACCATAGCGCTATAATCGCCGCCACCCCGAACCCCCCTGCTATTGAGTTCGCGGCCAGCGCCCCGCCCACCAAGAAGGCGATTTCCATCACATGTCCCTGTGCGGTGCGCATGAAGTCAGCCACCTCTCGGATGACGGGGTACCGCTCCAGCAGGCGCTCGGAGGGTAGCAGGCTATACGTCTCAACGATGCGCAGGAGGAACAGAGCCACGAAGGCGACGACAGGATTCGGCATTAGCATTGCCACCGCCGCGTCCAGGAAGCTTCCCGTCGCCATGCAACCCGTTGCGGCCGCTGTTGTGAACTTCATGGGCATGTATGCAAAGCCCCACGACAAGGCGACGAGGACCGCCGGTATCACCAGTCCATGGGCGTAGAGTACTCCCTGGATCGGTTCGTTGGCGAAGACCGGGTAATTGAATGCGGCGCCCATGAGACCGTAGAGCACGCCATTCGGAAGGATCGCCCGCTTGAGGCGCTCTACGTTGGCGGCGAAAAAGGATGCCTCATCCGTCTCCGTCTGTTCGTTGACCCAATTTAGGTCGGACTCGGCGTCACCGAAGGGTGACTCCGCCGTCTCTCCCCGAGTGGCCAACTCCACAGTGAAATATCCGGTAAGGACCGCGGCGGCGGCCAGGAAGGCCCAGGTGGCTGGCCGATGCGACGACAGAGTCATGCTGACGTACCATGCCAGAGCAGCGACCCCCAACGAAACGAATCCGGCTCGAAGTCCATAGTGGTAGGCGATGGTCAGGACCGGGAAGAGGAAGAAGGTGGCGAGTGCCGGGGCCGTTATTTCCGCCGTCATGGTCAGAAGCGGAACGGGGAAGCGCCGGAAAACCTCGTAGATACCCCGGAGGGCGAGGGCAATCACTACGCCCCAAACGGCGCCAATCAAAGCTGAGCTAATGGTTCCCCGTCGCGATATTCCAGTAGCGTACCAGGGCTGCTGATAGTCGGCGGGCATTGAAACCCCGAACCAGTCGGTCGCCATGAAGATGATGTGGACGATAGGGACGTTCAAGCCGATAGAGAAGGGAACCGAAAAGGACCAGACGAACCCCAAGCCGAGGTCAAAAGAGGTGCGGGCAACCCTGCTGCGGGGGATCCTGCCAGCCATCATGTCGGGGATCAGCGGCCGCAACCCGTCGTGGAAGATGCTGATTCCTCGATTGGCCAGCACACAGGAAAGCGAACCGATAGCGGCGAAGAGCGACGCCATGACAAGAAGCGAGATCGGGAACTCAACCGCCGCCCTATCCAGAGGCATTCTGGTTCCTCCCCCGAGGGTCTACGATCCCATGTAGCTACCGCCGTTGACATTCAACGACGACCCAGTCATGAACGAGGCATCATCCGATGCCAGGAAGGCAACGACGGCCGCGATCTCTTCAGGCCGGCCCAGCCGCTTCAGCGGTACGTAATTGACCATGCCTTTACGTACCTCTGGTTCGAAAGAGTCATGCATCGGCGTGTCGATGTAGCCGGGGTTGATCACGTTGACCCGAATATTCCGCGGCGCGCCGAACTTCGCCAGCGTCTTGGTGAGGCAGACGACGCCGGCCTTGGTCGCCGCATACCCGGCTCCGCTAGTGGTCGAGCCTATAAGCCCGGCCTGAGAGCCGATGTTGATGATGGAGGATCCCTCCTTCATGGACTCAAGGGCGGCCTGGCAGCACAGGAACGTGCCGCGGAGATTTACGTCGAAGACGCGATCCCAGCTCTCGGGACTGATCTCTGGGATCGGCGTCGTGTCCACGGTTCCTGCGCAGTTGACCAGAATGTCGAGCTGCCCATCCGACGATGCTAGAAAGGTCTCGAACCCGGTCCGCACACTTGCAAGATCGCTTACGTCCATCTGAAGCGGGATCCCGTTCACCTCGGAGGCAACGTCCTGCACCGATTGCAGGGTCAGGTCAGCCGCCCCCACGATAGCTCCCTCGTCCGCTAACCGGATCACCGTTGCTCGTCCCATGCCGCGCGCCGCGCCAGTCACGATCGCCGCTCTGCCTTCGAGTCGCTTCACTGTCCATTGCCTCCGTTAGAATCTTCCCCGTGGACGGCGGGATCCGAGGAGCGCTCCCGGCGGAACCCTTGCTCCTCCACACCTCCGCAGTATAATGTCTGCAGTTTCACCCCCGAGGAGCGAATGTTGACCGAGCGCGACAGGATACGGGTGGTCGTGGCCGGAGTGGACGCTCCGAGCATGGCGGCAGCGGTGGAGAGCGCAGGCGGAAGTCTGGTGCAGGCTGCAGCGCTGGGTGATATGCAGGCAGCCAGGCTCATAAAGACCGGGCGCGCCGACTATTACCTGGGAACCTGCTGGTCCGGCGGCGGTGGGGCGTTGGCGGCAGCAACGGCCATCCTCGGGACCCATCAGGTCGCAATCGTGGGTACGCCCGGCATGCCGGTGAAGGGTGAAAAGGTGAGCCGGGCGCTGGCCGATGGCTGCAGGGCCTTCGGCTTCCCCTATGAACAGACAAAGACGGCGGTCCCCACCATCATGCAGGCTATCCTTGAGCACCGCGCGTCCTCTGCGGCGGACGAAGAGAGCGGCTAGAGTCCCTCGCGGTCCGTAGGCAAGCCGCGCTGGATATCGGGCGGGAACTATCCTCTACAGTTCACTTCGTGCTGCACTGATGCTCCGCCGCAGAATGTCGACAGTGAGGTCGGTACCGGCGCGGACCGGGTTGACGCGAATGGCGTAGTCCGCCAACTCCGGACTGGCGTCCAGAAAGGAGCCCGACAGGCGGTAGAACCACGGGGCGATCTCATAGCGCGAGTTGGCGCCCACCGGATAGTTCTGAGCCCCAAAACGAGCACTAACCTCTACAACACTTCGGGCGATGGGTTCATCGAGCAACACGAGCACTAGCCGGTCCTGGGCGTTGGCGATCTCCGCAGCCCGCACCCCCTGGACTTCACCGCCCTTGAGCCGTGCAGCCACCTCGTCTACCACCATAGACTGCACGGCCCACAGAAGGGGAACCAGAGCCAGGGAACGCAGCGCGTCCAACGCCTGATGTCCCTGCACCTGCCCTCCACCGGAGTAATTCATGGTGTGGACGCGGGAAATGATGTCTTCGCGTCCCACGATGCACCCTATGCCCTCTGGTCCCAACAGTTTGAACAGGGAGAAAGTGGAGGCGTCGGCCCCAAGCTCTACCCCGATCTCTGGGACCTTGAAGACCGTGTAGTTCTCGTCCGTCAGCGCCCTCAGGTCGGCTTGTCGGAGCGCGCGAAGGACGTCGCCCAGCAAGTAGCTGTCCTCCGGCCGGTGACGGGCGTGCTGGACGTACGCAAACTGAAGGTCAGACCTGCCGGCGAGCGCGCCTTGCAGCTCCTCCAGACAGTTGAAATTCGTGCGCGCGAGATTCAACCCCATGGTCTCGAAGGTGTACTGCGTTGTCTGGTACTGCGGAGCCTCATGAATGAGCAACATCTCGCCAGCCCGGAGGGCGGCTGATAGCATTGCGCGAATGGCGCCGGTCCCTGCTCCCTGGGTGAGGGCCGCGCCCTCGGTGCCGAAGAAATCCGCCAGCACCGCTTCCACTTTCTGGGTCGTTTCGGGTCGACCGCACGCTGGAGTCACGCCCAGGTCCGAGGACAATAGGCTGCGGCCGTCGAAGTGTGCGCATACGCACTCGATCAGTCGGAACTGGGTTGTTTGCGCCTCTTCCATCGACGGAGCGGTTAGCGGGTGCGTCGCCGGAAGCGATACGCCTTTCTCAGACGTTGTCACTCCTCCCCTCCCTGTGATAACTATTATAGAGTGTCCGTAGGACCGCTCCGTGTGGGAAAAGGGGCATGGAAGGCCAAGAGGGAGATTCAGCTCCGGCGACGGCAGAGGGTGGGTCAGAGAGTCTGCAGGACTGGGCCCAGGACGATCCGGCTGGGATCGAAAGCGCCACCTTCGACGCGCGCTTAAGTTTGCTTGAAGAGACCGGGCAGATCACGAGCCTAGCGCGGAGTCTGGCGGAGGACATGGTCGAGCGCATCGAGCAGGTATTTAGCCTTCAGCTCAACGAAGCGAACGGGGCGCAGTTCGTCACCCATGTCGCCATGGCCCTCTCCCGGCTGGATCGCCGGGAAGAGGAGGCTTTCGCCTCAGCCGTCGTCGATGACGAGCTGAGCGAGTGTGGGCAGCAACTGGAGTTCATGCGACGGGTGGCGCAGGAGTACGCGAGCGAGCTGGGTCGCGAGATACCGGGTTCCGAAATCTCGTATATGGCGATACACCTCTGCGCGCTGACCGTGTGACCGTGTCGGCCGAGCCAAGCGTCAGGCGGATGGAGCCAAGACCATGCTGAGTCAGGAAGTGGTGATACGGAACCGCTCGGGTCTGCACGCCAGGCCGGCCGCGTGCTTCGTGGAGGAAGCGAAGCGCTTCCAGTGCGACCTCAGCATCGACCTGGAGGGCCGGAAGGGAAACTGCAAGAGTGTTATCTCCCTGCTCAAACTCGGAATAAACGCCGGCGCCACCGTTCGTATCGAGGCCGCCGGCTGCGACGAGGAAGCAGCCCTCTCCGGCCTCATCGCGGTGCTGAATCGGCTAACCGCCAACGAAGGCGAGAGCTAGATCGCCATGCGGCTGAGAGGTACGGGAGTGTCCAGCGGCAGAGCATGCGCGCTTTTGATGGTCTATCGACCGGTTCGTACCAACCTGCAAGGTATGGATGGAACCGTTGAGGACGCAGAGACCAAGCTCAGACGGTTTGAGCTGGCCGTCCAGATCAGTTGGGACGAGATCGACGCCCTAATTGGTGAAACCGGTAGGCGCGTAGGTGAGGAGTTTGGAGCGATCTTCGAGGCGCAGCGCCTGATGCTCGAGGATCCCGAGTGGCTCGATCCGATCCGCAAGCATATCGAGGGAGGTGCGAGCCCGCCCCAGGCCGTTGTCGTGGTGAGCGATGACATCGCACAGGAGATCGCCGCGCTCCCCGATCCCTATCTCGCTGAACGGGCGGGAGACGTACGTGACCTCGCCACCCGGGTACTGCGCCATCTAGGGGCTGCGTCACCGCGCACTCTCGCCTCCCTCGTCGGGTCTGGCGAGGTGATCGTGGCGGCGCACGACCTGACGCCCTCGGATACGGTCAGCCTGAACCCCAGTGTGGTGCGTGGGCTGATCACGGAGACAGGCGGTCAGACCTCCCACGTGGCAATTCTTGCCCGCCAGATGGGCATTCCGGCGGTAGTCCGTGTTCCGGACCTCTTGAAGCAGCTGCAGGAGGGAAGCTTGATCGCTATCGACGGAGAGACTGGGGATTGTGAAACCGACCCAGACGCCGAAACAGTCCGCGAGTATGCATCCGCTGCGACGGTACATCTGCCGGTTCGACCGGAGAAAGCGCGAACGCGCGATGGCGTGGAGGTAAGCATCGTGGCCAACGCCGGATCTGTGACGGAAGTGAAGCGTGCTGTCGCCTTTGGCGC
The DNA here is from genome assembly GCA_003244175.1 of Chloroflexota bacterium. GTDB lineage: Bacteria > Chloroflexota > UBA5177 > UBA5177 > UBA5177 > QHBP01. The sequence goes on along the minus strand of QHBP01000182.1, from coordinate 4,192 downwards.
GGACGGCATCGGTCTCTATCGCACCGAGCTCCTGTTCCTACAGCAGGGCGGTGCCGCAAGCGAGGAGGTTCAGACCCAGACCTACTGCGACGCTGCCCAGGCGGCGGAGGGGCGGCCCATCATCTTTCGGACCCTCGACATCGGCGGAGACAAGGCGCTGCCCGGCCTCACCGCCTTTCACGAGGACAACCCCTTCCTGGGGGTGCGCGGCGTGCGCTTCTGTCTCCAGCATCCGGACATGTTCCGGGCTCAGCTACGGGCCCTGCTGACCTGCGGTGCTCGTTACCCGAACGTTCGCGTAATGATCCCCATGGTCTGCGAGCTGGAAGAACTTGACCAGGTGCGGGAGATGGTAGAGGATCTGAAGGGCCCGAGCCCTCCTTTCTCCCTCGGCGTCATGATAGAGATTCCATCCGCCATTCAGCTGGTCCCCGAGATCGCTGCCAGCGCGGACTTCCTCAGTGTTGGCTCCAATGACCTAACTCAGTATCTGCTGGCCGCCGACCGGACGAACGCCGCGCTTGGAGATCTCTACACGGAGTTGCACCCGGCCGTGATTCGCGCCCTCCATACCATCGCGATTGCAGCCGGGAGCGAGAGCACGCCGCTGAGCATCTGTGGCGAGATGGCCGGCCGGCCCGAGTGCCTTCAGCTCCTGCTCGGCCTTGGGTACCGCGTCCTTAGCGTGTCGCCCACTAACGTCCCATTGATGAAGCACATAGTGTGGCAGACCTCGCTCGAGGACACCGCCCTGGAGGTGGCTCGCAAAGCACTCGCCGCGCGACGGGTAGCGGAGGTGAAGGATCTGGTGGAGCGCCCGCACCCAGGTGGAATCGCTAGGCCTGGACTGGAAAGTTAGCCGCCGCACTCCGGAAGGCCTCGTCCGCGAGCGCCCGGCGAAGGACCGCGACGATGGTGGCAGGGCCTCCGCGCATCGGGTTGATCCGGATGCCGAATTCCTTTAGTTCAGGCGTCGCTCGGAGGAACGTGCTGGGCAGGACAGTGAAGAGCGGGATGACTTCGTATCGTGACTCCTCGCCGATGGAGATGCTGGGTGACCCGTTACGCCAGGCGGACTGCAGGAACTCGTCGGCCAGAGGGCGGTCAAATAGTAGGACGACACACCGACTTCCGGGCTGGGCCGCGAGCGCCTTGCGTACGGTCGGCAGATTGCCACCGTCGATCAGCTCGTTTATACGCCGGGTCGTTTCTTCGACCACCTGGTCCTGCAGGGCAAGGGCGACCGGCGCGTAGACCAGGGAGCGCAGCGCCTCCATGGCCTGTGGGCCCTCGACCTGACATCCTGCAGAGGAAAGGTCGCGCCGGATCGCGGCGACGATCTCCTCTCTGCCCGCGACGCAGCCGATGTTTTGGGCTGCCAGAAGCTTGAACAGGGAAAGAGCGGACACGTCGGCGCCTAGCTGGACGCCGGACAGCGGTGCGCGCATCGCCGCGTAGCACTCGTCCACCATGATGACGACCCGCTCGCCCAGCGCGCCGCGGAAGATTGTGATCAGCTCACCCAGATCCTGGACGTCGCCCAGTCCCTGCGGGACATGCTGAATGTATGCTCCATCGGCCGTCCCGTCTCGAACCGCTTGTCGAACCTCCTCCGCAGAGTTGAAGTTCATCGGCCAGAGCTTCAGCCCCATGTGCCGCATCGTCGCGACGGTTGTCTTGTAGGTCTGGCCGCGATGGACGATGATGCGGCTCTCCGGTTTCACACCGGCATTCAGCATGGCCCGAATGGCTCCGGTCCCTGCCCCGTGCACGAGAGCGGCGTCCTCCGCTCCAAAGAAGCTTGCCAAGACCTGCTCGACCCTAGCGGTGGCTCGAGGGCGCCCGCCACCGCCGAAACCGACCGTGGCAAGCGCCCGCACCTGGCCGTAGTCTTCGAGAAACATCTCGTCCGAGCCCATGATTTGTTGGATGCAGTCGACGAGCCGAAACTGACATTGGATCGCCTCGTCCAGCGTCATCCGGGGCCGAGATGCTGTCCCCTCCCACGCGACGACGAACCCGTCGACGGTTTCAGAGTGGGAGGCTATCGCACACCTCCACGATCGCGGTCTTGGTCTTCTCAACCATCTCGTCGATGTCCGACTGGGTGGCCACGAATGCAGGGAAGAAGGTGATAATGTCACCCACCTCGAACCCCTTCTGTGGCACGATGTCACGCGCTGAGCGGCACAGGAACCCGTTGCGCTGGGCGGCGGCGACGATTTTTTTGCCGACGCTCCACTCGGCCGGGAACGGCTCCTTACTGTTCTTGTCCTTGACCAACTCGATCCCAATCAGGAAGCCTTTGCCACGCACGTCTCCGACGTAGGGATACTCTTCAGCAAACTGGTTGAACTGGGCAACGAGCCGCTCTCCCAACCGTGCCACGTTGTCGACCAGTCTCTCATCCCTCAGGGCCTTCAGGACCGACAGCGCACCCGCGCACGCCACCGCGTGCCCAGTGTACGTGTGGCCCTGCACTTTCGCCTGATGCGCCTCCCCGTCACCGACCAAAACCTCCATTACTTTCGGGGAAGCGATGGCTGCTCCCAGCGGGATGTAGCCGCCGGTAAGTCCCTTGGAGACAGTGACCACGTCCGGCACCACGCCATAGTGCTCGTAGCCGAAATACTTGCCCGTCCGGCCGAAGCCAATGAAGATCTCGTCGTCGATCCAGAGGATGTCATATTGGTCGCAGATCTCGCGGATGCGGCGCAGATACTCGGGGGGCGGCGGCAGAACGATCGGCGCTGGCATCACCTCGGCAAAGAGAGCCGCGATCGTCTCCGGGCGTTGCCGCAGGATCTCATCCTCGATTGCTTGAGCACACTCAAGCCCCCACTCGGATTCGGTCTTCCCCTCGGGGCGCCGGTACGTGTAGCAGCCGGGAACCTCGATGAATCCCGGCGCAAGCGGGTGGAACCAGTCGCGATACTCCGGGCTGGAGGCAGCGCTAGCCCCGACCAGGCTGACACCGTGGAAGCTCATCTGCCGGTACAGGAACTTGCTCTTCTGGGTGTTCCCCTTCATCCGGTGATAGGCCTTCGCAATCTGGCTGGCCGTGTCGACCGCCTCAGACCCAGATGAAACGAAGAAAGAGGTCTGCAGCTTACCTCCCGTGGTCTCGGCGATCTGCTTCCCAAGCTCAATCGCGGGGATATTGAGGAAGGTGCGGATGGAGGTATAGTGTAACTTCGTCATCTGCTCCGCCACGGCCGCGGCGATGTCCTCGCGTCCGTATCCCATGGTGGCCGCGGCAGAGCCCCCCGCGAGTCCGTCGAGATACGTCTTGCCGTCGATGTCGGTGATGCGGACGCCTTTCCCTCTGACGGAGATGGGCCCCTGGGCCTGCCTGGTTCCCTGGATAGGCGTACCATGCCGCCATACGTACTTAATGGCGTCATCAACGAGCCGCTGCTTGGTCTCTGCGCCCGCCTCAGCCTGGACCGCCGTCCCGCCGAAACGGTCTGGGGTGGTCTGGTCGTCCATTCTTTACTCCCCTATCTGTGGAACGTCGAACGCTAATTGAAGGACTATTGCTTCCGCCGGCCCGTCAGGGCAACCGCTAGAATGATAAGAGAACTGCGGGCTACGACCTGCTGGCTGTACTCAAGGCCCATTAGGATCAAGCCGTTATTGATGAGGCCGACAAGTAAGGAGCCGGTGACCGCACCCGTCACAGAGGCCGAGCCGCCGAACAGGTTTGTACCCCCGATAACGACGGATGCGATGACGGAAAGCTCATCGCCCTGGCCCCACTGAAAACGCCCAGATTGCAGCCGCCCCGCGTACAGCATGCCGGCCACGGAGGCAAGGAGGGCAGAGAGGACCAGCACTGTGACCTTCAAGCGCTGCGTGTTCACGCCGCTGAAGCGCGCTGCCGGCTCGTTGCCGCCGGTGGCGAGCGCCTGGCGGCCGAAGCGTGTCTTCCTGAGCAGAATGTGTCCAAGAACGAGCGCGGCAATCGTCCAGAACACAAGCACCGGGATCTGCCCCGCATTGGCCGACCCAAAGGGGTTGTTGAAGTTGTTGTCGAGAATCGGAACGGGAGACGTGTTCGTGATCCACATCGCCGCGCCCTGAGCAATGCCGAGCATGCCTAATGTCACCAGGAACGACGGGATACGTAGACGGGTCACCACCAGACCGTTGAAGAGGCCGACAACGAGACCGGTGAGCAGGCCGGCGGCTA
>QHBP01000337.1 GCA_003244175.1 Chloroflexota bacterium | reverse complement strand
CCCGCCGTCAATGCATCGGTGTTGTGATATCGTCGAACCCGCCGGCGAGCGTTTTGACATAGGACCGAACCGCCGGTCCCAGGTCGGGATCCCGGAGTGCCAGGTCGACGTTGGCCTTTAGATACTCGAGCTTATTGCCGGCGTCGTAGCGTGCGCCGGTGAATTCGTACGAATACACGCGGCGCGTCTGCATCAGACGAACGAGCGCATCCGCCAAGTAAATCTCCCCGCTGGGACCAACTTCCGTACTCTCGAGTAGACCAAAAATGTCGGGCGTCAGAACAAAGCCGCCAATCTGGGCCAGGTCCGAAGGCGATTGCGCGCGAGCGGGCTTCTCGACGACCGACAGCGCGCGGGCGGCTCTCTGCACCCCGTTCAATTTCTCGACCTCCAACATTCCGTACTTTTCCCAATCCTCAGGGGCCACGCGACGAGCGCCGACCACGGGCCCGTCGAGGCGTGCGGCCGCGTCGATAAGCTGCCGCGGGACGGGCGGCTCGCCCAGAAGAATGTCGTCGCCCCACAAGACGAGAAAGGGTTCATCGCCGACAGCGTGTTTCGCCACCAACACGGCATGTCCATTGCCCAGCGGCTCGTGTTGCCGGACGTAGACCACGTGCGCCATGTTCGTGACCTCGCGAACCGAGCGGAGCATGGCCGCTTTCCCGGTTCGCTCCAGCGTCCGCTCCAGCTCGAAGTTGCTATCGAAAAAGTCTTCCAGCGACCGCTTGTTGGCCGACGTGACCAGGATGACCTCTTCAATGCCGGAGGCCACCGCGGCCTCGACAACGTACTGAATAACGGGTTTGGCAGCGACCGGGAGCATTTCCTTGGGGATCGTCTTCGTTACCGGAAGAAAGCGAGTGCCGAACCCCGCGGCGGGAATGACTACCTTTCGAATTGGTCCCATTGCTTCTCGCTCCTCTTCGGCAGAGCCCGGCCGGCTCTTTCCGTCACTGTCAGTCTAGAGTTCCGCATGAGTAACCGTCGCAAGCGATGCTCGAGGTCGTAGACAGTCACGCCCTGCCGGCCCACCTCGCGCAGCTCGTGTAGCAGCATGGCCTCTCGCACCCGAGCCAGAGCCGAACCGATGTCTCGCTCGACGTGTTCGTAGTACTTGGCCAATTCGACCAGTGCGACAAGAGCGCCGTCGCCTCCATGCTTGCTGAGGCGGATCCACGCTCGAACGGCGGAACGCCAGTCTCCGGACCTCTTGTGAAGTGCCCCGAGGCGTTCGAGAGCGCGAGACTGTACGTGAGGTGCGTACTCAGCGTGCGACGCCTCCTCAAAGCATGACACGGCGTTGTCTGTCATGCCTGCCCGATCGTACATACGGCCAAGCGCAAAGAAATCCTCGGGATGTCGCACATGCCCGGCGCCGGGCGCTGAGACGATGCAGTGCATGCGAACCGCCAACATTGCCAGCGACAGAATGTCCATTGTGTTGTGGTACAGCACGCGGCGCAGGGGCTGGTCGTCTCCGGTTCGCTGATATCGGAAGTACATCTCGGGAATCTGCCAGCCCTGCACATCGTCCTCGTCGCGAACCACTTCCAGAACCCGCATTTCCAGGTCCTTGAGGGCACAGCTCTCGAGGCGTTCTCGCCACAGGCGGCGAGCTGGGTAGAGCAGATCGACGTGGTGGGACAGCATCGAGGGCGGTCGCTTGCGCTGTCGAATGTATCGACTCTCCAGAAGAGGCCAGTCAAAGGCTTTGCCATTGAACGTGATGACGGTTGAGAAGCCACTGAGAAAATCGTGGAGCTCCTCCAGGTAGACCGATTCGTCGGCCGGCCCGGGAAGAAAGAACTGCGTGAGATGAAAGGAAGCTCCGTCGTACCAACCCGCGCCGACCAGAAACACGTAGGTCCCGGCTCCAACCCCGAGTCCTGTTGTCTCGGTGTCCAGAATCACTGTGCGCGAGCAGTCATGCCGGGCCAGGTCCAGGTCCCCAGTGAGGACGCTCAGCCCCGCGCCACCCACGTCTTGTAGCTCCCCGTACCGATGGTTACCGTGGGTATCACCGGCGTCCCGCGTGGCCTCGGTGACATAGCAGCTGCCGGACGCACGGGTGACAAGCCTCCCCGGCGGCAGGTGGGCGAAGCTGCGTGAGGGACGGCGCTTCTCCTTTGGCTCGAGGTCGGAGCGAGCCGGCGAGAGGTGGTAGTACGACCGCAAATGCTCGAGTGTCACGATCCGGCGCTCGAGGCGGTGAGGCGTGTCGGATCGAGCACAACGCCCATCAGACGGACCGCGCACATCTTTGCGTTCCTGTCGAACTCATAGCGGGCACCCACGCACGAGGGGCATCCGCTCGCACACGCACACTTCGCCACCAACGTTCCTGCATTACCGAGAAGTTGTTTATGCATGCCGTACAGACGTTTGCTGAATCCGACTCCTCCCGGCACTCTGTCATACAGGAAAATGGTGGGCTTGCCCGTGAACGGGGCCTTGACCTCCGCCCACACCGCAATATCGGCCGGATCGCACATCAGGAATAGCGGGGCCACCTCGCCGAGAATGTGGGCCACGCCTATAAGGCCCGACTCCAGCTCCTGCCGCGGCATCATCTCGGTCACCTCGTTGGGAACACAAAGCCAGTAGGCAGTTGTGTGAAACGTGTCTTCCGGCAGATGGATGTTGCCCCATCCCACGTTTTCGTGCGTGTGCAGCTTGATCTTCTTATAGATTGTGGGCAGGTAGGTGATCGAAACCTCTCCTTGGCTGCGGCCTCCCGAGGTATCGAATACATCCAGGACGCTGACCTTCACCGCCTGTTGGGCGTCCGTATAGTAGTCGACGTTTACCTGCCGCACATAGGCTTTCTTTTCCTCCAGATCCAACGTTTCCACCTGGAATTGCTGGCCCTCATGGATGTAAATGGCTTCCTCATGCACCATTGTGGGCGCGGAGATGCGGTCGATTTCGCCGATGACTCTCGCCGGAGGGCCCTGGTCGATGATCACCACGTTGTCGGTGGCCGCGGTCCGCAGGCTGATCTCCTGAGCCGGAAACGAATCGGCCATCCAGTGCCAAACTCCATCGACCTCGTGCAGCACGTCGCTCTCTTGCAAGAACCGAAGAATCTCGCGAGTCGTGTCCACGCCGAACCGTTCGCCATCTTCGAACGGCAGCTCAAAGGCGGCGCACTTGATGTGGCTGACAAGAATCATCACATTGTTGGGATCTATGAGACCGGCTTCCGGCGATCGCTCGAACAGGTAGTCGGGATGAGTCGCGACGAACTGATCGAGGGGGCTGCTATTCGCCACGAGCACAGCGACCGACGACTCATTGCGGCGACCGGCACGGCCCATCTGCTGCCAGGAGCTGGTGATCGTTCCCGGAAAGCCGCTGACCACGCAAGCGTCGAGCATGCCGATGTCAATGCCAAGCTCGAGTGCACTGGTTGCCACAACTGCCCGCACAGTCCCCTCGCGAAGCCCGCGCTCAATCTCTCGCCTCTGCAGCGGAAGATAGCCACCGCGGTAACCGCGAACTGTCGTGGTGCTGTTTTTACCGATGGCGTCGCGCAGATAGCCCACGAGCAGCTCGACCCCGGTACGACTCCGGCTGAACACGATTGTCTGTATGCCGTTGCGAACCAGGATGGCAGCCACGTCTCGCGCAGCCATACGGCTGCTGGCCCGCAAACCCAACTGTTTGTTGATCAACGGCGGGTTGTAGATCATGACGTGCTTCTTACCGGCAGGAGCGCCGTTGGAATCAACCACGCTCATCCTGTCACCGAGGAGGCCCTCCGCCAGCTCGCGTGGATTGGCGATTGTAGCGGACGAGCAAATGAACAAGGGATCCGAGCCGTAGAATCTGCAGATGCGCTTCAGGCGCCGGATCACGTTGGCCACATGACTCCCGAAGATGCCGCGATACACGTGGAGCTCGTCGATGACGACGTAGTGCAAGTTCTCAAACAAACTGACCCAGCGGGTGTGATGCGGCAGGATGCCCGTATGGAGCATGTCGGGGTTGGTCACGACAATGTGCCCGGCACTGCGAATCGAGCGCCTTGCGGTTTGGGGCGTGTCACCGTCATAGGTGTATGTCTTGATATCCACGTCGAGTGCGTCGACCAAGCGCAGGAGCCCGTGTACTTGATCCTGCGAGAGGGCTTTGGTCGGAAAGAGGTACAGCGCGCGGGCCGTTGGGTTCGCGAGGATCGTGTTGAGAACCGGGAGGTTATAGCACAACGTCTTTCCCGATGCCGTTGGCGTGACGACGACGACATTCTTGCCGTCAAGAACGTGCTGTAGTGCCTCCGCCTGATGGACATAGGGCTTGTCGATGCCGCCCCGGCGAAGGACATCCACGAGGCGCTGGTCGAGCCCGTCCGGGTAGTCCGCGTACTGTGCCGGGCGCTCGGCGATCTCGCGGTAGACGCCGATGTTCGGCGAGGTGGACGGGTCCGCGAGAAGGCGCTCGACAACCTGATCGACGTTCATAGCCTCGGACTTTCGCTGCGGCTGGGACCGGGTGCTTCAGGAACGGTCGGACCAGGAGCTCCCGGCCGAGGATAGGGCGGGAGGTCGCTCCAAGTCGCGTCCCAAACACGCGGCAAGCAGGGACATGCGAATGTACACGCCGTTTTGCGCCTGACGGAAATACGCGGCGCGAGGATCGACGTCAACGTCGGTAGTGATCTCGTCAACGCGAGGGAGGGGGTGCATGACGATGGCGTCGGGTCTCATTACGCTCAGCAGATCTCGATCGACGATATACACCCCGCGTGCGGCGTCGTAATCCTCTGCCCGGTCACCAAAGCGCTCCTTCTGGATCCGCGTCTGATAGACCACATCCACCTCCGCTGCAATCGCTGCCAGATCCGTCTCCTCGCGATAGGGAACGTCGTGGCGAGTGAGGTACTCCTTTATGTCGTCCCGCATTGCGACGACCTCGGGCGCGACCATGTGGATCCTGATCGCCCGGTACTTCGCTAGTAGGTAACACAGGGATCGGACGGTTCGGCCGTTCGCAAGGTCCCCCACGACGGCAATCGTCAGATTGTCGAGACGGCCGAGCTCCTTCTGAATAGTGTAGAGATCGAGCAAAGCCTGTGTCGGGTGCTGCCCCGTTCCATCGCCTGCATTCACGATTGGCACCCGAGAGACGTGAGCCGCCCGATGCGCGGCTCCGCTCTCGTAGTGGCGCATCACGATCACATCGCAATATCCGTTCATGATCCGAATCGTGTCCTCGAGAGTCTCTCCCTTGGAGACCGACGAGAACTGACGAGCGTTCTCGGTGGAGATGACGCTGCCGCCCAGGCGGAGCATGGCAGTCTCGAAGGAGAAACGTGTGCGCGTGCTCTCCTCGTAAAAAAGGCTCGCCATGATCTGTCCGTCCAGAAGTTTGTTGCCGCCGTCGGCCACGACGTGCTCCATGGCGTGGGCGCTGTCGAACAGCTCCTCCAACATTCCTCGATTGAAGTCCTGAGCAGCGACAACGTGATGCAGCCTCATCGGACCCTCCTCGTATGCCCCTTTGCCCTCACATGAAAAGCCAGTGCCACGTCGCCGGCCCGTGGGTCGAGCCCCACGGACCGAGCAACGGCCTCGTGTACTGCAGGCATTGTAGGTGCCATCCGCTCCGTCAAACAACGCTCAGAGCGTCCAGTACGATGGGTCATGGTCCCTCTTGTCATCCGGAGTGCAAAACCGTCGGACCGCGCGTCCATGATCGCCATTACGCGGACCGTGTGGGAGGGTACCGACTATGTCCCATCGGCATGGGACGACTGGATTCGTGATCCCAACGGCTTCCTCATGGTCGCGTGCGACGACGGCGAGGTGGTCGGGCTGCAGCATATCGAGATCCAGGAAGATGCGACGGCCTGGATCGAGGGCATCCGCGTCGCAGAGCGCGCGCGCAACCGAGGCGTGGGCGAGGCGCTCCTCGGCTACGGCCTGCAGTGGTCCCGCGACATGGGATGTCGGGTGGCCAGGCTGTCCACATCGAGCGGCAATCCATCCAGCAATCGGTTGGTGGCAAAGGCTGGGATGCGTGTCGTCGGCTCCTGGACGCCACTTGCTGTCCGCCGGCCGGCTGCACGCAGGCAGGTCGAGTCGATCAGCCCGGCTCTTGCCGGTGAGGCGGACGCGGTCTACCGACATCTCGTCGCCTCCTCATCGATCAGCCAGACACGCCTCTATACCGAGGGCTGGACGGCACATACCCTGAGCGTCCAGCGGCTGCGTCTACTGTGTGCTTTGGGCTGTGTGTTGGTTGTTCGTCATCACGGACACATTGCCGGGGCCACAATTGCCACCTGCGCCAAGCCGTTTCAGTATCTCCGGGTCGGTGCACTGACGGGAGACACGGCGACGCTTTCGTCGCTGATCCAATATGTGCTGGGACGCGCGCAGGACACGGCTCTGGAAGAGGTACGGGCAACACTGCATCTGAATGGAGGTGCCCAGCAGGCGCTCGAGGACGTGGGCTTTCGGCAATGGCACACCGACCTCATGCTCGTGCACGAGACGCACCTGTCCGGTGTTAGTCCAGCATCTGCATCCAGTCGCGCAGGGCGCGATGTGTACTCCAGAACGCCAGCCTGTCCCACGGAGCCGTCTCCGGTGTAAACGACGCAAACTCCAGCGTCTCGGCTCCTCCGGTAGGCCCGCTCAAGGGCCGCGCCAGATATACGATGTGAACCGTGTTCATGCGCGTACGCGAGTACACGCCGAGCAGTTTCTGCACCTCGACTTGCGTGCCGAGCTCCTCTCGTGTTTCGCGTGCGGCTCCCTCCTCTACTGTCTCCCCTATTTCCATGAAGCCCGCCGGGTGCGTCCAGAAGCCAAGACGAGGCTCAATCGCGCGACGGACTAGCCACACCGTTCGATGATCCACGGGCAAGGTACCTGCGACAATTTTCGGATTGACGTAGTGGATGTGCCCGCACGTCTCGCAGACATCCCGTTTGCGCTCCTCCGCTGGAATGAATTTGCGACTGGTGGGCTGCCCGCACCTGGAACAAAACTCGGGACGGAGGAGAGACGAGGTCACGCGGGCGAGAGCGGCGCGCTCAGTGACAAGCACCCAAGCTGGTAACGCGACATGATGAGCCATGCAAGCGCGTCATCTAGTCTCCGCACGGCATCGCAAGACCGCGACGCGCCCTCGAGGACGAAACCCACTGCGTCCCACCACGTGAGTGGGAACCTACAGATCCCCCGACTGACGCCTTTGGATTGGCCGGCGAAAGCAAGGCGGTCACTTCCACCGTATCTGACCCCAAGGGTTGACACCTGCCGAAGGCGGAGGTGACATCGCTCAGCACGACCGTCGCTCGATTGTACTTCCGTCCGAAGTCCGTCGCATTCGCCATTAGCACATCCCTGCCATGCCGGCGCATCCAATAAACGCGGCTGCTCTGGGCATGGTCTGAGTTCTGCAGCACGATGGCGGCCCGCAGGCGATCAAAGGAACTTTGAGCCGTGAGACGCAAGTATCCGAAAGTTGTAGTCTCGAAACGTAAATACCCATTTCCCCACGGTTGCAGACGGATGCCGCGGCTGTTGGAGTATTGCGACCCGGCGGTGGTTACAGTGACTGTCTTCCGCGCAAGGTGCGGCGAAAATTGGAAGCCATGCAAGAGTCTCGCGAAGGTGCCATTCGCGCCCTTGTTGAGATAGAGTGCGAC
>QHBP01000231.1:2923-16191 GCA_003244175.1 Chloroflexota bacterium | reverse complement strand
AGCCACGCGTGGACGGAGCCATTTGCATCCGGCGCCCCCGACACACCTTTCTTGGAGAGATCGTGGCGGGGGAGCTTCAGCAGCCTGAAGGGATGAGTGGCGGGAGTGACGAGAACGGCAGGTTGAGACGCGTGGACTGGATGCCAGTCAGGTCGCCGCTGTACGATGCGCAAACACGAGACACGTTGGAGCGGGTGATCATCGCGCTTGAGGGCATGCCACCATTTCGGGACATCTGCTAGAGAAGCAGTGTTCCCTGCTTCTTGGGCGGTGCCAGAGGCCTGGTATCGAGCTCGGCGACGTCGGCGAGGCGCCAGAGCCGTTTCGCCAGCATAGAGACGAGGTGGCGTTCGCGCTCGACGATCCCCTCGATGACCAGAGACGCGCTGCTGTTTATGAGCTGTCGGTGTTCCCTATACACGTCGGGGTAGATGGCAACGGGTAGCTCTCCCTCTTCGTCCGCCAGCACCAGAAATGTCATACCCTTCGCGGTTGGCGGCTGCTGACGGCTCACGACGATTCCGGCGGTTCGCGCGATCGTTCCCGGTCTGCTTCCCTGAAGCTGTCCGATCGATTGGATCTTCAGACGCCGCAATGAGCGGCGATAGAACTGCATGATGCTGAACCGCGCCGAAGCTCCTTGCAACGTGAAGTCCAAGCCGGCCGCATCAAGCTCGGTCAGCGCCGGCAGCGCCGGCGGCGGCTCCTCCACCCTCACCCCATGCAACAACCGGCGTCGGTCATGATTCCGTGGCACCGTTCGCATGATCTCCTCGAACTCCCACAGCAGCTTTCTCCGATTGATGCCCAACGTGTCAAACGCGCCCACGGCTATCAAATTCTCGACGGCATTGCGATGGATGGACGTGCGCTCCCAGAAGTTGGCCAGTGAGTGGAAGGGACGATTGCCCCGCCCGTCCAGAACATCCAGCGCCGACTCATCGGTCAGCCCTTTCACTTGCATCAATCCCATCCGAATCGCACCCCGCTCCACTGCGTAGCGAGAGTCACTGCGATTTATGTCAATTGGAAGGATGCGGATGCCCCATCTCCGCGCCTCCTCGATCACCGTCTGTGTCGGGTAGTAGCAGCACGGCTCGTTGGAGAGAATCGCCGCCAGAAATTCGGCGGGGTAATACGTCTTGAGGAATGCTGTCTGGTATACCGTCTTGGCAAAAGCCGCAGCATGGCTGCGGCAGAAGCCGTAGCCGGAGAAATAGGCGATCTTTTCGTAGAGCTGCTCGGCGAGCGTGCGCTCACGCCCCAGGTCGACCGCGCTCTCTACAAAGGCGGCACGACAGACGTCCATCTCGACGTCGGTTCGATAGTGAGACATGGCGCGGCGCAATCCGTCGGCATCGGCGTAAGAGAGGCCGGCGAAATCGTGCGCTACCTGAAGCACCTGTTCCTGAAAGATCACTACGCCGAGTGTGTCTCGGAGACAGCTCTCCAGGCTGGGATGGGGGTAGGTCACCTCCTCCCGGCCGAGCCTCCGTTCGACGTAGGGATTGACCATGCCTCCTTGTAGTGGGCCAGGTCTGAAAAGGGAAACCTGAATGATGAGATCGCCAAATGTACGAGGCTGGCTTCGCGCCAGCAACGCCCACTGGCCGGGACTCTCGACCTGGAAGATGCCAATCGTCTTGGAGGAGCAGATGATGTCGTATACCGCGGCATCGTCGAGTGCAAGGGTGTCGATGGGAAGATCGATGCCGCGCGCTTTGCGGATCATGGCCACCGCTTCGCTGACGATGGAGAGCGTGCGTAATCCCAGGATGTCGAATTTGATGAGTCCGAGAGATTCCACGTCGTCCTTGTTGAACTGGCAGACGCGCACCCCGCTCGTGGCGTACTCGATGGGCACCACGTCGATCAGTGGCTCGGCCGTGATCAGCATGCCGCCGTTGTGCAGGGAGAGGTGTCGCGGGTAGCCGTCGAGCTGCTCGCACAGTTCGATAGCCTGCTCGAGGGGAGACGGAACGTCCTCTCTTCGGGGACCAGGGGAAATACGATCGCGTACGGCCGGATGCTGGGCGGCGGGCAGAGCGGCGTTATTGCCCGTCGTTGCCGGCGTGTTCTCTATCCCGGGATCGTCTGCCGGGAAGATCGAGAGATCACCCCTCGAAGGCGGCGCTGCGGGCAGAGCCATCTCCTCGCGCATCTCCATAACTCCGCGATAGCTCAGCTTGCTGGCAAGATGATCGATCAGCGATGGCGAGAAGCCCATGGCCTTGGCAACGTCACGAAAAGCGGAGCGAGAGCGATACGTGATGACGTTCGCCACCATCGCCGCATGTTCCGTCGTGTAGCGGTCCTGGATGTACTCGATCACTTCGTCCCGGCGGCGCGAATCGAAGTCGATGTCGACATCCGGCATACCGACGCGGCCCGGGTTGAGAAAACGCTCGAACAACAGATTGTTGGCGATGGGGTCGACTGCCGTGATGCCCAGGATATAGGCCACGATCGAGTCGGCGGCCGATCCGCGGCCGGCGCAGCGGATGCCGTTCTCCCGCGAGAAGCGCACGATGTCCCACACGCAGAGGAAGAAGGAGGCAAGTCCCATCTCCTCGATCAGGGAGAGCTCGTACGCCAGCCGGTTGCTGACCTCGGGCGTCAGCGGCCGGTACAGGTAGCGCACGCCCTGCTGGCAGAGCTGGTAGAGGTGTGAGAACGCGGTCTCACCCTGCGGCAACGGGAAGTCGGGCGGCCGGCAGGATACGGCCAGCAGCTCGAGGTTGCAGAGGCCGGCGATGGCCCCGGCCGCCTCGGCACAGCGATCGAAGATGCGAGCGGGGAGGCCGAACGTATCCCGCATCTCGACGTGCGACTTCAGATAATACTCGCCGTTGGTATGGCGTATGTCGGTCCACTCGTCGAGTGTGGTGCGCGTCTGGATGCAGGCCATGACGTCGCGCAGGCGGTACTCGTGGGGGTAAGCGTAATGCACATCGTTGGCCACGACACATTCCAGGCCGGCTCGGGCAGCCACGTCGAGAAGGGCCTCGACCAGCGCCGTATCGTCGGGCAGGAGGTGATGCTCCAGCTCGATCCAGAAGTCGTCGCCAAAAATTTCCCGGTAGTGCCCAGCCGCCGCGACGGCCTGATCACGTTCTCCCATAAGGAGGTACCGCGTGATCTCACCGCGCCGGCATCCCGAGAGGGCGATCAACCCTCGAGTATGCGGCGCCAGATCATCGAGCGCGATGTGCGGATTGTCCTGATGATCGAGCTGAGCCTTGGTGATGATGCGACACAGGTTGGCGTACCCCTGTCGGTCCTTCGCCAGCAGCACCAGATGGGGCTGGCCGCCAAAGAGCGGGTCGTCTGGTCGTAAGCAAATCTCGGCTCCGATGATCGGCTTGATGCCGTGAACGGCGGCGGCTTGCATGAACCGCACTGCACCATACAGTCCGTGATGGTCGGTCAGCGCGAGAGCCGGCATCTCCAGCTCGGCGGCTCGCTGCATCAGCCGGTCCGGTGGAGATGCCCCGTCGAGAAAGCTGAAGTTGCTGTGCACGTGCAGATGGATCATCAGTCGTACAGGCGCTCGAGGAACCACCCATCGCGCTCGCGATAGATTTCGTAGGTGCCGAAATTGTCACACTCGACCTTGTAGTACTGCCGGCATACCTCCTGACGCCACCAGTCGACACGAACGATCCAGCGCTTGAGAACGGTTGTGATGCGGTGAGCGTCGCGTCTCCAGACAAAAGAGTGAGGGCGACCTTCCCGACACTCCACTGAGATTGGCTCAAAGTACAGCCTGGTCACGTGCCCCTCCCCGAGCCGGCCATTCCATCCGGAGCCCAACGCAGACCGTTCCCCCAGCGAAAGCGCCGCTCCGTGAGCACGCTCCCCGGATCGACCTGCGCCACATGGCGAAACGTGGCGTCACCGTAACGAGCCGTCAGTATCTGCTCTTGCCGTGCGATCGCTCGCCGCCTCTCCGGCCCCAAGCCGGCTAGTCCGCCGGTTTGATCGAGCCGCATGCACGTGTCGAACCCGAGCTGCACCGGCTCCTCAAACTCCGAAACCTTCAGCTCGATGCGTTCCAGCGAGGACTGATCTTTTCTGGGCCATGCCTGCATCAGAAGCCTCTGCCCCTGCTCCAATAGGGGAGGCGCCGTGTCGATCGCGGTACGTACGGCGGTTTTCAGGATTTGCACGGCATCGCCCATAAAAGGGCGTGCGGCGTCACTCTTTATGAGCAATGAGCCTGGCTCTGAGGGCCTTGCCCCACGTGCCTCGCCACGCACCTCAAGGGTAGAGAGAGAAGGAGGTGAGGACGGCTCTCTTCTCGGCTGCGCCATCATCGAATGAATCCGATAGGGAACGGGAAGCGAGGGCTGAACGGTGGCTGGGAGAGCCGGTACGCTCTCGCGTAGCGCCGGTAAAGCTCCCTCTCTCTCGGGGTGGCGTGTACGCTCGATCCTCCACACCAGTGCCAGCTCAACCATCCTCCCCACCAAACCGCGTTGCCGTAGCTCGGCCGCACACGTGCCGGCAAGACGCTGGAGAGCCGCCATTGCCTCTTCCAGCGAGCCCTCTTCACAGGTGTAAAGAGCGATCACCGACGGTTTGGTCGGGGGCGGGGTGACGGGCCGCGGATCGATACCGCGTGCATAGGCGTGCAGAAGCTTGCCAGGTGGTCCAAAACGCCGCGCCACAGCAGATGCGGGTAGCGCGGCGAGCTGCCCGATTGTCTGGAGACCCAGAACCTGGAAGGAGAGGGCCAACCGTGGATCGACATCCGGCAGGAGGGTGATGGGCAGATCGGCAAGAAAGGCAGCTTCCTGACCGGCTGCAATCGCGGTGACTCCCATATCGCCCGGCATCGAAGAGGCAATTTGGGCGACGAAACGATTCGAAGCCAGGCCGGCGTGGAGGGCGATACCGGTGTACCGGTAGACCTCTTCGGCGATCGCGCTCCCAGCCTCCCAGGGCTCTCTCCACCGCCGCTCGCATCCGGACAGGTCACACACCACCTGTCCCATTCCGATCGACTCGACAAGAGGGGTATAGGTGTCAAGCAGCTCGTGGATTGCTCGCCAGATGCCCTCGTATCGAGGGAGATCGGGAACCAGGAAGACGCCATCCGGGCATTGTTGGTGCGCCTGAGCCAGCGTCATGCCGGCGCGTACGCCGCGCTGCTGCGCCAGAATGTTCGCTTCGCGAACGGCTCCACGCTGACGCGGTAAGCCGCCCATTATGACCGGGGAGTGTCTAAGCTCCGGACGCTCGAGCTCCTCGACGGCGATCCAGAAGCCGGGATGCGCACGAAGATACGCGATCACCGGGCACCTCCATGAGGGCAAAGGTGGAACGTATCTCTATTAGAACATCAGTACTAATACGTGTCAATACATTGGATCGCATATGGACGATGCCCACGACGCCTCCTTGGTAGAATCGTCTGCCTGTCAGGAGGGGCGCATGGACCTTCATTTCCGCACGCTCGACCTCCCGCTCCGGGTCCCCTTTACCATCGCTCGCGGTACGCAATCCATTGCGGACAACGTCGCGGTCCGTCTCACCAGCGGCGACCACACAGGCCTGGGGGAGGCCGCGCCCAGCGAGCACTACGGCGAGCTCCAGACCACCGTCCTCGCCTTTCTGGAGCGCCTCCGTGACCAGCTCGCGCCGTTCGACACCCTCCCCATCTCAACCCTTCACCGCAGCATGAACGGCGTCGCGCGGCTCAATCCCGCCGCCAAAGCGGCGGTCGACCTCGCCGCCTATGACCTCCTGGGTAAGAGACTCGATGCCCCCCTCTACGAGCTCCTTGGCCTCGATCCGCAAGATACCCCGCGGACCTCCTTCACCATCGGCATCGACACGCCCGAGATCATGGCGCGAAAGGCCGCCGACGCTCGCGAGTACCCCATCCTCAAGGTCAAGGTCGGTACGGCAAACGACGAGGAGAACCTCGAGGCCATACGCGCGGAGCGTCCAGACGCGGTCATCCGCGTCGATGCCAACGAGGCCTGGACCCCGAAGCAAGCTGTCGAGCGCATCGAGCAGCTCTCGCTGTACGATCTGGAATTCGTGGAACAGCCGGTCGCCGGCCGCGACCTCGCCGGGCTCGAATACGTGGCGAGCGCCGTCGCTCTCCCCATCATCGCGGACGAGAGCTGCATCATCCCCGAGGATGTGCCGCAGGTGGCTCCCCATGTTGACGGAATCAACATCAAGCTCATGAAGTGCGGAGGCATCTACCCCGCGCTCCAGATGATTCACCTCGCTCGAGCGCATCATCTCCTCGTCATGATGGGCTGCATGCTGGAGAGCTCGATCGCAATCACGGCGGCTGCCCACCTGTCGCCGCTCATCGACTACGCAGACCTGGACGGCAACCTTCTGATTGACAATGACCCCTACCAGGGGGTTCGGGTCGAAGTCGGCCGCCTTGTTCTTCCACAGGGACCGGGCCTCGGTCTCACGCCGGCCTGACGCCAGTGCAAACGCTATGACGTATCTCGTCATTCTCGAGCAGGGCGAGAACAGTTTCAGCGCCTATCTACCTGATCTTCCCGGCTGTGTCGCCGCGGCTGACACGCGCGAAGAGACGCTCCAGCTGATGCGTGGCGCGATCAGGATGCACCTGGAGGGGATGCGCGAGGACGGAGTGTCGATCCCTAAGCCGACGTCATCGGCCGAATACGTGGCCGTATAGCGGATCTGCTTCTCCCCTGTCGCTATCCGAGCCGGCGGTGCTCTGTCGAGGATGCAACTTGATGCTCACGGAGCCATTGGGTGCAGGCCACGGCAGGTAGGGGGCGGCTCACGTAGTAGCCTTGAGCGCTGTCACAACCCATGGAGCGCACAAGGTCACAGGCAATCCGATCCTCCACACCTTCGGCAACCGTTCGTAGACCGAGATCGTGCCCAAGGCCGATCGTTGCTCGCACAATGTGCCGATCGTTCTCATCGCATGCCACCTCTTTGACGAACGATCTATCGATCTTGATCTCGTCGATGGGTAATCGCTTGAGATAGGCCAGGGAGGAGTATCCCGTCCCAAAGTCGTCGATGGAGATGCGAACCCCCAGATCTTGCAAGCGCTGGAGGCTCTCAACAGAGCGGAAGAGGTCGGTCATGATGCCACTTTCGGTTAGCTCTATCTGGAGCCACTCGGGTGAGACTTCCCATGTTTCGAGAATCTCCGACACGGTCTGAATCAGCTCCACGTCGTGCAGGTTGCGGGCGGAGAGATTGACCGCTACGTGCAGGGCCAGGCCCTCCTCATGCCACACTTGGCCCTGCCGGAGAGCCTCGCGCAGCACCCAAAGGCTGAGCGGTCTGATCAGTCCCGTGTGTTCGGCAAGTGGAATGAACTGCTCCGGGGGAATGAGTCCGTACTCTGGATGCCGCCACCGCACCAGCGCCTCCACGCCTTCTACCGACTCGGTCTTGAGGCTCAGCTTCGGCTGATAGTGCAACAGGAGCTGGCCGTGCTCGATACCGTGACGCAGATCCCCGATCAAGGCTAATCGCTTGGGGCTGTATTCGTCGTGCTCCGGAGCGTAGATGGCGTAGCCACTCCCTCCCCGCTTGGCAACGTACATCGCCACATCCGCGTGCTGTAGGAGAGTTTCTCCGTCCTCGCCCTGATGCGGAAAACAGGCGATGCCTATGCTGCCCTCGACGCTGAAAAGCTGCCCCTCCAGACAAAACGGCCTCTCCAGAGATGACAGAATCTTGGTTGCCACCTGCGACGCCCGGGTAGCGTCCACGCCGGTCAGCAACATCGCAAACTCATCGCCGCCGAGTCGTGCGACCGTGTCTGCTTCGCGCAAACAGCCCTGAATCCGGGGGCCTAGCTGCTGGAGGAGCATATCCCCGAAGTGATGCCCGAACGTATCATTGACTTCCTTGAACCGGTCCACGTCCATCAGGAGCAATGCCACGAGCGAGTTGCCCCGTTGTGCTCCAAGGATGGCTTGCCGAAGGCGGTCACGAAGTAGCGTGCGATTCGGTAGGTCCGTCAGGGGATCGTAGAACGCCCGGTGCTCGAGAGCTTCCGCTGCCTGAGATCGCTCAGTGATGTCGCGCATGATGCCGCTGAAGAATGTGCCATTGCGTGTTTCCCAGGCGGCCAGACACAGCTCGAGTGGAAACTCACGGCCGTCTTTCCGCAGGCCCGAGAGCTCGACCGGGTGACCCAGGATGCGAGATTCCCCGGTTGCCCGAACATGCTTCAGACCGCGCTCGTGAAATGGCCGGTACCGCTCCGGCATCAACCGAGAGAGCGAGGTGCCCATCACGTCGGACTCGGCATAGCCAAAGGTGGCTTCCGCTCCCTTGTTCCAGAAGATGATCTCTCCAGCGCCATTCGCGGCGACGATGGAATCGGTCGCCGATTGTGCGACCGAGCGGAATCTCAGCTCCGATTCGCGAAGGGCAGCATCCGCCCGTATGCGGTCCGTGATGTCCTGGACCAAGACCAGTGCCGCGGGCCGTCCGCAAAACTCCAGAGTATGGGAGGAAATTTCAACATCAATGATGGTCCCATCTCTGATCCGGTGCCGCCAGTTACCGGAGCGCCGCAGCTCGTCTGTCATCGTCTTGGCACCATCTCGTACTCGTGAGACGTCCTCCTCGGGCCGGATATCGGTGATTCGCATCGCCAGAAACTCGTCTCGAGAGTACCCATAGTGTGTGACGGCGGCATTGTTGACCTCGAGAAATTGAAACGTCTCCCGATCGTAGACCCACATGGAGTGCGGGTGGCGATCAAAAATGAGACGGAAGGTCTCCTCGCTCGTACGCAGAGATTCGTCTGTGTTCCGACGTTCGCTGAATTCTGGCGTCACAAACGTGACCGCCAGCTGCGCGCGGCATTGTTCAGGAGCACGGCGACAACACGGGATGACCGGGCGGGAGATGTAGGACGAGGAATCGCAAGGGAAAGCCTGTCGCGAGAGGTGAAACTGAGTCTGAATACATTGTCTTCCGGCAGCATAGGTCCCATGGCCGCTTGCGCCTATCCTCCGAAGGAGTACATGTTCGGAATGGCAGGAGTACTCCGTCTCGAGGCGCACCAATTTTCCCAGGGAGACCGAGAGGTCAGCCGAGGGATGACAGCGTCATGACGGAGACAAATTCCCGTATTGGAACACAGTGAAACGTTCCGGGACAAGGGTCCGGGGGACGAATCGGCGCAGAAGCGTCCTGATCGCGACGCGAATCTTAGGGCCGCCGAGGGCACCTCCGACGTACAAAACGAACAGCGCGTCGCTTTGGCGGGGATGCTGCCGAGACAGTAGGGGCATTCGCGAGTGACCGGCTCGACCGACGTTTCCGTCTTGCGCATATTCATCACTCTCGTGTACGACACTACGACGAAGTAGTAGATCACCGCGTACAATCTCCCGGGAGGAAATGGGGCATACTAACGTACGCGGGCGCGATGGGACGCAATGCCGAACCGGTCTCCGGCGGCTCAGCCAGGTCAGGAGAGAGAAGGGCACGAATGGAGCAAGAGGACGTTTTCTATTCGGAGCAGTTGGACTGCGGAATCGAGGTCGTTGGTCAACCGATGGCCGGTGTTGAATCGGCGGCGGTCGGCATCCTCGTGGGCACAGGCGCGCGCGACGAGGAGCCGGCCCACTTCGGCGTGTCACACTTCACAGAACAGATGCTGTTTCGCGGCACCGAGCACTACGACGCACGTGCCCTCTCCGAGAGCTTTGACAGTCTTGGCGTGAGCTACGACAGCACCGCCGGATTGGAGATGACGCTTATCAGCGCCGTGTTTCTCGGCGACAGAATGGAGCCGACCCTGAATCTGTTGGGGGACATCCTCCGCTACCCGTCTTTTCCGGAGCCGGATGTGGAGAGCGTTCGGACGCAGCTCCTTCAAGAGCTGCTGCAACGCGAGGATCAACCAGCTCAGAAGGTTATGGACGTCCTCAGGCAGGAGTTTTTCGCCGGAAGTCCAATCAGCCACGACGTGCTCGGCGGCGAGGCCACCGTCTCGGTGTTAACGCGAGCCGATTTGTGTGATTACTGGACCCAGAGGTACACGGCGAACAACATGGTGATCTCCGTCGCGGGGAATTTCGACTGGAAAATCTTCGTTCATCACATCCGCCGCCTGACGGAGGCGTGGTCCCAGGGACGCGGACGAATGGTGATCGACAAGCCGACGCCGAAAACGGGTATCACCGTCATGCACCGGGACGCCGCCCAAGAAAATATCGGGTTCGCCTTTCCATGTGTCTCCGTCTCCGACCCCGACTATTACGCTGCGGCGCTCCTCTCACTTTGTCTGGGGGGAAGCTCCTACTCGCGACTGTTTCGGGAAGTCCGCGACAAGCGCGGACTCGCGTACGCGGTTCAATCGCGCTTCGATGGTTTGGAGAAGACAGGATTGATGCGCGTGTACGTCGGCACAAGCGTCGATCGGGCGCACGAGAGTATCGAGGTGGTGCTGGACGAGCTGCGGAAACTGGAGACCGAGGGAATCATGGAGGACGAGCTGAGTACTGCGAAAACCCGGCTCAAAAGCCAATTGATTATGCGCAGCGAAAGCACGTCGGCGCGCATGGTGGCGAATCTGCGCAGCTGGTGGTTCGAGGGCCGCCTCCGTCCCCTGCAAGAAATCAAAGAGGAAATTGACACCGTCGGCGTCGACGAGATCGCAAGCCTCGTGCGCACCATGGCTGTCATGGACAACCTGGCCGCCGTGGCATTGGGGCCTCGCTCCGAGGAGGAGCTTTTTGGTGGCGTGACGGTCCAACCTTGGAGGAGATAGATGATGGCGACAACGCTCACTCGGCAGGATAGCCGCTTCTACATTCACACTCTGCCAAACGGCCTGCAGATGCTTGGCCAGCTCATCCCCGGAATGCAATCCGCCGCCGCCGTCTTCTGGGTGTGCACCGGAACCCGTGACGAGCAGCAGGAGCAGATGGGCGTCTCTCACTTTCTCGAGCACATGGCGTTTAGACGGACGCAGCGCATCGGGGGCAAGGTTGACCGGCTCTTCGAGGAGATGGGCGCGGACCACAATGCCGCCACCTGGCTGGAGATGACTTTTTATTGGGCGCGGGTCCTGGCAGAGAACGTCGATAAGGCCATCGACGTGCTGACGGACTTGACCCGACCCGTGCTGGATGCCGAGGACTTTGACCAGGAGAGGAATGTCATCCTCGAGGAGATAGCGCGCTACGAAGATATTCCCACGCACGTCCTTCTCAGCCACTTCATGTGGGACTTCTTCGGGGACCATCCCCTGGCGTGGGAGACCCTTGGCACGTCCGGGAGTATTCGCGAGCTACGCGTGGAGCAAATGCGCGACTATTGGGCTCGACGCTACGGCAGCCGCAATGTCATTTTTGCCATCGCCGGGAACTTCGACTGGGACGCGGTCGTGGCGCAAGTGGAGATGTTGACGTCCGATTGGAAGCCCGGAGAAACCGGTCGGACGGCGTTACCCGCTTCCTTCAGGCCGGCCAGCCACGTGTACCACGTCCCAAAGTTCACTCAGGAGCAGATTGCCATCGGGACGCCAACGGTAGCTCGCGACGACCCGCGGTACTTTGCGTCGGCGGTCCTTGCCACGATTCTGGGAGACGACACCGGGTCGCGCCTGTACTGGGCTTTGTACCACACCGGCCTCGCGGAAAGCGCATCGGCACAGCCCATGCAGT
The DNA here is from genome assembly GCA_003244175.1 of Chloroflexota bacterium. Classification (GTDB taxonomy): domain Bacteria; phylum Chloroflexota; class UBA5177; order UBA5177; family UBA5177; genus QHBP01. Next base: position 4,534 of record QHBP01000231.1, on the reverse strand, counting down.
TTGAAGACAATGGACTCTTACTCGTGCATATAGCCACCGAACCAGGCAAGGCGGCGAAAGCTCTTGATGCCGTACGCTCCGAGCTTGACCGACTTCAGTCGTTCGACGTGAGCGACGACGAGCTCGCTCGCGCTAAAGCCAAGCTGACGAGCTCCGTCATCATCGGAGGGGAAAGCACCAATGACCGCATGATGAGTCTGATACGGTCCTGGCTATCCCGCGGCAAACTCGAGACCCTCGAGGAGCTCCGGCACGAAATCGAATCCGTCACGATCGAGGACCTTCGAGCGCTGGTGCATTCGTACCCTGTCTCGCCTGACCAGGTCATCACCGCGGTGGGGCCACTTCCCGACGGAGAGCTGCAAGCTGCCGGTTAAGCGGGAAGTCTCGAGTTGCCGTGACACGGCGTCGATGCTATGCTCATCGCGCCCCTACTCCACGCGCCACGTCATATGACTGGAAAGCGAAACACCGCACGAGCACGACCGAAACAGCGCTCGCGGCCTGCCTCGACTCGCTCGAGCGCAAGATGGCGGCGAGCGTTCAAGCGCGTGGCACCGGCTCTCGGGGTGGCGGCGCGCGTCAGCAGGCCAAGGTCGCTTCTCGATTGTCTTACCTTGATCCTCGTGGTTTTGGCGGTCGTGACGCCGTTGGCGCAGAGTTTGGCCGCGCTCGCGCATTTCAGCCGCCCGTCTCCGACTCTCGCCTGGTTCTTTCTCCTCGCATTGGCCGCCCTGGCTTCGCGAACGGCCCCGTGGTGGCGCCGAGAAGCGGCGGAAATGACACACGAGCGCGCGCGCAATTATGCGGCCTCAATTCTCATCGTGTTCGTCGCTTTCTCGCTCTCGTGGCATGCGGTAGCTCCCAGTGCCGGGCTCGGAGGCGCTTTCATTCTGCTCGGCCCTCTGAGTGGCTTTCCGTCAGCCGTCATTGTGCTCTGCGCCCTGTTCGTGACCGCGATCGGGTTGCTCTTCAACATCCCGTCCCGCAGCGCCATCGCCTTCCCGGCTGTGATCCTTCGCGGGCTCGCCGCACTCCTTCGCCAGCCACGAGTCATTCAGGCCTCCGCCGTCGCCTCCATCCCCTTCCACGAAGGGTTTGACGGAAGGTTTGATGACGACGGTGACGAGGTGGGCGCGGGGGCTGCGCCCCAGGGGAATGAATGCACGCAGGAGTTGGTGACGGTCTCACCACTTTCGCCGGTGACCTATGCTCCTCACGATGGCATGACGCGTCCGCCCATCGATATCTTCTCTCCCGCGCCCAAAGTCCAGGGCGCGCCGGCAGACCTCGACTTGAAAGCGCAAAAGATTCAGGAAACCCTCGGAAGCTTCAACGTCGGCGCTCGCGTCGTCGACCGTCACTGCGGACCCGTGGTCACGCAGTTCGATGTGCAACCGGACCGAGGAGTCAAGGTTCGGCGCATCACCGAGCTGCAGAACGATCTGGCACTTGCGCTCGCCGCGCCCACGATTCGAATACAGGCTCCGGTTCCAGGGAAGCCGGTCGTGGGAATCGAAATCCCGAATGTGTCGGCCACGATGGTCGCGTTACGCGAACTGCTCGAGAGCGACGCGTTCCGTTCCATGACATCGCCTCTCAAGGTAGCGC
>QHBP01000231.1:0-2888 GCA_003244175.1 Chloroflexota bacterium | reverse complement strand
GGCGGGAAAACCGGCGGTCATTGACCTTGCCAAGATGCCGCACCTCTTGATCGCGGGTGCTACCGGGTCAGGAAAGAGTGTCTGCGTCAATGGTTTGATCAGCTGCCTGCTGTATCAGTGCACGCCCGAGGACGTCCGGCTCTTGATGATCGATCCCAAGATGGTCGAGCTCACCGTGTACAACGGCGTTCCTCATCTCCTGAGCCCCGTAGTGACGGAGATGGACAAGGTGGTGGGCGTTTTGCAATGGGCACTTCGGGAGATGGAACGGCGTTATCAGCTCTTCAAGGACACCTCGGTTCGGAACATCACCCGGTTCAATGAAAAGGCAGATTCGAATGGTCTGAAGCGACTTCCCTTCATTGTCCTAATCGTGGACGAGCTAGCCGACCTCATGATGGTCGCGCCCGAGGATGTGGAGGAAGCGATCTGCCGGCTGGCGCAACTGGCGCGAGCCGCCGGCATTCACCTTGTGATCGCGACTCAGCGCCCCTCCGTGGACGTGGTCACGGGATTGATCAAGGCCAACTTCCCCGCCCGGATCGCATTCGCCATGGCCTCACAGGTCGACTCGCGCACGATCCTTGACAGAGTTGGCGCGGAAAAACTCCTCGGACGCGGAGACATGCTCTATATGCCACCCGACGGGCCCACGCCGGTCCGTCTGCAGGGAGCCTTTCTGTCGGATCAAGAAATCGAGGGCCTCGTGGAGTTTTGGCAGCGCAGTCCGCTACAGAACATGGCGGCTCGGGTGCCCGCGGAGGAGTTCGCGGAAGCCGAAAAAGCAGGTCGCGAACTGGGAGATGAGCTGCTCGACGAAGCCACACGCGTCGTACGCGAGTATTCGCACGCGTCTGTCTCTCTCCTGCAACGACGGTTGAAGGTGGGCTATGCGCGCGCGGCTCGTCTCATGGAGCAGCTTGAATCGCGCAATGTTGTTGGACCGGTCGACGGCGGTAAGCAGCGGCCGGTACTTTCCGAAGAGGCCGCACTGAGCGAGGATGCGAATCGTTCCTGAATGGGCCGGACAGGGCTGCGGAATGACACGCCACATGGCTCCCGCGATGACGAAGAGCGCGCGACGATTTTGCGTCTCGGCGCAGACAAGAGGAAGTAATGGGTAAGGCGAAACAGAGAAATGACGGCATGGATGTTCAGGTCAAAGGCAACCGGTTTTCGGTCACGCCGGACGTTCGCCACCACGTGGTCCACAAGATGCAGCGCCTTCAGAAGTACTTTGATCGCATCATTTCTATCGACGTCGAGCTCTCAAGTGAGCGAACCCGAGACGCGGATCACCAGAACCATGTTGAGGCAACGACCCACGTAGCCGGGCGTACGATCCGGGTGACGGCGGCTCACGGGGACATGCTCGCGGCGGTCGACGAGGCGGTCGACAAGCTCTATCGTCAGCTGAACCGTCAGAAAGAGCGCTTGAAGTCCCACCACGGAGTGCCACTGTCCGAGATGCCGCTGGCTGTGAATGGAGATCCCGACGAGACAGACCTGACGGAGGCCCATGACTGGGACGAGTCAGCTGTCCGGGTCCAAACCATCGACATGAAACCGCAGTTTGAAGACGAGGCGCTCACGGAGCTAAGGGCGCACACCCGTGACTTCTACGTGTTTCTCAATGCATCCACGGAGCAGGTCAACGTCCTGTACAAAGATGCGAACGGTGGGTACTGCTTAGTGCAGCCACCACCTCGGTGACATGCCATACGAACTACGCTTTGTCGTCACCCTCTGACAGGCGTTCGTACTCGTCATAGCTGAGAATGACGACCGGTTTATCCTTGTAAAGCGCGACCTGAGCCGACCCACTGGCAACCGCGTGCTCCAGAGCGTCTTTCAGGGCCGTCGTAATCTCGATCTTGATCATAGTCTCTCCTGGACGTGACGAAGAGGCACGCCAGTTCTTACCTCTCTGAGCGCTGCTAACGCTCCTGTTCGTCGCCATCGGCACACACCCAATCTTTCGCCGCACGCCTGCATTTCCGCACAAAACGGTCGTATAGACATTATACGCCCCACGTAAGGCTTTGTCACTGGAAATTTGAAGTCGCTGATATAGTGGAGCGGCTATGGGGACACTCGAATCCATCTTCGTCCATCAGATAGAACGGGGCGACATCGTGCTGGCGGTCGTCTTCGTGCTGTTGACGTCGTACCTCGTGTACCAGGCCTTGCGGCTGATGCGTGTCGAAGCGTTTGGCGGTCGCTTCAGACCGGTGAGCCGGCTAGCCTGGGAGATGTGCCTTCTCCTTGGGCTCGAGCAGGGCTACGAGTTTACGCGGGGTCACATCTCCGATCATCCCGAGGTAGCACTCCCAAACGCGTATCGACTGCTCGATCTCGAATGGCGTCACGGGTTCTTCGTCGAGTACCGGCTCGAACAGTTTTTCCTTCACTTTCGAACACTCATGAACGCAATTGATGCGTTTTACGTGGTTGCGCACGTCGCGGTCACTATCGGGGTGCTGATGTATCTGTATGCGTACAGACGCCAGTATTTCTGGTTTACCCGGAATCTTCTCATCGTGACGACGGCCATCGCCCTCGCCGCCTTTTACCTGTACCCGACCGCGCCGCCGCGATTCTTCGCCAATTACGGGTTCGTAGATCCCGCTGTATTGCATCACTTTGTCAGCGCTGGCGGCTCGCAGCCCGGTTCGTTTACATACAATCCGTACGCGGCTATGCCGAGCCTTCACGTGGGATATGCTCTGGTCGTCTCGTGGGGCGTCGTGCTCGCGGCGCAAAGTCGTCTGGTGCGCCTGCTGGCGGTCTTGTATCCCCTGGCTATGTCGGCGGCCGTCGTCATTTCGGGGGAACACTGGTTCCTGGACGTTGTGGGCGCTTTGGTGACCGTCTTCGTGGCCGCAGCC
>QHBP01000100.1 GCA_003244175.1 Chloroflexota bacterium | reverse complement strand
GGCTCCGTCCACGCGTGGCTCGTCGACGAACAGCAGGCGTTGCAGCAGAATGCGCAGGCCCGTCTCCTCGAGGACTTCGCGCATCGCTGCCTGCTCCGGAGTCTCTCCGGGCTCGACCGCTCCTCCCGGTAGCACCCAGTACGCATCGTCGGGGCGGCTGTGCTCGGCAAGCAGGATTCGCCGGCCGTCGAGGAGCACAACCTGGGCGCGCACCCGCGGCTACGACGCAGCCACGATGCGGCGCTCGCGTTCGAGATAGACGAGCAAAACCGCGACGTCCGAGGATGTCACCCCAGCGATGCGGGAGGCTTGACCGATGGTGCGAGGACGTACCTTTGACAGTCTCTCCCGGGTCTCGGCCCGCATGCCATCCACCTTCGAGAAGTCGGTCCAGAGCGGGATTTCGCGGCGCTCCTTGCGCCGAAGCCTTGCAACTTCTCCTTCTTGACGGGATACGTAGCCTGAGTACTTCACCCGTGTCTCCACCTCACTCGCCACCTCGTCCGGCATATCGCCCGGGGCAAGACCGAGGGCTTGAAGGACCCCGATCGTGACGTCGGCCCGACAAAGTAGGTCATCAGCGCGCGTGGAGCGGTTTACCGGGTTACACCCCAACGACTGCAGTGTCGCGTTCGCGCGCTCGCTCGGTCCGATCCAGGCGCCCCCGAGGGACGCCGACACCTCTTCGATCTGGTTGTGTCGGCGCGAGAGCTCTGCGTATCTTCGCTCATCGATCAATCCGAGGTCGTGCCCCAGCTCGCCCAGGCGTTGCTCGGCGTTGTTTTGCCTGAGCAAGAGTCGGTATTCAGCCTGCGATGTGTGCATACGATACGGCTCGTCCATCTCCTTGGTCACCAGGTCGTCGATCAACACGCCGATGTACGCTTGGTCTCGACGCAGGATGACCGCATCCATGCCGGCGGTCGACCTCGCTGCATTGATGCCGGCGATGATGCCCAAAGAGGCGGCTTCCTCGTACCCGGTCGTGCCGATAATTTGACCGGCGAGAAAGAGCCCGCGTACGAGCTTGGACTCCAGAGACGGATAGACCTGTGTGCCCGGAAGATAGTCGTATTCGATGGCGTAGCCTGCCCGCATGATCTCACAGCTGTGCAGGGCGGGTATGCTTCGCAACATCGAGAGCTGCACGTCTTCGGGCAAGCTCGTGTTGGCGCCTTGAATGTAGACCTCCCGGGTGTGCCACCCCTCGGGTTCCAGGAAGAGCTGGTGCGACCGTTTCTCAGCAAACCGCACGATCTTCGTCTCAATTGACGGGCAATATCTGGGTCCGGCGCTGCTGATGCCGCCGTTGAACATGGGAGCACGCGCAAGATTGGCGCGGATGATGTCGTGTGTCGAAGAGTTGGTCTGCACGAGATGACAACGCATCTGCTCTCGCCATGCCGTCTCTCGCACCGGCCATGCCTCTTCATTGAAGTCCGCAATAGTGCTGCGCGAGCTCGGCGCCGCCGTACGTCCCGCCCGCAATGCACGACGTGCATCGTAGCTGAAAAACAGGGGGGCTGCACTCCCCAGTTGCTCGTCCGTGAGCGAGTAGTCGATTGTGCGCCCGTCGATCCGCGGCGGCGTTCCAGTCTTGAGCCTGCCCAAGGTGAAGCCGTAGCGGCTCAAACTGGCAGAGAGCCCGTCGGCCGGGAACTCACCCGCTCGCCCGCCCGGGTAGGACTGATCCCCGACCACGATGCGGCCTCGAAGAAACGTTCCCGTTGTGAGGACGACTGCCGATGCGTGGTAGTGCGTACCCGTGTTGGCGCGAACGCCCACGACCGCCGGCTCCCCGGCAGCAGTCTCGACCAGCAGGTCCTCGACGACCGCTTGTTTGACGTCGAGATGATCCTGATTCTCGAGAACCGACTTCATTGCCATCGAGTACGCGCGTTTGTCGCACTGGGCCCGGAGAGCCTGCACCGCAGGGCCCTTGCTGGTGTTGAGCATGCGTATCTGAACGCTGGTGCGGTCGGCGTTGCGGGCCATCTCCCCACCAAGAGCGTCTATTTCGCGCACCAGGTGCCCCTTGCCCGGTCCTCCAATTGACGGATTGCATGGCATCAGGGCGATGTTGTCCATGTTGAGCGTAAATATTGCCGTCCGATGGCCCATGCGGGCGGATGCCAAAGCCGCCTCGCACCCTGCGTGGCCGGAACCGACGACGATCACATCGTACTTTTCAGTCTGTGACACGCTTCGTTCTCTCTCCCGAAGACTCTATCGATTCTACCAATCATGTGGGCGCCTCGGTCCGGGTGTATGATGGCGGTGTCTGGGTTCTGCGTCTCGGGAGGTTCGTGAGAACGGTGACCTTGATCGGGTCGCGTCGTGGCCGGCTTACGCTCGGCCTGTCTCTGCTTGCCCTGTCCATCGGCTTGCAACCCCTGCCCGCCAGCGCACAGCCGTTCACGGCTGTGCCGCGGGACACAAAATCGTTCTGGATCAGCGGCATGGCCGGTTGGAGATACGTCTCCGCCACCTTCCTGGGTTCGGACTCCCAAATTCGTCTCTACGGAGCCGACGGTGCCTCGGTTTCGAGCGCCTCTGCGAGAAGGATTGTCGACGTGGTCGAGAGGCACATCCTGCCCACGGATCTTCATCTGTTCGGGGTTCCCCGCGAGATGGGAACTATCGACCTTTTGCTGTTGCCCATGTCGGGAACGACGCTCGGATACTTCGATGAGACCGACCTCGTGGCGCCGCGTGCTCCAGGAATGGATGTCCATTCCAATAACGCCAACGTCCTGTATCTGAGACCTCCCCAGACCATGCCGGACACCGATAAGATGTCGGACTTTTACGAGGTCGTCGCCCACGAGCTGCAGCACCTGCTCGACTTTCGCCTGCGCGTTCTGGACCGACATCTGCAGAGGCAGGCGATCTGGCTCGATGAGGGCTTATCCTTCTACGCACAGCTGGCGAACGGCTACTGGACCCCGCGCGACCGTCTCAAAGTGCTAGCGGCTGCCAACAATCCCTGGTGGCAGCTGCCTTCCATGAACGTGATGGACGTCGCGTTCGCGCACTACGCCCGTGTAGCGTACGGCCGAGCCGGCCTGTTTGTGACCTATCTTGCCGCAACGTACGGTCCGACCTTTGTCCGAAGCCTCCTCGTAGCTCCCTCGACCGGCATGCGAGCGGTGGACCGCCAGCTGCGCCGACGGGGCAGCGATGTGCGTCAGGTGTTTGCGGAGTGGGCCGTCGCACTCTATCTCAACAAGGGCGCGAATGGCACCTTCGCGAGACTCTTGCATGGCTTCCAATTTTCGCCGCACCTTGCGCGGAAGACAGTCACTGTAA
>QHBP01000374.1 GCA_003244175.1 Chloroflexota bacterium | reverse complement strand
ACTCTCACTCCCAATCTCGCGTCCCCTCAAATCGATTGCGTCATCTACCTGCCGAGCAAAGCTGTAGAGCGCGTAAATTGCCAAGCGCTTCTGTCTCGGCAGAGCGATGAAGCCCCAATAAAAGTTCTTGGCCTCGCGGCGAGTCAGCTCCTCGCAATACCTCTCGTCTGCACTCAGTTCCGAACGACGGGAACTCGCGATCATCGGCCGGCGTCACACGGACAGGTCGACGGAGCAGCTTTCGCTGATTTGGACGGGATCCAGAACGGGCAGATGCTACGTAGCGCCTTGTGGTGAAGCATGTCCCCTACTCCTTCTACTTTCCGTCAGGGCGACCGGAATGAGGCTCAGTTTCGTTGCCAATGACAGGCGGGGCCGTGTCTGATAGGTCCGATAATCCATCCCGCGGATGGTGGAGAGGATGGCCATGCCACCAAGACGATACAGGGCGAGTTGGACGCGACACGGACCGGGAACCAACTCTTCCAGATCGTGGCCGGACACTAGCAGCCGTTCCGCGCGATCGCATAGTGAGCGAACAGCCGCTCGTGGGTCCTCATCGAGCTGGTCGGCCTGGACCAAGTAGCAACGTTGTTTCATCCGATCAACTGCCACGTCCTGCGCGAAATTGGCAAGCTGTAAACCGATGCACACATCATCGGAGAGTTTCTGCGCTTCCGGCTCCCGGATACCCCACACTGCGAGCACCAGGCGGCCGACGGGTGCAGCAGACAACAGGCAGTACTGCCAGAGCTCGGCCCAGGTGCCGTATTCCGAGACCGTCTGGTCCTGTACATTGGCGGCGATCAGGTTTAGAAGTGGCTGCGGAGGAAGATCACATGAAGCAATGCTGCGCCGCAGTGCCAGCAGGACCGGGTGGATGGGGTCAGGGCCTTCCTGCAGAGACTGTACCACCTGCTCTCGCCACAACGTCAGCCGAGGCAACGCGTGTGACCCGCTTTCGTCGCCTAGATCGTCGGTAGTGCGACAGTAGGCATACAGACGCGTCAGGTGGACGCGTACGTCGGCCGGCAAAATCCGCGACGTGACGGAGAAGTTTTCGTAATGGCGGTTGGCGAGATACCGGCAGTAAGCGTCGGCGGACTCCAACTGGGTGATGGTGTTCACATTCCCGCCACTTGCACGGTAACCTGTCGCTGCCTAGGTGAATCCAACTCGATCAGAAAAACCCGCTGCCAGGGACCCAGCAGCAGCTGTCTCTCCTGTACTGGAAGGCTTTCGCTGGACGACAACAACAGGTGCTGGCAGTGAGAGTGCCCGTTGCGTGGCTCATCCGGCGGAACGCCGACACGCCGCTCCATGTCATCGTGCTCATACCCGCCCGGCGGCGCCAACCGATCCAGCATGCGTCGGAAGTCATCCATCAAGAGCGGCTCGTTCTCGTTAACTCGGATCGCCGCCGTCGTATGCCAGGAATGCACGTGCACTATGCCGTTGCGTACTCCGGAACGCCATACCAGATCCGACACATCTCCGGTGATATCAATGAATTCTCCTCGGCTGGAGGAAGCGTAGCTCAAACTTCCGGTGAATGTGTCGAGTCGAGACTGCTCGGGACCGACCAGTCTCGGCATACGACGCAGATCCGCCAGAGTCGGTGTGCCAACGCAGAACATGACGGTGCGCACCACCTCAAGGACTTCGTCCGCTAGATCAAGAATCGACTCCTTCCCTTCCACCGCCGCACGTAGAAAGGGTCCGGCCATGCCAACCATATCGGCGCCGAGAGCCAGGGCTTTGGCCGCGTCCATTCCGCTCTGGATACCCCCGCTGGCGAAGATACAGGCGTGGGGCGCTGCTCTTCGAGCTTCTCGCAAGGCCTCAGCCGTGGGCAACCCCCAGTCGGCAAAGGCGGCTGCGACGTGTTGGCGGGTCCGGTCCNNCGGTCCTTCATCCTGTGCCGCTCCACCTCGCTCCAGGATGTGCCGCCGGCCCCGGCAATATCAACGGCCGAGACGCCGGCCTCGAGCAGCAGCGTAAGCACATCGGGGGCGATTCCCCAACCAACCTCCTTGACGACCACTGGGACGTCGATCGCTTCGCAGAGGGAAGCGATCCGATCCAAGAGCCCGGCAAAACAGGTATCGCCCTCGGGTTGGAGGGCTTCTTGTAAGGCGTTCAAGTGGAGGACCAACACGTCTGCCTGGATCAAGTCGATAAGACGCCGGCATTGATCGACGCCCACTCCTCGGTTAAGTTGAACGGCCCCCAAATTGGCCATGATTGGAACATCCGGCGCGCGCGGCCGCACATTGAAACTGGGCAGCACCTCGGGATGCTCGAGGAGAACGCGAGCCGAGCCCAAACCAATGGCGAGTCCCAACCGTTGAGCCACCTCTGCTAGGGTCAGATTGATTTGCGCGGCCTCGGGAACGCCTCCTGTCATGCAAGAGATGAAGAGGGGTGCGGCAAGTCGATGACCAAAGAACTCTTGGGACAGATCAATGCGGTGAAGATCGATCTCGGGAAGGGCGCGGGGAATGAAGTGGTACTCCTCGAAGCCGGTTGTCATTCCCTTGGCGGATACGTCCTCTTCCACGTTAATGCGGATGTGGTCTGCCTTGCGGCTGATTGTGGTGACATCCTGGGTCCGGGGCGAGCGCGCAACAGTCACAATGCTTCCTTCTTACGATTTACTGCGCGGTCTCCATGGCAAGCGGACCCCGATCCCGCCTACGCGCTCGGTACCCTGACTGCGGACCCGGGCGCGATCAAGGCCAGGTCCCTGGGCAGGGGTGATCTCCACATCTCCCACAATCAGACTATAATCAAACCGAACAGACAATCAGAAATGATCGAGCCGAACATTTGGATGTGTTCGATCTCGGTTTCGGCGTGAGCACTCTGACGGTGACCATGAAATCGGGATGAGCGCACGAAGGGGAGGTTTGGGCCTGTGGCTATCACAATGCGCCAGAATATGCAAGTGGCGTCATACGTCTTGCGTCAACGGCTGATGAGGCGCGACAAGTTCGCTCTTGTGTTGCAGCTTGAGCCGCTGTATCAGTGCAATCTCGCGTGTGCGGGCTGCGGCAAGATACAGCACCCTCAAGACATTCTGTCGCGGCGTCTCTCGGTCCAGCAGTGTATCGCCGCTGTTGAGGAATGCCGAGCGCCGATCGTGTCGGTTGCGGGCGGTGAGCCCCTCGTGCACAAAGAAATTGATCAGATTGTAGCAGCCCTAGTAGAGCGCAAGCGCTTTGTCTATCTTTGCACCAATGCGATCTTGATGTCGAAGAAGCTCGACCAGTTCAAGCCGTCACCATACTTCTGTTGGTCCGTCCATGTTGATGGACTGCGAGAGCGGCACGATGAATCGGTGTCCAGGCGGGGCGTCTTCGACAAGGCCATTGAGGCTATCCAAGAGGCGCAACGGCGTGGCTTCCGAGTTACGACCAATACTACGTTCTTCACTCAGGATGACGCGCAGAGCATTCGTGACGTCCTTGACTTTCTCAATGACGAAGTTAAGGTCGATGCCATGCAGATATCACCGGGCTACGCGTATGAGAAAGCACCCGATCAGGAGCACTTTCTGGGCGTTGAGCGGACGCGGGCGATCTTTCGCGAAGCGTTCGCAGGGGGAAAGCGCAAGAAGTGGCGCTTGAACCACTCGCCCCTCTTCCTGGACTTCCTGGAAGGCAAGGTCGACTTCGCTTGCACGGCATGGGGCATTCCAAGTTACTCCGTCTTGGGCTGGCAGCGGCCGTGTTACCTCATGGCCGATGGTTATGCCAGTTCCTACCAAGAGTTGATCGAGACGACCGCGTGGGAGAAGTACGGGCGTGGGAAAGATCCCCGGTGCGCCAACTGCATGGCCCACTGCGGATACGAGCCGACCGCCGTGACGGCATCCATGGGTTCCCCGCGTCAGGCGGTGCGGGCAACGGTCGACGTATTGCGCGGAGCCGTGGAAGGAGTTTCGGCCGGTCGATGACGCCGGCATCTGATCCAATGTCGGTGGAATAGGTGTCCGAGCAGGGGAAAGAAGTCTTCCTGACGGGAGGCTCTGGATTCGTAGGGAGCCACGTGCTGTCGACGCTGCTCGCAGCGGGCTTCCGCGTGCGGTCCCTGGTGCGAAGAGGATCCAGGCCTCATCCCCGGCGCGATGGGTGCAGGCTCGTATCAGGGGATCTGCGTCGCACCGGCGAGATTTCGCGGCAGATGGTAGGCTGCCGGTACCTGGTCCACGTCGCGGCGGTGTATTCGTTTTCACCCGGTTCACGTCGCGACATGTACCGTACTAACGTACACGGTTGCGCCGGAATCCTCGAGGCGGCACGGATCGCCGGTATCGAGCGAGCCGTTGTCACGTCGAGTTCGGCTACCGTTGGCCCAATGCGGGGGAATCACGTAGCAACCGAGAACGATTGGGCGCAAGAAATGGGTTCCACTTCCGCCTACCACCGATCGAAGGTGCAGCAAGAGCGCGTCTCCCTAGCGGCACGGCTGCCCGTGGTGTTGGTTCTGCCCACCGCGCCCGTCGGACCTGGAGACAGCGGACCCACACCGACCGGCAAGATGGTCGTGGACTTCATGCGCGGCCGGATTTTTGCTTCGCTCGACGGCGGGCTGAACGTGGTGCCGGTGGAGGATGTCGGCCGAGCACATCTGCTGGCCCTGGAACATGGTCGTCCTGGGGAGCGCTATCTCGTGGGCGGCGAGAATATCAGCCTGACTGGCCTATGGGAGGCGCTGGCCGGTATTTGCCATCGTCCGGCGCCTACCCGGATCCTGCCGTACGCTGCAGCGGTTACTATCGGTTGGGCGGATGAGATCCGTTGCCAGTTCCGACGAGGCGCCCAACCGGTGGCGCCTCTGGAAGGTGTGCGGATGGTTCGCGAAAAGATGTACGTGTGCGACGGGAAGGCTCGATCGGAGCTGGGATATGTCTCCACATCGGTGACCGACGCCCTGGAGCGAGCCGTGCGGTGGTACCGTGACCACGGATACGCCTGACTCGCGTCCGCGGATTTTCGCGGCGACTGTCCTGGAAGCGTGTGCGGCCCGATGCGAGCTTCGCGGAGTGACCGTGACTCGTACCGGAGTGGGCATTCGACGCCCTCCAAATCCTGTCAACGGCTCGATGGCGCTGCTGTGTGGCCTCGCGGGCGGACTGAAAGCAGATCTGGCCCCTGGCACCGTGGTGGTGCCGGAGGAGGTTGGCCTTACTGATGGGACGCGGATACGGTGTCACCGGGAATGGGTCGAAGCCCTCGCGGCCGCTGCCTCGGAGCTTGGCCACTCCCCAGAGACTGGGCAACTGCTGACGGCGCCTTCTCTGGTAACCGGCGACGCGCGTGCCTTTTGGGCACAACGCGGGTACGTGGCGGCTGACATGGAGACCGGGTTACTCGCGATGCGGGGATGGCAGGTGGCAACCGTGCGCCTAATCCTGGACACGCCGGTACGCTCGATTGCCCGCGACTGGGAGCGGCCGATGCGGGCAATCTTCCGTCCGCGGCTATGGGGCGAGCTTCTCTGGCTTGCACATAGTGCACCGCGATATTCGTGGGTGGCGGCGCGCATTGTGAGGCGTGCACTGGAGTTGTCCTCCGGACCGGGCAGAACCGATTCAGCCACGTGGCAACAACCGCATCGGCTGGGTCAAAGACGTCCACCATCACCACCATCGCCTTTTCGGTCGTACCGGCAGCTAGACTGATAACAACCCTGCAGGCTGCTTGAGTCAGACGCCGTTGCGCGGGGCGACCCTGGATACGACCACGTTGGACCAGCAGGTCCCGAGCAGGCCGTGCTCGTCCCCCGGCGTCCTCTGCGGAATAGTTATGAGTATGACGAAAAAGCGATTCATCATCTCCCTCCACGACGTTGCCCCCCCGTTTGAGAATGAGATCCGGGCGCAACTCGATGCGCTCGCGCGGATACACGTTCACCGGTGCGCGCTCAAAGTGGTGCCCAACTGGCACGGCGCTTATCCACTCCCTGCCGCGCGTTCCCTCATCGATCTGCTACGCGCACAGCACGAGGGCGGAAGCGAACTGATTTTGCATGGCCTGGAGCACCGGCGGCGGGGAGCGCTTCGCGGTCCTCTTCGCCTGCGGTTACGTGGAGCTCTCTTTGCTGGCGACGCTGCCGAGTTCCTGACGCTGTCCGCACCGGAGCTCCTCCGCAGCGTCCGGTGGGGGCGCGAATTGTTCGAGCGCGCGGACCTTCCGGTGCCTTCTACCTTCTGCGCTCCGGGATGGCTGGTAGCTCCGGGGTCGTGGAATGCCTTGACGGAAGCCGGCATACGACACGTCATTGGTATGTTCACGGTGTACGATCTGGAGAGGAGTCGACGGCGGTATATGCCGGCCGTTGGCTATATGGGCGCGTCTCCGGTTCATGAGGCGGGCATCCGACTTGGTAATCGCCTTGCGTGGCTCGCTTCATCGCACAGCACGATAGTGAAGATATATTTGCATCCACGGGGGGGCGCGCAGGGCGAGGGATTTCGGCGCGTGCTTGCGGGTGTCATGCGATTGATCGAGGAAGGATGGCAACCGGCGACGTATGAACAGGTCTTTCGTCCCGATCCAGAGGGGTAGCGGTTGCGGTAGCGTCAATGCAGCCATTCGGCGTAGGGGACAGCTTCGAGCGGTTGGCCGGATGCGTCACCACATTGCATGACCGTATCAGTATCAGTCGTTATTCCGGCGCGCAACGAGGAAGGGTACATCGCAAGCGCCCTCGCATCGGTCGCGGCCCAACGATACCCGCTCAGCGACATTGAGTGCGTTGTAGTCGACAACGGCTCAGTCGATCAAACCGCTGGCGCGGCACTTTCTTTCGCCAACGAATGTCGGCAGCTAAGCGTGCGCGTTGTCCGAGAACACGAGACGGGCGTAGCACGAGCGAAAAATCGCGGCGCGCGCGCGGCCCGAGGGCAAATACTCGTTTTTCTGGATGCCGACTCGCGCCTGGAAGCATCTTTGATCCAGGATGTTGTCGGCGAGTATGAGGCGGGTAATCCGGCGGGGAGCATCCGCATCGTCGCCGACTCTGACGATCGCCTCGAGCGAGGCTTTTTCGGCCTGATGGAGGTCGGCAAGGTGCTCTTCGGGGTCCGTGCTCAGATGATGTACTGTGAGCGCACGTTGTTCCTCGAGCTCGATGGATTCCTTCCGGAACTGCGTCATGCGGAGGATCTCGAGTTTCTCCAACGCGTGCGGAAACATGTCGCAGAAGCTGGACGCGGCAAGGTGTGTCACGTTCGGACCAGCACGATCGCAACCTCCCCACGCCGTCTTCAAGGAGGGCGGTTTCGGCGTAACCTGATGGTGACGTTTGCTCGCTGGCTGCTCGCTTTCGCGGGTTGGGGGAGAGAGCGAGAGTACTGAAGCCGCATACCCACACAGGAGTTTCGACGACGTTGGAGACCATTGAGACGGCGTTTCAGGAGTACGGTCGGGCGATCGACGGGGAGATTGCAGAATGCTTGGAGCCGGCATCGGATGGCTCCGGCGGCTTCTACGACATGATGCGATATCAGCTCGGATTCGTCGATGAAGGTCGGTTGCGCATTCCACTCGTGGCGGAAACGCGTGTCGGTTCGTTACTGTGTGTCCTCACCTGCGGTGCGGTCGGGGGCTCTTGGGAAGAGGCGGTTCGCGCCGCCGCCGCCATCGAGTTTTGCTCCCACTGGTTCCAGACCCATAGCCACATCGAGGAACAACGAGCCACGGTTTGTGGCCGGCCTACACTGTGGAACCTGTGGGGCGAGGCCCAAGCGATTAACACCGGGGATGGGATGTTCGCGCTGGCTGCTCGCGTGACGCTGCGGGCGAGCAGCGACCCCGACGTTTCCCTGGATCTAGCACGCCGGCTCACCGATGCGGCCGTCGATCTCATGGAAGGACAACACATGAAACTGGCCCTGGGAAGCCGCGAAGATGTGAGTCCGAGCAAGTACACCCACGCGATGGAACAGAAGTTGGCGGCGCTGATGGGGTACAGCGCAGCCGCGGGGGCCACCATCGGTGGGGCTGCCGAGGAGGTGCGGCAGGAGTTACGCAGGTTCGGCCGGGAATTGGAAATGGGGCGGCAGAGCCGCGACGAGATGACCACGCCGTCGCGCGATACATGTCGCAGAAAGACAGCTCCTGCGGTACAGCCCGAAGAGCGTGCGCGCGAGCGACTCGACAAGGTGCTCGCGGCCCTGCACCGGGCCCACCTTGGTATCCGCGGAGAGAAACAATTGACCCAGTTTGCCCGGCAATTCATGCTCGGGGCCTCCGGATTGTGACTTTTTAGCCAATTTCCGGCATGCGTGGTGTGGGTTTCTTGGGGGGCTCGTCCCCGCCAATCTCGGGCATGCCCGGGTACGCGGGCTGCGGCGCCGGGGTTTCGCCCCCGATCTCGGGCATCTCGGTTCGCGGGGGCAGCGTGCGCACCGGGACGGGAGCACCGCCGGCGATCTCGGGCATCGCGATCCGCCGGCGCGCCGGTTGAGGCTGCACCCGTGCTGCCGGCGGCAGCGGGAGGACGGACTGCACCGGCGAGGCCGGTGCCGGAAGGTTCGTACTCGCCAGCGAGCGATGGCTGGTAGGTACAACGGGTTTGGGGCGGCCGTAGACGGCATTGTTGCCGTCCACGACCTCCGCCATGCTATCCACCCATTCCTGTGCATCGGGACCGAGGGTAAAGGAACGGTAGCCGGGATCCGCAGTCACCTCGGCCGGCATGTCGTCCTCCTGCCAGACGGTGCGGATCTCGAGCTCGACGCTGGCCGGCGCCTTCACCCAGCCTGCACCGGGTCTCGTCTGCCCCTGTCCCGAAAGCCACCGCATGATTACTGCGCGATCGACAGGAGCCCCTGAGCGATCTCGTCAGCATTCGTGGTGGCGCCGAAGGTGACCACCCGGACGTGTTTGTTCGTGGTGGCGATCTGTTGGTAGGCCGCAAGCGCTGCGTCGTGTGCTGGGCCGTAGCCGAGGACCGCAACCGCGATGTAGATCCCTCCCTTGGTCTGGGAGAGCACCTGGGCGAACTGATCGGTGTCGAGCGCCTCGCCATCAGTGATACAGAGGCACAGGAGGTGGGGCCGTTCGGTAATCGGGGTATCCCCAAATTCCTCCATGTAGTTCTCGACGACGAGCTCCCAGCCGGGCATTATGTAGGTGGTGCCTCCCCACTGGATCTCTCGCAGCTTCTGGGTGATGTTCTCCGGATTGAGGTCGCCGAGCACCTTCGCGGTGTTGCTGGCAAAGGTGATGGTCATCAGACCGCCGGCCTCGTCATCCCCAGCCGCTGCTTGCTCATCGGCTGCTTGCGAGTCCTCGGCACCGAGAACCGCTACGATCTGGGGAAGCGCTTCCAGGATGACGTCCAGGCGCCGCACCGAACTGCCCGGCGCGGCGGGCTCACCATTGCTCCCGGTGACATCGAGCAGGAGGATCGGCTCCTTCTCGACACCGGTCTTGAACATCGGGGACACATCGATATGTGCTGCTTCTTGTGTCATATCTGCTCCTTTGGTCGGTGATGACACCCCCATGTTGGCATATGCCCCACGCCTTCGAGAATGACTGGATGAGCTGCGGGTCATTAAGTAGACATAACGTGAAAGGTATATCCATGTCCTCCAGTAACCCGCGCTGTGCACGCGCGCTACTCCCATCCGGCTCTCGCAAGTGCAAATAATGCACATTATGGAAATAAGAACAGATTCGGATGGGTCCACAAAGATTTGGCCACATGAGCCCATAGAGTGTCGAAAACAGAGTCCCTCCGGGTAGCCCGAGATGTTCTCGCCAGCATCGCAAGACTGAAGTTTGGAGTGCTTCGGGATGGCAGAACGCGACCCTCCGCGCGACCGGTGCCGAGCGAGTGTGAATCACAGCGCGCCTGATTTACCTCCACATTTTCCAGAGAGCCGTTTACCGCAACTATTGCGTAATATCCAGCTCTCCTCGTCGGCGTGGCGCGACCAGACAAGCAGGGATAACGTTATGTCGAGTCTACGTGTTCCCGCCCGTCAGCCAATGCAGGATGTCGTTGTACGAGATCAGCAGGATGAAAAGCAGGAGAACGGCCATGCCAATGGCGTGAATCGCCCCCTCGACCTGGGGATCGAGATTCCGGCGACGCACGGCCGAGACCGCGACAAAGACAATGCGGCCGCCGTCCAGCGCGGGAAAAGGCAGAAGGTTCAGAACGCCTAAATTGGCGCTCAAGAGGGCCATGAGAGCGAGCAGGGTGCTCGGGCCGTTCTGAGGCTCCTGTGATACAGTGTCGGTGGTGACGCGCGCGATTCCGATTGGTCCGACAACCCCATTGTTGTGGTTCGAGGACAGGAGGTGCCCAAATATTTGCGGAATCGTGCTTACCATCGTACCCACCACGCCGACCGCCTGTCCCGCCGATTGAATGGGAGAGTAGTGCATGGTCGTCATCTTGCCGAGCTCGATGCCAAAAGAACCCTGATTTCGTGGCGGGTGGCTGCGGGCCAGAACCATGGCCGTGACCCTATCAGACCGTCTTTGCACCTGGACTGCCACGACCTCGCCGATGTGCTTGTCCACCTGCGTGCCGAGGTCATCCCGATAGTGGACGTGCACCCCGTCTATGGCCACGATCGTGTCGCCAGCCATTAATCCGGCATGCGCAGCAGGACTACCAGCAACGACCTTCGTCACGGTGTTTAACTGGCGCGGCATCCCGTGCAGGAAGATGAAGAAGAATATGGCCACCGCCAGCAGGATATTCATCGTCGGTCCTGCTACGAGGATGATAAATCGCTGCCAGGCGGGATGCGAACCGAAACTGTCGGGCGCGTCTTGCTCCCCGTTTTCGCCGACCATGCGCACGAAGCCACCCAGAGGAAGCGCATTGAGAGAATAGAGCGTACCTCCGCGCCTCCACCCCTTCACTCGCGGTGGGAAGCCCAGCCCAAATTCCTCCACACGCACGCCCATGAGCTTGGCACACGTGAAGTGCCCGAGCTCGTGCACCATCACCAGAACGCTCAGGATGAGGAAAAAGGCAAGGATGCCGATGAAAACGGTCAAGAATACTGCCTGAAGGATACGCGGCGCGCGGCGGTCTCTCGCGCCGATTGGTCCGCTTGCAGTATATCGTCAAGTGTTGGATGCGAGCAATTGACATGTGCGTCGAGTACGTCCTGGACAATCACGGGAATGTCTGTAAACGCGATCGAGCCGGACAGAAATGCCGTGACCGCGACCTCGTCTCCTGCACACAAGGCGGCGGGGAATGTTCCTCCCGCTCGTCCAACTGCCAGCGCGAGGCGCAGTGCCGGGTAACGGGCCATGTCGACTGGGGCAAAATCCAGACAACCAACCTCCTCAATCGCGAGACGTGTTCGGCTGCTTTCCCACCTGTGAGGCGAGCTCAGCGCGTACTGGATCGGAAGGCGCATGTCCGGAAGGCCGAGCTGCGCTTTGACCGAGCCGTCCCGGAAGGTGACAAGCGAGTGAACGACGCTTTGAGCGTGCAGCACAACGCCGATCCTCTCGATGTCCATGTCGAAGAGCCATCTGGCTTCGATCACCTCCAGACCCTTGTTCATGAGGTTCGCCGAGTCGATCGTAATCTTGCTTCCCATGCTCCAGGTGGGGTGTCGCAGAGCTTGTTCGGGCGTTACTGACGACAGTTTTGCCAGGGACAACGAGCGAAGCGCTCCGCCAGACGCCGTGAGGGTGAGGCGCTCGACGGATTCGGGCACCTCACCCTGGAGGCACTGCCATATCGCGCTGTGCTCGCTGTCGATCGGAACCAAACTGCCGCCATGGTCACGAAGCTCGGCCTGAATGACGGGGCCGGCCATGACCAAGGTCTCCTTGTTGGCGAGCGCGACCAGCTTCCCTACACGGAGAGCCGCGAGTGTCGGCTGCAAACCGGCGGAGCCGGTGGTGGCCACGACCACGAGGTCGGCATCCGGATCGCGGCAAAGATCGGTCATCGCTTCGGCTCCCGTTTTCACCCGGGCGCCCCCAAAGTCGTGGCCTTCGGGTGATCCAGCGACCAGCACAACCTCCGCGGGGCGCGACGATCGGGCCTGCTCGGCGAGTAGAGACGCGTTGCGGTGCGATGCCAGAGCGTGTATCTCGATCTCGTCCGCAAACTCCCGCGCCACGTCGAGGGTTTGTCGCCCGATGGAGCCGGTCGCTCCCAAAACCACGAGCTTACGACGCATAACCGAACACTCGCGCCCCGTAGTAGACGGCTACCGAGGCCAGAAGAAGGCTGTCGATACGGTCGAGTAAACCGCCGTGTCCCGGGAATATCGAGCCCGAGTCTTTCAACCCTGACTCCCTCTTCAACATCGACTCGAGGAGATCTCCGAGCTGCGCCGCGATTCCACCGGCCAGCCCCAGACAGACGCCTTGCCAGATCTGTATGCCCTGGAATTCTGCGCCTATGGCGGCGGCAAGGGAGGCTGCCACCATGCCGCCGGCCACTCCTTCCATCGTTTTGCGCGGGCTCACGTGAGGCACGAAGGGTCTCTTCCCTATCGAAGCTCCCGTAAAGTATGCACCCGTATCGTAGGCCCACGTTATGACAAGCGTGAGAAGCACCCAGCCCTCTCCGCGCGAGACAATACGAAGCAGGGAAAGATGGCCAAGACAGAGCCCCACGTACAGAGCAAGCACCAGCGTCAAACTCCATCCCCCCATGTTGAAGCCGTGCGTGGGGACCAAGAAGAAGATTCCAGTCAGGGCAAAGGTCGCAAGAAGAAGTGCGATCCAGGCCGATTGGGGCTGTGGCGCAAAGAATGGCGCGACCGATAGAGCAATGGCCGCAAGAGTGCCGCCTGCCTCGAACGGTCGGAATCCAGAGGCGCCCGCAAACGCGTATCCCTCGCGAGTCCCCACAAGCGCGGCAATCGCCACGACCGCGGCAAATACCGCGCCGCCGAGATGATTGACAACGAGCAGGAGGGGAATCGCCACGATGGCAGTCAGAACACGGACCGTTAAAGTACTCATTTGTGCGCGTCCGTGAGACGGTTCAGAGCTTGCCGAAAGTGCGATGTCGATTGGCGTAGGCCGCGACAGCCGCGTGGAGATCGTGTTCCGAGAAGTCTGGCCACAGGGTGGGTGTCGCGTAGTACTCGCTGTATGCTGCCTGCCAGATCAAGAAATTCGAGAGGCGCATCTCCCCGGCTGTCCGAATGACGAGATCGGGGTCCGATACTTCCGAGGTATAGAGGTAACGCGACACGGTGTGCTCGTCAATTGCCTCGGGCTCAACGCCGTCGGCAACCATACGCTTTATGGCGTCCACGAT
>QHBP01000108.1 GCA_003244175.1 Chloroflexota bacterium | reverse complement strand
CTCCATGAAGCCTCCTTAACCGACCGTGTCACACCAAGCCCTCGCCCCTACACAGATATGTCAAGAGCCATGTGCATGTGAGAGGCGAACCACGGCGGTGCCTACTCTGCAAACACCTCACCCAGCGCTTCGATCTCCCCGCGAGAATAGCCGGCGGCTCGCAACGGCTCGACGACATTTGCCTCGAGGTTCGGAACGTAGCAGGCGACAAGACTCGCCGGTTCCTGGGGAGCGATCTTCCAGTCGCCCAGAGCAGCCGGCAGCACGCACGACTCGCCACGATCCAAGCGTTCCAGTCGCCCTTGCCCATACTCGACGTCAACCGGGGGACCCACGTTGGATAGCGTCACCACTCTGTCCAGACCCTGAGGACGACGCAGGTCTCCCTGCAGACTCCAGCGCTCGAGGGCGAAGTGCGGACCGGCGCATCCGATGACCCGCCGGTTGACGCCGTCTTCGAGGGTCAGACCGGGATTGGGTCGCGGATGGTAGTCGATCCGGAGCTCATCCAGGGCCGCGTCGATGTTCTTCTCCCAAACCAGATCCGGCAGCCGATTGCCATAGAGATCATCGGGGGTCACGAACTGCCCGAGATCCGAGGTCTGTTGCACTTCGAAGATCAGCGTGTTGGGCCCGAAGGAGTGAATCACCCCGCCTGGCACGTACACCGTATCCCCCTGCCTGACCGGCATTCGCGGCATGACATCGTCGTACCGCTGCTCTCGGAAGGCCTGAAACAGGTCGTCACGGCTCAGACCCTCTTTTACTCCAGCAAGGATCGTCGCTCCCTCCGCCGCCCACAGGATGTGCCACGCCTCGGTCTTGCCGTGCGGTTCTCCATGGACCCGACGTGCCGTCTCGTCATCAGCATGTAGATGCACAGGCAGCGGGTGCGACGCGTCGAGAAACTTCTCGAGGAGCGGAAAGTGCGGCCCGTCCCACCCTACACCCACCAGCTCGTGGGGGAAGCGCTCGACGAGATCGTGCAGGATCTGACCGGCATAGGCGCCATTGATAGTGGTGGCCGATGTGTCGCGATAGTCGCTGACTTCCCAGGATTCGGATACCCTCCCCGCGGGCAGTCCGCGCTTCCCGAGGCGATCCGGGATCAATCGCTCGCCGAAGACATAGGAACGGACGTGAGTGGTCAGCTTGAGGGGATAGGCGTCGATGAGAGACCTCGCCGGGGACTGTCTACGGCCATGCTAACGGAAATGGACTCAACGCCAGTCACCGAGATGAACGGTGATGACGTTCCCTGGGTAGAGCCGTAGTTCGGGCTGTAGTATCAGGCCTGTAACGGCCGTAGGTCAGGGCTTTCAGCCCAATACGGTTTAGTTAGTTAAGGAATTTCGTCGGCTGCCCGCGCACGAGCTGGCCGCGCCATAAGGGTGTCTCGACCGGACGGGCTGACGACAGGCAACGCTGACGAAACTCGTCCATTCCGCGTCCAGCATCTCGAGAGCAGCACGGATGCCCGACACAATGCCAAGCGGAACCCACTTCCAATCGGCGAGCCGCATCCCGGGATCAACGCAATCCCGTGTGCCCATTTCGTCCCTCTCTTTCCGCAACGCCTCATTCGAGCTGGCCCGCTGCGCTTCCTAGTAACGCCCAGCGTATGCGCATGGTCTGAGAGTGGCAATGAAGCGCTTCACACTGTGTGGAAGGTCTAATTCCTCATGTGGAAGAGGGGAACGAGCCAAAAGTAGTCGTCTCAGTCTGGACCGGCTCGGAAGCGGAAGGCGGCCGCGGCCAGAGCCTCGTCGAGCGTCCTCTCCCCCAGCTCTCGACGATCAGGCCACACTTGTCAACCCTTTTCTAGGCCGACCGAGCCGCGATGACAGTGACCTCAACCAGCTCAGAGCCGCAACAACTTCCTCCGGCGTGAGACCGTATCCCTGGGCAAGCTCCTCTACCAACATCCCAATCCTATGGTGCACGACAATGTCATGCACAGCGATGCGATGGCCGTTTACGATCGGCCTCCCGCTGAAGATCGCAGGATTATTTGTGATCCGGACGCCGTTGTAGAGACGCATGAGAGACTCTTCGGTAAACTAGATTGAGATCTATGCTCGCTCAGTGGGCTGGCCACTGACTAAAATCGCGGATGCCGACTGAACCGGCTACAACGGCTTTAACACGCAGAACTCATTGCCGTCCGGATCGGCCATAACGACCCACGAGGTGCCGGCGGCCTGACCAATCGACACCTCTCGCGCACCCAGCCCGGTGAAGCGGCGAACCTCGGCGGCTTGGTCGTCCGGCCGCAGATCGAAGTGGATGCGGTTCTTGACGGTCTTGTCCTCGGGTACGCGCAAGAACAACATGTCGGGTGCGACGCCATCCTCGGCGCTCCCCTCTGGCGGCTCGAGCACGACTTCCTCGTCCTGGTCGTAGGTCCGCCGCCAGCCAAGCGCCGATTCCCAGAAGGTCGCGATCCGGGTAGGGTCATGAGTGTCGATGCAGAAGCACTGTATGCGAAGGCTCATAGGATTGCATGGTAGCGGCATGTCAGGCTCGCAGTCCAGGAAAGCCGTTCGACAGCCACCGATCCAGGTTGAGGGACCCGCTGCACTTACGCCGGCCGATGTTTCCTGCTCGCCCCGCACCGCGTCGATGACGGGTGCGCTGGCCTTCCGGGTAGCGGATGCCCGCCGTCTCCCGTTGCCGGCGGCAGCTTCGACGTGGCCGCCATCTGCATCAACATTCGGCCTTCTGTGATGATCTAAAGGCCAAATCTACCCGTGCTCGTCCAAAGCTACGTGTGCCCAGACTGCACAGATC
>QHBP01000027.1 GCA_003244175.1 Chloroflexota bacterium | reverse complement strand
GCGTTTTTGCGCTCACGGCCGGAGTCATTCTCTCTTCCATTCCTCTACTGATCTCGGGCGTAACTTCTCGGCCAGAGCAGACATCGCCGCTCGGCCCCGTCTCGCTTCTAATGTTCATCACATGATGCCCAACCGTAGAATGTTCCATGTCCACCTCGGCTTTGCGCTACGCGGAATCCAACCGCGACCGTTTTCTCCACGACCTGGAAACCCTTTTGCGCATCCCGAGCATCAGCACGCTGCCAGAGCACAAGGGCGACATGGAAAGAGCGGCAGTGTGTTTACGAGAGCGCCTCGCACACATTGGATTGCGCACGGAGCTGGTGGAAGGCGATGGGCACCCGTTGGTTCTGGCCGAGTGGTTGGAAACCGGGGATGCGCCTACACTCTTACTCTACGGACACTATGATGTTCAGCCCGTGGATCCTCTGGACCTTTGGGAAACTGCGCCGTTCGAGCCAACCATCCGCAACGGGAACGTGTATGCAAGAGGCGCATCCGACGACAAGGGTCAGGTTATGACCCTCGTTGCCGCTGCAGAATCTCTGTTGAAAACGGAGGGCCGACTGCCTATAAATATCAAGTTTCTCATCGAGGGGGAGGAAGAGGCCGGCGGCAATGTGATTGACGCTTACGTGGCAGGCCACGGCGGTGACATCAAGGCTGACGCGGCACAGGTTGCCGACACGTCCATGTTCGCGCCGGGCATCCCGGCACTCGAAACCGGATTGCGCGGCAATGTCTACACTGAGGTCTTTGTTCGCGGGGCCTCACATGACCTTCACTCCGGCCTCTACGGAGGCGTCGCGCCAAACCCCCTTAACGCGCTGTCCCACATCATTGCGGGACTTAAGGACCCCTACGGCGTCATCACGATTCCGGGGTTCTACGACGACGTGTGTATGCCCGAGGAGGCCGTGCTTGATGACTGGCGGTCCCTACCCTTCGACGAGCGACAATTCCAGCGAGACATGGGTGCTTCTGCTCTCGTGGGGGAGCCGGGATACACGGCACTAGAGCGAACCTGGGCCCGACCAACCCTCGATGTGCACGGCATCGTCGGCGGATTTACCGGCTCTGGTGGTAAGACCGTCATCCCTGCGACGGCCAGCGCCAAGATAAGCATGCGTATCGTGCCGCGGCAGAACGCTAGTCACATCTTTGAGCTCTTCACACAGCGAGTCCTCGACCTGGTGCCACCTGGCGTTGATGTAAAGGTTGATCTACTCCACTCCGGTGAAGCGGTCTCGGTGCCCCCGGACAGCAATTTCCTTAAGGCAGCGGCCTTGGCGCTCGAGGACACATTTGGTCGGCCGCCCGTGTTGACGCACTCGGGCGGATCGATTCCCATTGTCGGAACCTTCAAGGATCGCCTGGGCCTCGACAGCATCCTGATGGGGTGGGGACTGCCCGACGACAATCTCCATGCACCCAATGAGAAGTTTTCCATTGACAACTTCAGCAAGGGTATCAACGCTACTATCCGGTTTTGGGATAGGCTGAGCGCTGCCCAATGAAACGCAGCCTCATTCTCATCTGTCTCTTGCTGCTCATTTGGGGCACCGTGTCTGTCGCTGTGGCCGGAGCAACCAGCAAAGCGGATCCGCCGGCATTCAGCGGCATCGGCTACTGGCACACGTCGGGAACGCAAATTCTGGATGACCGCGGTCAACCGATCCGCATCGCGGCGGTCACATGGTACGGCATGGAAAGCTCGTACTGGGTGCCTGCGGGACTCGATTTTCAGCCATACACGAAGATCATGGACTCTGTAAGACATTTGGGCTACAACGCCATCCGCCTGCCTTACTCAAACGAGCTTGTGGAGCGCAATCCGATCGTTACCACCAAGGTCGCCGCCAACCCCACCTTCAGTCGCGCTCACGCGATGCAGGTACTCGACAGCATAGTGGCGTACGCGCAGCGCATCGGCCTGAAGATCATTCTCGACAACCACAGAGGTAGGGCCGGCAGACCCAAACACATAAACGTGCTTGAAGAGGCCAAGTGGTATAGCAAGGGTTATCCGGAGAAGTCCTGGATTGCCGACTGGACAAAGCTGGCGCAACGCTACCGGCACAGCAACGCGGTGATCGGTTTCGATCTGCGCAATGAGCCGCATACCAACGGACCGGGCCCCTGGAATCTCCATGCGTATCTCCATCAGGGAGCGGTCTGGGGCCCGTACAGGGGAAAGGTGGATACCTCCTCAGACTGGCGACTCGCCGCTCAACGAGCCAGCAACGCCGTCCTCAAGGTCAATCCGCACCTGCTGATCTTCGTTCAGGGAGTCCAGCTCTATCCCGACCCACGCGAACCGATGGGCGTTAGCTCCTACTGGTGGTCGGGCATCCTTACCCCGGTGAAGAAGTATCCGGTAATCCTAAGAGTTCCCCATCAGCTTGTCTATTCACCGCATGATTGGGGACCGCGAAAGTGGAGTTTCCCTTGGTTCAAGAACATGAGCTACGCGTCGATGCAAAGAGTATGGCACGGCAAGTGGTCGTTCTTGCTGGACGCTCCCAAGGAATCCTATGCTGCGCCTCTGTGGCTCGGGGAGTTCGGCACGTGTACGACCGGCCCACAGTGCGTCAGTGACGAGAGACCCGACAACCAAGCTGCCTGGTTTCAGATCATCATCCGATTTCTCAGGGAGCACCGGGAAGTTGGCTGGGCCTTTTACGCGCTCAACGGCACTAATTCGAACGACAAGGTCGCGGACAATGGGCTCCTCAACGCCAAGTGGAATGAGGTGTCCGTGCCCGGCTTGCAGGCGTCTCTCGCCAGCGTCCAGCGCTGACCCAGGTGCACCTCCAAACAGGCCTCCACAGGCCTCTCTCATTCCTCTAACTAACTAGAAGCCCGTGGCACACCAGGGCTGAGGATCTGATTCGAACATCGCATCGGCTCTGGCGAGAGCTCCGGGCGTGCGTTCATGTACGCGGCCTGCCCTCGCCAAGGTGCTAAACCGCACGCCTCCGAGGTAACCGGCCCCCAGGTCCTGGACCATCAGCTCGAGGTCAGCCTCACCGTTTGAGTGGGAACATCGAGCACCGTCCGGCCCACCTTCCAGACCGTAGGTGCCACTGTTGTCCGGCAGAAAAGGGTCCTCCACTCGGAGCGAAACCGAGCCATCCACAAGGTACCGGCGGGACTCTAGAGCCTTAGGGATATCGACCAGCCGAGCCCAGAGGAAGTCCCCCAAGGACGTTATGCGCATATGCCTCGGCTCCCTGAGCATCCAGCGAAGCGGTTCATCAACCGGCAGGTTCCGTCCCTTGACGATCTGCACAAGATCCACATCAAGGCAATACCGCCAGAGGGCTGTTCGCGCTTCCGGTGTCACGGTCACGAAGTCGTTGATCTCCAGCGTGTTCGCTGGAAACCCACCTTCCCAGTTGTCGCGAATCCGATACGCGGCATATCCATCGTTCGTTCCCGAGGTCGACGTATAAACAACGTAGAAGCGGTGGCTGGCACCATCGCGATCGGACTTCGGATCCTTAAACCAGCCGTCCCACCAAGCGGCAGAGCGATTAATGGCGGCCGGTTGGACACCGCACATGCGTTCGTACACGTCCGGGAGGATCTCCCTAGCCTCCAGATGTTTTGGCAGGCGGACCTTCCCTTTGGGGTGGAAAGTCCGCTCAAAGTGACCATGTCTCTTGTCAATTTCGATTCGCATACTGTTTGTCGCCAGTCCGTAGCCGAAGCGACCGTAGATGGCGCTTTCAGATGCGAGGAGGATGGCCAGGCTCTCTCCTCGCTCTTGAACGTGGGTTAGCTGTTTCTTCATCAGTGCGGTGAGAAGGCCAC
>QHBP01000237.1:4938-13765 GCA_003244175.1 Chloroflexota bacterium | reverse complement strand
CAAGTTTCGGCGGTATCCACACGACCGCTGAACGGCGGGCTCGGTGGGGCGGGGACGACATACCGGAGGGCTTCATTCGGCTGAGTGTTGGGTGTGAGGATCCGTCTGACCTGTTGGAAGACATGTCGCAAGCGCTACAGAAATCTTGCTCGCGGGCACCGGCGTCACGAAAAAGCCAATGACTACATAGGAGGATGAAACCGTGGGGGATTCTACCCAGAGCGGATCGCGGCTTGGCACTTCCCAAAACGGACACGTCCGTACGCTAAGAGATGAGGAGACCGGCCGGATAGGCCGCGGTTGGCACCACATGACCGGCTCCGCCGGATGCACATTCATCGGCAGATACGTGCCCGCGTGGACCGATTGATCGCTTACACGCAGGGCGATGGGAGCCGGACTGAAGGATGACGCGTCGAAAGGGCATGTAAGCTTCTCGCTCAAGTCCAGCATTCTCGGTCTGCTTGGCCTCATTCCCTACGGTTCCGTCGACGACCCGGTAGAAGAGCAAATCGAGCGGGGTTATCGGCATCTGTTGGAAGAGCAGCGATGGCAGCGGGAGATCAAAGGCGCGATCGACGAACTGCGCATGGGGAACTCGCCTCTCATCCGCGACAGGGGAAAATGATCGGGGATGCGAACCCGACCCGCCCGGCCTATCGGACTGGGACCACAATCTGGATACCGGGGACTGCAAGGGCCCGAAACTGGCGGTCGTTGAAGGTCAACAGGACATCCGCACCGGCAGCCAGTCCAGCGGCAAGGATCACAGCGTCATAGATAGCCCCGCCCGCAATGTTCCGCTCCGGTGCGCTCTGCAGGAGGCGTACGTATGGCTCTACCCCGAGGGCTACGATCTCGGCGGTGTCACCCATGAAATTCGCTCCAATCAGCGCTCTTGCGTCGGTCGGTGAGAGTCGATACGGGGGAGGGAGTCGCGTCAGAACAGCGTAGGCTTCTACAAGCGCTGCAACGGCTACGAGCAACTCCTCGCCGCTTGTCAGACGCTGTTCGATTTGGCGTGCCGCACGCTCGTGGTGCTCATGCCAGGTGCAAACAGCGGCGACCATGCAGCTGGTGTCTGGGAGGAAGCGCACCACGGCGAGCTAGTTCCCGGTGGCCCGCTCTCGCGCAAGCTCTCGGCGGGTCTCTTCCACTGTCTCGGTTGTGAGCTGCTCGATCTCCGTCCGCGGAACTGCGACGAGGAGCCGGCCCTTGCGTACCAACTCCACCGGAAGGGTTCCCGGCTCGATCTCAATTCGGCCGTCGTGCCATCGTACATCCAGAGCCATGCCAGGTCGAAGCCCCGCCTGTCGTCGGATCTCGCTCGGGATCACGAGTCGACCGGCAGCATCCATGGACGCTCTCATACCATAAACTCTACCATAGCTCATGGTATCTTCTATGAGAAACAAGTCGGTGCCTCAAAGCGGTCTTGTGCGCCGTCCGCGGATGCTCGTTCGCCTTAGCTCCGCAACCCGTCCTCAGCTGGGACGACCTCGGACCGCGCTGTTACGGTCGACTCTCCTCAAGGAGCTGAGCCGAAGTGACGGAGCAACGTCTCAGTGATGGTACGTACCAGCCGCCCGGTCCTGTTAGAAAATCCCAGCGCTGCGGACCAGTTAAGTGTGCCGGCGTCGAAAACGCTTGCTCCACTCGGAAACTCGGAGATTGTCGCGTTCGAGAGCGTGCGCTCGCCCGACGTACCGATGACGGGGGATCGTGCAAGAACAACCATGTGATCCGGTACCGGATAGCCGGGCACCACACGGTGGTCCCACTCGCTGCCCACCAGTCCCGTGATTGTGGAGCCGCGTTGCAGCCCGGTCCCTGCAAATACCCAACTGTGGGGACTCGTCACGACCATAGGATAGTGATGACCGAGATTGTAGTCCCCGTACATGGCGCCAAGCAGCAGACTCTCGGGCTGCCGGACTGGCGGATCGCGCCAGTTGACGGTGAGGCGCTCGTTGTGGATCCCGGTCAGCGGATCCCGCACGGCGCTGCGGTAGCAGACGATCACGCGGTCGGGATGGCCGTCGAGTGGACCGAATCGAATCTGCGTGTAGGCGGCATTAGCCGAGAGAACCGCGAGGTTGACCCCGTGCGCGACTGCTCTGTCCATGCCGTCGCGCATCTGCTTGCTCCAGTACTCGTCGTGGCCGGCGATAAGGATCCCTTTCCGATGCAGCAACAAACTCGAGTGCTCATGGACGTCAACATCGGTCGCGTAGCTGACGTCGTAGCCGTTGCGCTCGAGCCAGCTTAGAGTTGGGTATTCCCACGCAAACAACTCGCCGGCACCATACGCATTGGCTAAGGGCCGCGCGAACGAGACCTTCACGGCGGGAACGTGCGAGCCGATACCGGCGTACAGGGACTTCCCGCCCCACGGGTTATACGCCTGCTCCGTCGCGACGGCGCGAATCAGCAGAAAGCGGCTGACATTACTGCGGGCACGGACGACAAAAGGAATAAAAGCCCAGTGGCCGTCTAGGAGGGCCAGGCGGGCGAGGTAGACGCCGCTGACCCACGTGGACGGGATCACAATGGAAAACGCCGGGGGCCAGTGGCAGGCGACGAGGCCCGTCACCGGGTCGGGCGCTGGGACGGACCAGTGGTGCCCGGCTAGCCGGGGAAAGGAGCGCATCAAGCGGCCGCCGGCTCCGCCGTACCAACCCAGGCGATAGATGTCGGCTCGAAATCGCGGCGCCGTAGTGCTGACGGAGAAGCCGATCGAGCTTCCGGCCTGTACGCTCGTGGATGATCCATAGCCGCTCAGCGATCCGGCAGAGGCGGCTGTGGTCACGGCCCAGCCCGTCGATCCCTTTCGCGCGTTCTCGCGCTGAATGGGATTTACAGGTGTATGCATGGGAGACGCGACGGCCGCGCTGGCAAATATCATGGGCAGCAAGAGGCTGAGGATCAGAACGACCCGGTGAAACATGCCCCGAGGGTAGCAAACAGGCGGGGCGCGAGGTGCCAGACGAGCGGGGCACAGTGTGGACGAGGCGGATATAAACGTGGTGCACATCGCACAAATTGGTCAAAGCGCTTGGCAATCGACTACCTCTCGGGGGATCGTGAGACAGTGGCGCTGGCATCCATGCCTGGGCGAGCGAGCGCGTGGCGACAGTGTCCCTGAACGACCGAAGTCGGCGTCCTCACGATAGGAGCGTGCTGAGCGTGCGGTAGTCGAGCCCGGTGGGGCGGGATGCTTACAATGCATAAGCGCGCACCTTTGCGTCTGTTGCTGGAAGAGTCGCCTCTCTTGCGGGTGCCGATTCTCAATAGATAGTCTTCCTGTAATCTTCTTGCGAGTGTGGCGTGAAATATAACCCCGCTGCTCCCCTCATCGCTCAAAGCGATAAAACGATCTTGCTGGAGGTCAACAACCCGGCCTACGAGCAGGCGCGAGATGCGCTGGCGCCGTTCGCGGAGCTGGAGAAAAGCCCAGAGCATATACACACGTATCGGATCACCTCGCTGTCGCTCTGGAACGCCGCATCTTCCGGCCTGACGGCTGCCGAGATTGTCGACGCGTTAAACCGGTACGGGAAGTATGACCTACCCGACAACGTGCGGCGCGACATCGAGGAGTACGTCTCGCGCTATGGGCGCATCAAACTGACCAGGGGGGAGGGCCATCATCTCCTGCTGACCTCCGATGATCCGGCTTTACTGGCCGAGATCGCGCATCACAAGAGACTGGCGCCATTTGTTATCGGGCGTACCTCCGACAGCGCTCTGATAGTGGAGCAGGCGCAGCGCGGGCACATAAAGCAGAGCCTGCTGCAGTTTGGCTATCCGGCTGAGGATCTCGCGGGGTACGTGGACGGCGCGCCGCTGAACGTTCATCTCCGCAAGCACACGGCAAGCGAGGACTTGCCCTTTGCGCTGCGACATTATCAAGAAGAGGCAGTTGCCATCTTCCACGCGGGCGGATCGGCCCGCGGCGGCAGCGGGGTGATCGT
Source organism: Chloroflexota bacterium (assembly GCA_003244175.1). Lineage (GTDB taxonomy): Bacteria > Chloroflexota > UBA5177 > UBA5177 > UBA5177 > QHBP01. The sequence continues at coordinate 9,791 of QHBP01000237.1, read as the reverse complement.
GCTGCCCTGCGGGGCCGGCAAAACGTTGGTGGGGATGGGAATCCTGGCGGAGCTACAGTGCAACACGTTGATTCTCACGCCATCGATCGTGGCCGCGCGGCAATGGATCCATGAGCTTCTGGACAAGACTGATCTGACGCCCGAAATGATCGGGGAGTATAGCGGAGAGCGAAAGGACATCCGGCCAATAACCGTAACCACCTATCAGGTCCTGAGCTATCACCGGCGGCGGGGTGCCGACGAATTTCCCCACTTTGCGCTGTTCGACGAACGTGACTGGGGGCTGATCGTCTACGACGAGGTGCACCTGCTTCCGGCGCCGGTTTTCCGCATCACGGCGGACATCCAGGCACGACGCCGCCTAGGGCTGACGGCGACGCTGGTGCGGGAGGACGGTCGCGAGGGCGATGTCTTCTCATTGATCGGGCCCAAGAAGTACGACGTACCCTGGCGCGAGCTGGAGCGCCAGGGATGGATCGCCACGGCGGTCTGCCACGAAATTCGAGTGGCCATGCCGGACGACCTGCGCATGACCTACGCGGTGGCGGAGGATCGGGAAAAGTATCGGATCGCCGCCGAGAACCCGGTCAAACTTCAGATTCTGGATGAGCTGGTAGCGAAGCACCGGGACGACGAGGTGCTGATCATCGGGCAGTATCTGGACCAACTCAAGACGGTGGCGGAGCGATTCAAGGCGCCGCTGGTGACGGGCAAAACGCCGACGCGCGATCGGCAGAAGCTGTATGCGGCCTTCCGGGACGGCGAGATTCGGCTACTGGTGGTATCCAAGGTCGCCAACTTCTCGATCGATTTGCCGGATGCGAACGTCGCGATGCAAATCTCCGGAACCTTTGGGTCACGCCAGGAGGAGGCGCAGCGCCTGGGACGCATCCTGCGACCCAAGCGTGATGGTCTGCTGGCGCATTTCTACACGCTGGTCACACGCGACACACGGGATCAAGAGTTTGGCGCCAACCGGCAGATGTTCCTGACCGAACAGGGCTACGGCTACGAAATCCTGTATGAGGACGAGGTGTCGGAGTACCGGCCGGCGGCCCGGGCGGACGAGCGGCGCGTCGGTGCGGCGGAAGAGGCTGAGCCGGCCGCGGAGGTCACTGAGGGGCACATGCAGAGAGGGCACCTGACTCTGCTGCGTCGGGCGGGCGAAGGGTAGGCCAGTGGGTCGCTCCGGGACACCAGTGATGGCCGGCTCGTTCCCCGTCCACCTCACAGAAGAGGACGTCCGGCGACTGTGTGGGGCCACGAACTTCCAGTGGGGCGATATCTTTCAGCGTGAGGACCATGTTGCCGACCCGACTATCGAGGCAGAGGGGCTGCGCGGTAACGTGCTGGGCGCCTGGCGCCGGGTCGACGATGTGACGGTATCGGCCACCGGCGGCCAGGTTCGGTCCAATTGCACCTGTAACCAGGGGGAGCTATGCCGGCACGCCGCAGCGCTGCTGCTCCAGTGGCTGCGCCGGCCGCAGTCGTTCGAGTACGCCCTGCCGGATAGACCTACAAGCGAAGCGTACCTGGATGGACTGGACGATCTCGACTACGTGGATGATTTGGACGACGAGGAACCGAGCGGGCCGAAGGTGCAGACGCTGACCCAGGAGTTCGCCCGTCTGCTGGGTTCGGACACGATGCCGCATTTGCGCGAGATGGCCCGCAAGCGAGGTGTACGGGTGACCGCCCGCAACAAAGTGGAGCTGTTGGAGCAGCTGGTGGCGATCCTTGAAGAGCCGGAGAGCGTGGACGCAGCGCTCGGCGGGCTGCAGGATGACGAGCGACTGACGATCGAGGTCATCGCCCTGGTACGGGTGGGTGCGGCAGCGGCAACGCAGTCCATCGAGACCGCATATCAGGCTCTCGGTGGTCAGGGTCAACTGCAAGCCGGCGTTCCCGTCGCGGTGAATACGTTGGTCGATCTCGGATTGGTATTTCCCGCTGATGGCTCCGCCACCCCATCCCACAGCTACAGCATTCCTCAGGTGGTGGTTGTCCGCCTGGCAGCCGATAGTAGTACTTCAGGGCCCATAGGGCGCATGATGCGAGGCCGGGACGCCAGGCAGGTGTTGAAGGAGATGAACCGCTGTACCATCGACAACCGCGTGCAGGCGCAGCCCGGAGCCGGGCTCGGGATGGTGGAACTGTTCCAGGTGATCGTGCACGAGCTTCAGCAGGGCCGTATCGGCGGAGATATGCCGCACCTAAGCGCGGAACAGACAATGGGCGCGCCCCCCGGGTGGCGGAGAGATCTCACCCAGGGCGGGGATGGCCACGGCAAACGTAGGCAGGCATATGGGCAGCAGTACGTCCGTCTCTTGCCCCTGCCGCCCGTGCTGTCCAATCAGGATCAGAATCACCTGAGCAAGATCGCTGGTCAGCCGGTACGCATGATCAGGTTCGCCTTGGTTCTGATGGGGGCTCTCGGGATCATCGAGCTGCAGTTCGGGCAGGATAGATACACGTTCCTGATATTCGAAGACCGCCTGTGGGAGCTGCTGGGTTTGTCCGCGGCCAACGTGTCGAGGGCGCTGGTCAACACCTGGTTGGCCATGGGAGACCACCTGGATCTGAGCATGGTGGCGAACGCGGAAGATCCGATACTGCTGAACTACGTGTACAACACCTCCTACTACGCCGGATGGTCGTGCCCGCAGCCGATGGGAGAGGCGGTGCGACGTGTGTCGGCGCGTGTGGTCGGACGTCTAGGAGCGAGCGCTGAAACCCGTGAGGCCTGGTATGATTTCGGCCATCTACTGGACCTACTGTGGAACGTCTCGCCGGCTCTGCTCAGTCCGCCCAGGTCCGAGCGGCCTCCATGGTGGTTCTCGACACGAAGCCAGCCCGAGACTCGCCTGAAGCTAGAGCGGCGTGAGGACTGGCAACAAGTCTGGAGCCCGACGGTCGAAGCGATCGTGGCCGGCCCTATGACCTGGCTGGGGTTGGTAGATGTGGCGATGGGAAAGGACGAGGCGCTTGCATTCCGTCCCTGCCCTCGAGCCGCGATCCTGGCCGCGCAGCAGGTCGAGGAAGAAGCGAGCTGGGCGTCGGGCGCGGCGTTCGAGGTCGACTTGCGACGCGGAACGCCGATCGTGTTCGTGCCTTCGGCCAGATCCGAGACGGTGATCTACAGCCTGCTCTCCAGCTTCGCGGAGATGGTCGACGCGTCTCCACGCGGACTGAGCTTCCAGCTCAGTCCGGAGCGTCTGCGGACGGTATTTGACATTGGCCTGACGGGCCCGAAATTGATCGAGGTGCTGACCCAATATGGGGACGAGCGACTGGCGGGGACACTCGGTCCCACCATCGAGGAGTGGTGGACACGCTACGGAACCGTGCGGCTGTACGACGACCTCACTCTCGTCGAGCTGGGCGACGACCTGTTGCTGCGAGAGATTCTCGCCTCCAGCAGCTTGCAAGACATGCTGGTGTACACGTTCTCTCCCCGCCTGGTCGCGGTCCGACCGGTGAACGTGGATGAGCTGGTGGCCGAGCTGACCCGCTTGGGCTATACGCCACGTGTGGCCGAGGAGGCGTGATGGCTCGCACACCACGTTCCCGTCCGGCGGCGGATCTGCTCCGCCCGTTCGACCATGGTGCGCTGGTACACATGGCACGCGCACGCGACATCGACTACAAGGCAAAGGGCAAGGATGCCCTGGTGAATCTGGTGGCGAAGAGTCTCTACACTAGTGAAGCCATCAACGCCGCGCTGGCCGATCTGGAACCTGTGGAGCGGGCGCTGCTGGACCTGCTGATTCTAGCGGGTGGAGAAGTGGTAACGAGCGTGATCCGGGATCAGCTGCTGGCCGAGGGCAGGATCGATCTCCCGGCCCGTAGGGGCGGGAGCGCCGCGCAGGGAGAGCGCGGCTCTCCCGCGGCACGTGGTTCCAGGAGGCTCGCGGATATCGTCGCCCGGCTGGGCGTGCTAGGCCTCGTGTTCACCTCGAACGCCGGGCAGACCTCCAAAACCCAGACGCTCGGCACCGTAGGACAGTATCTCCTTATTCCGGACGCCATTCTGCGGCACCTGCCGGCGGTGCTGATGCCCGTGGAGACGGCGGAGGCTCCGCCGGCGGAACAGTTAGCGAACCTCGATGCATTTCTGCGCGACATCTACCTACTGCTGAGCTTTGCCCAGAAGCAGCCGATTCCGCTGACGGTCAAGGGGCAAATCGCGAAGCGCACGCTGGTGCAGATCGACGAGTCCCTGCGTCTGCCGGAGGGAGCTTCCAGAGTGAAGTCGGAAGCGGAGCTTGGCCGGCTCCCCCTGCTTCGGACGGTGGCGGAACAGCTTGGCTTGCTGACTCCGGGTGCGCAGGGCCTGCGTCTGGGAGAGGCAACGATGACCTTCCTGTCCCTCCCTCGAGGCGAGCGGCAACGCAAGGTTTATGAGTCGTATCGCGAGACCGAGGGATGGTCCGAGCTGGCGCGGCTGCGTCAGGTCTCGGTTACACCCAGGGACTGGCTGAACGGCCCCGGTATCACGGCGGCGCGGAAGCGGGTCCTGCAGGAAATCGCCGGGCTGCCAGCCGGAGAGTGGATCCCGATGCGGCACCTCGTCGATCGGATGCGCAAGCGGGACTTTGAGTTCCTGTTGCCGCGAGATTGGTCCGCAAACAGGTATGCCTACTACGGATACACGCCCGATCCGTATGGAGGTGTCAACCATCTGCAGTTGTCGTTTGTGTCCCTGGATGACGAGGGCGAGGAGCCGAATTGGGAGATGGTCGAGGCTGAGGTCATCCGCGTGGTCGTCGCAGAGCCGCTGCACTGGTTGGGCTTGGTGGATCTGGACTCACAGCAGGGTGAAGCCGCGTCGATGTTCCGTATCACCGAGGCGG